>JAPKDJ010000005.1 GCA_026421245.1 Akkermansiaceae bacterium | reverse complement strand
AGGAACTCGCGGGCTTTGACAAAAAGACGGGATTCTTCGCCAACGCCGTCGGCCCGCTCATGAAGTCACCCTTCGAGTTCACCCCGCGCGGGCAATGCGGAAAGATGGTCTCCTCAATCTTTCCCAAACTCGGTGAGCATGTCGACAAGATGGCCTTCATCCACTCCGGCCACACCGAATCGAACAACCACAGCCCGGCCCTCTTCATGATGAACTCGGGCCAACCCCGCATGGGACTCCCGTGCGTCGGATCCTGGGTCACCTACGGACTGGGCAGCGAAAGCCGCGACCTTCCCGCCTTCGTCGTGATGTCGGATCCGCTCAACCGGGGACTTCCCAAAGGAGCAGCCACCAACTGGGGCGCGGGCTTCCTTCCCAGCGTCTATCAAGGGACTTGGCTCAAACCCAAGGGAGATGCCATCGACAATCTCAAGCGCCCTGCCCACATGAACGATGGCCAGCAACTTCGTCAGCTTGCTCTGCTCAAAAAACTCAACGGCGACCACCTCCAGTCACGCCCCGGCGATGCCGAGCTCGAGGCCCGCATCAAAAGCTTCGAACTCGCCTACCGTATGCAAACAGCGGCGCCCCAAGCGTTTGATATCGATACCGAACCCGAACACATCAAGAAACTCTACGGCATCGACGAAAAACACTGCGGACACTTCGCCCGCCAATGCCTCACCGCCCGCCGCATGGTCGAACGCGGCGTTCGCTTTGTGCAAATCTACTCCGGCGGAATGGAAAATCAACGAAGCTGGGACGGCCACAACGACATCAAAGGCAACCACAGCCAGTTCGCTGGCGAAACCGACACCCCCATTGCCGGCCTCCTCAGCGATCTCGAACAACGCGGCCTCCTCAAAGACACCCTCGTCATCTGGGGCGGTGAGTTCGGCCGCCTTCCCCTCGCCCAAAAATCAGCAAAGCCCGGCCGTGACCATAACCCGCATTGCTTCACCACCTGGATGGCCGGCGGCGGAATCAAGGGCGGTGTCAGCTACGGCGAATCCGACGAAATCGGCCATCACGCCGCCGTCGATAAAGCCCACGTCAACGACATCCACGCCACCATCCTCCACCAACTCGGCTTCGATCACGAAAAACTCACCCATACCTACAACGGCCGACGCTTCCGTCTTACCGACGTCGGAGGAAAAGTCATCAAGCCCATCCTCGCCTAGTCAATCATCTTTACTCTCACAAATTGCCTACCCCCGCTCCTCGCCGCCTCAAACTCTCCCTTCCCATCTCCGAGGTCGGTAAAAACGGCCTCGTCGTCCACCTCCCAGGTCTTTAGATCAACACTCTTCTCAAACTGGAAACTCTTCCCCTCCAAAAGCAGGAAGCTGAGCCGCAGCACATCCTCCTCGAGGGACAACCCACTCACCTCAATCACCGCGTCAGGCACGGTTGGGTTTGATCCCAATTCCAGTTCCTCGGCATTGCTCCTGCCGTCTCCATCAAAATCAGCCTCTCCCGTCTGATCCAGATTTCCAAACACCGCCGCCTCTGCTGGGTCCGACATTCCATCCTGATCGGTATCGGGGTTTCCCCCCGTTTCAAAATTATCAAAGGTCACATCCACCGCTCCATTCGCCTGGCCCGCACTCCCAAAAATCCCCACCATTCCATCGGTGTAAACATCATCAAATGCCACCACCGTTCCAATCGTCGTCGTCAGATCTGCGACATCGAAAACCTCGATGAGAAACTGATCCTCAAACCCGTGGAAAATAATGCGGTAGCTTTTTGCCGGATCTAGAGGCACCTCGACGCTCTCAAGAGCCGTGGGCTGCTCCCCATCCACTCGCGACAAATACACCTGCCTTTCATCAGTATCGAAAGACGCCGAGTATCCGTTCAAAGTCCCCAACCCCGGTGTGCTCACCCGGGTCAAGATCCCAACATCCTGCTCCAAACCGGCATCTGTCGCGACGACATCCACCACCACCCGAAATGCCGTGTGGTTGATCTCCTCCAGCAACGACCCCACGCGCGCCTGCCCAAAGCTCCCCGCATCCGGCGAAACCCCGGCCTGAACCCGGTAGCTATTTCCATCGGGAAAAGAAAAGGCCGCCGTCCCACCAACCGCTAACAACGGATCCAATCGCGCCCACCCGTCATCATTCCCATCATTAAAATGATCACTCACCTGAGCCCAGCTTGTTGCCACCCCAAACACGCCCATAAAAACCCCACGCCCTACAAAACAAAAATTCATGGGCTATGAAACCAGCTAACACCCCCCTTGGTCAAATCCATTCCAACCCAAACTTACCCTAATTTGGTTCCGCAAAATCGTCCTTCTTCTTTGACATCAACTTTTCGTCTGCAAGCTTAACAACAAATGAAAAAGAGTCTTCTCGCGGCCTTCACCCTTCTTACCCCTCTTTCCCTTCCTGCCCAGGATGCCCCGCCGACCTCGATCCCGATCGCGAAAACCAAAATCTCCCTCCTCTCCCGCGTCCCCAATTCTCTGATCGCACACGATCCCCAGACCAACTTCCGCCTCTTCCTCAGCTACTCGTCGGACAAAAACGTCACTCTGAAATTCGGAGACCATCCCGTCGAACTCCCCGCAGGCGAAAAAGCCACCGCCGACCTCACCTTCGAGCACCTTCCAAATTCACCCGCCCTCATTCACCTCACCACCTCCGGCGACCCCACTACCAAACGGATCGAAATCCCCAAGTCCCTTGTCACCGATGGCAACCTCGCCTTCAAGCCTCTCCCCGGAAAAGACTTCCCCATGGACAAGGCTTTCACCCTGATGGCCCGTTTCAAAACCACCGCAAAAAACGGCACTCTCGCCGCCATCGCCCCCGCCAAGGGCAAATGGGCTGAAGGCGGTAAAACCCTCTATCTCAAAAACGGGCAACTCCACTACGACGTCGGTTGGGTCGGCGCCATGCGTGACGGTCCAAAAATCAACGACGGCAAAGAGCATCTCGCCGTCATCGTTGGAAATGAAAAAGGAGGAGTCAGCCTCTACCTCGATGGCAAAGAACTCCAATCGCGCAAGTCTCTCTCGTCCGTGGACGACAAAAATCACGTCTTCAAAATCGGTTCCACCGCTTCCGACTTCGGCGGCGACTTCAAGGATGGCTCCATCGCGCAAGTCCTCTTCTGGAAACGCAGTCTCACCTACCGCGAGATCCGCACTGCTGCCGACAAGAAGATCAAGGAACTCAACACGCCGGACTTCCACTGGAAAAACCCCGACCAAAACTCCAAAAAAAATCTCCGGCCATCGGCGAAATCTGCGGACCACCCCTTCTCAACCACCATCTCACTCGAAAAAACCGAAGGCCTCACCCTCCACACAGCTTGGCTCCAGCCCCTCGAAATCTCCGACCACAACGACCTCGTCGACAACTGGAACGCCGATTCCCTCAAACGTGGGCGCGAGATCTACAACCAACTCTGCATCACCTGTCACGGCACCGAAAAGCAGGAAGGCTCCATTCCCATCGCTCTCAAATTCCACAAAGGGAAATTTAAGAACGGGCACGATCCCTTCCGCATGTATCAAACCCTCACCAAGGGTTATGGCATGATGATGCCCATGCCGCAATTCTCCACCCGGCAGAAATACGACGTCATCCACTACATCCGCGAAGAATATCTCAAAAAGAGCAACCCTTCCCAGCTCAGCAAGATCGACGACACCTACCTCGCCTCACTCCCGCTCGGCATGTCCCAAATTGAGGAAAAGGAATCAAAGAAGACCCCGCCGATCTACAAGCAAATGAACTTCGGAAATTACCTCTTCTGGACCTACCAAATTGAACCCGGCCCTCTCGATCTGAACGTCAACATCGCCCAGAAAGGCCTCGCCATCCGCCTCGACAAAGGCCCAGGCGGCATCTCAAAAGGCAAGGCTTGGGCCGTTTACGATCACGACACCATGCGCCTCGCCGCCATCTACACCGGCGACCAATTCGTTGACTGGAAAGGCATCGCCTTCGATGGTTCCCATGGCACCCACACCTCCATCGTTGGCGAGCGTATCCTCACCAACCCTGACAAACCCGGCTGGGCCCACCCCGAAACCGGCTCCTGGGACCCCATCCGCGTCACCGGAAAAGACGGGCGCAAGTTTGGACCGCTTCCAAAGGATTGGGTGAAATTCAGCGGACTACAAATGACCGCCGAAGGACCTCTTCTAGCCTACAAGGTCGGAGATACCCAGATTAAGGAACACATGACGGTGAGATCCGAAGGCGGATTTCGAAGAACACTCTGGATCGCTCCCAGCCAAGAGGAACTCACCATCAGACTCGGATCTCATGATGGTCCGTCTCCCAGCCAAGATTTCATAGTCGCAGATGGGGCCCTTTGCCTCAAAATCGAGCCTTCGAAAGACCCTCAAATCGTCTCAGTGGTGATGAACTCGAACGGGAGCATCTTCCTGGAACCCGCCCCCTTCGATCCCATCATTCCGGAACCCTCTCCAAAATCTTCCCCGACCATCGTCACCACGAAAATTCAACGCGGCGATGAGTCCGGCCCCTTCGCAGTCGACACTCTCACCGTCCCCGTCTCCAACCTCAACCCGCACCAATCTTGGATGCGCACCAGCGGATTTGACTTCTATCCCGATGGCAAACGCGCCGCCGTTTGCACTTGGATGGGCGACGTCTGGATCGTCGAAGGCATCGATCAACTCGAAGGCACCCTCACCTGGAAACGCATCTGCTCCGGTCTCTTCCAGCCGCTTGGACTCAAGATCGTGAATGACAAAATCTTCGTCACCTGCCGCGACCAACTCGCCAAGCTCCACGACACCAACGGCGACGAAACGATCGACTACATCGAATGCTTCAACAACGACCACCAGGTCACCGAGCACTTCCACGAATTCGCAATGGGCTTGCAAACCGACGACAAGGGCAACTTCTACTACGCCAAGTCCGCCCGCCACGCCAAGGACTCGCTCGTCCCCCATCACGGTACTCTTCTCCGCATCTCGCCCGATGGTTACAAAACGGACATCCTCGCCACCGGCTTCCGCGCCGCCAACGGCGTCTGCCTCAACCCAGATGGCACCTTCATCGTGACCGACCAGGAAGGCCACTGGAACCCCAAGAACCGCATTAACTGGGTTGACGGCGACGGCCCCACCGAATTCTTCGGCAACATCTACGGCTATTCACCCGTCACCGACACCGCCGATACCGCGATGAAAAACCCCCTCTGCTGGATCACCAACGCCTTCGACCGCTCTCCCTCCGAACTCCTCTGGGTTCCCAAGGAGGCCAAGTGGGGAGCCCTCAACGGACAACTCCTTAACCTCAGTTACGGCTACGGGAAAATCTACGTCGTCCCGCACGAAACGATCGGCGAACAACGGCAAGGAGGACTTTGCGAACTCCCCCTCAAACAATTCCCCACCGGGATCATGCGCGGTCGCTTCCACCCCGGAGACGGCCAACTCTACGGCTGCGGCATGTTCGCCTGGGCCGGCACCCAGCGTAAAGCCGGTGACTTCTACCGCATCCGGAAGACCGAACAACCCGCAAACCTGCCCACAAAAATCAACGCCACAAAATCCGGCGTCACCCTCACCCTTTCCGACGAGATTGATCCCGCATCCATCAAACCCGGCAGCTTCCACATCAAGGCTTGGGATCTTAAACGAACCAGAAACTATGGCTCCAAGCACTACAACGAACGCGAGTGGAAGGTCTCGGAGGCGAAACTCAATGGGAATAAAATCACCCTCACCGTTCCCGACCTGGAACCGACCTGGGGCATGTCCATCGAGATGAAACTCAAAGGTAAGGACGGCACCCCCTTCACCCGCCTCATCCACAACTCCATCTTCGAGCTGGGCGAGTAGCTTTTCACAGCTCTTGGATCGTATGCCTCTTACCCAATTCTAGCCCCTCCACCACCTGTTGTCCTCCACTCGGCCAAGTCACCTCGACTTTCTCAACTCCTCCGACTTCTCCCAGCCCGAAGTACAGGGGGATCAAACTGTGGGATAAATAGCCTGAAACCCCGTCATTCACCTGGGTAAATGTCTTTCCACGCAGGACATGGACTTCGCGGATCTCCCCGGGGGGGCCAAAGTTGCGGGTGAATCCAACCCCCAGCCGATACTCCGGCCGCGATTTCCGTCTCACCGACATCCACGGCGAGGTCGTGCGGGGAATTCTGAGCTGAGCAATCGCGGGGAGCGGGACCTTCAATTCTCTTTCACACATGGGGCATCCGGGAAAAGGGGCCGGGCGGAGTCTATGCACCTCAATCAAATCACAATTTTCTCCGGATCCAACCACGGCAACACCTCCAATTTAAAGTGGCCCCAGAAAACGGAACCTCTGAAACATAGGGGAAATAAAAAGTTGTTTCTTCAAACAACCATCAGCATCGCCGACGCAATTAGGCCAATTCTGAGGCCCTTCGAGCCACAACCTATGCAATGATTTCACTGATGGGAGCAGCACCTTCAACGCCGACGAGCTTTTCGTTAAGGCCGGCGTGGTTGTAGAAGAGTTCGTTGGGATCAAAGCCAAGTTGGTGGAGAATCGTGGCGTGGAGATGTTTGACCTCAAGAGGTTTTTCCACGGCTGCTGAACCGAGTTCATCGGTCTGTCCGACACTGATGCCACCTTTAATTCCGCCTCCGGCCATCCACATCGTGAAGCCAGCGGAGTTGTGGTCCCGGCCAGTGCCTTTGGCGTATTCGGCAGTGGGTTGACGTCCGAATTCACCACCCCAAACGACGAGGGTGTCTTCGAGGAGGCCGCGTTGTTTGAGATCTTTGAGGAGACCAGCGATCGGCTTGTCGGTATTTCCGGCGTGCTTGTTGTGATTATTTTCGAGGTCGCCGTGGGCATCCCAGTTGTCGTCGTTGTGGGCGCCACCGGAATAGAGCTGGATGAAGGGGACTCCGCGTTCGACGAGGCGACGGGCAAGGAGGCATTTTTTACCAAAGTCAGCGGTGCGATCCTGGTCGAGGCCGTAGAGCTTTTTGGTAGCTTCGCTTTCCTCGTCAAGGTTGATGGCCTCGGGCGCGGTGGACTGCATTTTAAAAGCGAGTTCATAGCTGTCGATGCGCGCCTGCAGGTCTGAATTTCCGTGGCGCTGGGAAAGGTGGCCGCCGTTCAGCTGATTCAGTGATTGGATGATGCGGTATTGTTCCTCCTGACCCATTCCGCGGGAATGCTTGAGATCGAGGATGGGGTCGCCTTTGGAGCGCAAGACGGTGCCCTGATAATTGGCAGGCATGAAACCGGAGGACCAATTCTTGGCTCCGGAAATCGGCCCACCGGTTTTGTCGAGCATCACGACGTAGCCGGGGAGATTCTCGTTGACGTTTCCGAGGCCGTAGTTGACCCAGCTTCCGAGCGATGGCTTTCCGCTGACGAGTGAGCCGGAGTTCATCTTCAGCATGGCCGAGCCATGAATGGGCGACTCGGCGGTGAGGGAGTGGATAAAGGCGATGTCATCGACACACTCGCCGAGATTAGGGAAGAGATCGGAGACCCACTTCCCGCACTGACCGTATTGTTTGAAGTCCCACTTGGGCTCGACGATGCGGCCTTCGTTTTTCTTCCCGCCGCGACCGAAGGTTTTTACGGCGACTGTCTTGCCGTCCATGCCTTTCATCCCGGGTTTGTAGTCGAAGGTGTCGATGTGTGACGGACCACCATACATGAAGAGGAAGATGACACTTTTTGCCTTGGGGGCAAAGTTGACCTGCTTCTTCTCCGCCTGAGCCATCATACCAGTAAGGGCGAGCGAGGTGAAGCCTCCGCCTACGGTGGAAATAAATTCACGTCGGTTAGTTTGTCCGCAGAAGTCTCTCATGACTAGTCGAGGTAGATGGTTTCGTTGAGGTTCAGGATCAGAAGGCAAAGCCGGGGCATGAGCTGTTCTTCGGTGACCTGGTATTTTTCGCCCAGGTCCTTGGCAAGAAGTTGGAGTTCGTGAATTTCACCGTCGGTGATTTCGCGGCTGGTGGCGAGGCGGAAGGCCTCTTTGATTTTTTCGTCAAGGCTGCCCGAGAGCCGAGCGGCGAAGCGGTCGGAGAATTCATTCATGCGCTCGCTGTTGAGCATCGTCAGCGATTGCGTTGGGACAGTGGTGGCGAAGCGGGTGGGGCAGGAGAAATCGCGCTCGGGTGAGTCAAAATTGGCGAGGAGCGGCAGTTTGATGGACCGCTTGGCATGGATGTAAACGGCACGACGATCGGCGGAATCTCCGGGTGAGGGACGCCAGACATTCCTAGGTTGCGAGGAGGTCGCGAGAACTTCATCGGGCATCTTTGGTCGCACGGGAGGGCCGCCGAAGTCGAATTTCATTTGCTGAGTGAGAACGAGGTAGGTGTCCCAAATTTCCTCGGCGGTGAGACGGCGGGAACTGTATTTCCAGTGAAGCCGGTTGGTGGGATCCTTGTCGTTCATACCCTCGGAGGAGAGCTGGTAGGTCGAACTGTTGAGAATGAGGCGAAGCATGTGCTTCGTGTCCCATCCTGATTTCACCAACTCAACCGCCAACCAGTCCAGGAGAGCTTGATTGGTCACTCCCGTGCCGAGGGCCCCGAAGTCGTTGGCGGTTTCGACGAGTCCGTGGCCGAAGCAATACTGCCAGAGCCGGTTGACCCAGACGCGGGCCGTGGTGGGGTGATCGGGAGAGGTAATCCACTTGGCCAGCTCGAGGCGGGATCTTTCAGGCTTCGCTTTTGAGTGATCGAGAACAACGGGAAAAGCAATAGAAACCTCATCACCCTGGGCATGAACACTGCCACGTTTGTGAATACGTGGGGGCTCGATCTGAGCGTTTTCGTGAACGCCATGATACCGGATGCCATCAAGAGGGCGTTCGAGATCCCGGCGAGCCATTTGGAGGGGCTTCATTTTTGCTCCGAACTCATCACCGAAGGCTCTGGAAATGACGCTTGGGTGGATGGTCGCGAGCTGATCGGCACTGAGGTCGTGAACGGGCTCGCGGGTCACGCGAACCTCGATCTTGCCGCGGTTGGATTTGGCAATGATGCCGATGACGTTTTTTCCCGTGGTGAGTTCGGAAACGGGAAGCGGGATAAAGTATTCGTTGTGGACTTTTTCCGTCACGCCATCGTGAACCGGGGCTCCATTGAGAAAGATTTCGAGATGTTGTAGTTCTCCCTTGAGATAGACGAGGAAGTGTTTGGGGATTTCTTGGAGTCCGAACTCGGAACGAAGAGTCACCGGCTTGTTACGAGGCCACTTGTCGGAAGCTTTGAAGCCAACCGCGTCGGCATCGAAGGAAGGAAGCGACCAGCCGGGTTTGGCGGGAATGCGCAAGATGCTCTTCCAGTCGGTCTCGATGTCGCGAGGTGTTTTGGATCGCTTGAGGTAGGGGTCTAGGGCCTTGCGATCGATCGTCTTCCAGAGTGTTTCAACTTGCTCCCGGTTGGACCGGAGGCCTTCTTCTCTTTTTTGAGTAACGGTAGGATCGAGCCAGGTTTGGTTGGGGCCTTTAAAAAGATCCTGTTTGATGCCATCGAAGAAGGCCATCATGGAAAAGTAATCGGCTTGAGTCACGGGATCAGCCTTGTGGTCGTGGCACTTGGCACACCCTATCGTGGTGCCCATGAAGGCCTCGGCAGTGATGTCGACAATGTCACCGATGACATCGGCATGGGCTTGGGGACGATCGGCGGGTTCATCGTCCCGCTGCATGAGGGTCATGAATCCGGTCGCGAGGCAGGTATCGAGGGTTTTGTCTGGGAGTTGGTCACCGGCCAGTTGTTCGAGAATGAAGCGGTCGTAGGGTTTGCCCTCGTTGAAGGACTTGATGACGTAATCGCGGTAGCGCCAAATCTCGGGCTTCTGGCTGTCGCGCTCGAAACCGTTTGTCTCGGAGTAACGCACGAGATCGAGCCAGTGGGTGGCAAACTTTTCGCCGAAATGAGGAGAGGCGAGATAGTGATCCACCAGCTCCGACCACTCCATTGATTTTGATTTTGGCGGCAGGCCTGTCAGGTCGTAGGCGAGGCGACGTTGCAGCTGGATAGCGGTCGCACGCGTGTTGGGCTCGAGGCCCTTCTCCCGGAGTCCGGCCAAAATGAAGGCGTCAATGGGGTTGCTGACAAATTCATCTTTGAAGTCAGGAACGGAAACTTTTTGCACGGGCTGGTAAGCCCAATATGAGGCGTCACTTTTTTTAACCGAAGCAAGTCCGGAGGTGAGTGCGATTGCGGTAATTACTGGAATGAAAGGCTTCACGAAAAGGTCTGTAGACGATTAAACTCACCTCATCAGGACAATCTTTCAAGGATGGAAACGCGGCATGAGAGATTCAAAAATGGAAGCATTTGCAGTATCGTCCTGAACGGCATCGTTTATTCCCGCCGGGAAACGGCTAATCGCGCATACCGACTCCCGTCACCTTCCGGTTGCAGGGCTCTACGGCGGGTGTTTTTTATTCACACTTCGTGGCAACTGCTCGACAAAACAGCCTCGCTGGCACTCTAGGTTTTTAAATCTTCGGAAACCTCAACTATTATAGTCACATCGTCTGTTCCAACGATGCGAGAAAATTCAAGGTAAGGAATTTCATCGATAATTTTGACCGCGAAGGCTTCGGCGGGTCCAAGAGCATATTGGTCGTCTTCGCTGACTCCGTTGAAGGGAATGGTATCGCTCAACCCCGGAGAACCGCCGAGGTCCAAACTGACCCACCAATTTTCGGGTTACTGGTGACTAGGGTTGGGGCCATCAATGGGGTAGGTTGATCGACCTTTCCGGAGAAATTTCTCATCGGTCCTTGATGCGGTAAACACTCGGCGGAACTCCTTCGACTCTCATGAAAACCTTGTAGAAGTGATCGGCGTTTCGGAAGCCGGCGTCGAGCGCGATCTCTTTCATGGGAACATCGGTCTCAGCCATCCGCCGTTTGGCCCTTTCGAGCCTCAATCTGGTGATTTCACTGGCAATGGTGCGACCAAAGGAATCCCGAAACTTGCGCTCGAGACCTCTGCGATTTGTGGCCGCCGCAGTCACGACGTCTTTGACTTCGATGCGGTGGTGGCTGTTCTCAGCGATAAATCGCAGGGCCCGCGAAACCAGAGGATCGTTCGCAGCATAAAGATCGGTGGAATCACGAGGCACCAAGGCCAACGGCTGGACCAATTCAACCTTGGGGTCGACGGCCTCGCCACTCATGAGCCGCTCAAGCATCGCGGCAGCCTGGTATCCAATCTGGTTGAAACCCATATCGATGCTTGTCAAGGTCGGCGCCGGTGATTCGCAAATCAGCGGTTCATTTCCCGTGCTGACGATTGAGACGTCCTGAGAAACGTGAAGGCCGTATGATTGGCAAATATCGACGAGATACCGAGCGGATAGATCGCAGCAAACAAAAATCCCCATCGGAAGTTCCCAGGTCGCAATCCACGATTTCACCCCGTCCACAAACTCCTCCCAGCCGGAGGCATTGCGCTCCACGCTGGTTCGGGAGAATTTGTGAGAACTACAGAAAAATCCTGCTTCCTCTATCCGGGCGCTGAATCCTGTCAGTTTCCCCCCGGCACTTATATCCCGACTGAATCCCAGATACCCAAAATTCCTCAATCCTCGTCCCAGAAGGTGCTCGGCACCGATTTTGCCATTTTCCGCGACGTCGGGAAAGACACTGTGCAAATCTTGGGCGGGAGTATTTAGCCAGACGTTCACCAGAGGGGTGCTGGTTCGTTTCGCCATGTCGGCCAACGGAACTGTCGTCCGCGCAATCACCCCATCGAAGCGTTCCCCATCCCCGGTCCTGCCAAGCACCTTGTCGACTGCCGGATGAATACGACAATCCCAGCCCACCTCGTCGCCAAAGCGCTGGCAGCCGGCATAGACGTCGAGATGATGTTTGAATCCCCAATCAATCTCCAGAGAGATGGCGACACGACGGGGTTGATCGCCTTCGATAACACTCATGGACTCAGAAGCTGTCTCATTCAACAAAAGATACAATCCGAGATGTCGCAAAAAAGAGAACGATATTCGCAAATAAGCCATCAACCATGATTGATTCCCGAAAAAAGAAAGTGAGAATGAGGTAATGTAAGAGGACGATCCGAATTCCTACTTTACCTAGACTATGAAAAAGAAACCTTTCACCCTGTTCCGCTTCTTTTTGCTGTGCTCCGCCCTGATGAACGGAGTTCAGGCACGAACCTGGACCAATGCCGATGGCACGAAGACCTTTGAGGCCGAATTCAAATCCTACGATGCCAAAAGAGGCCAGGTCGTTGTCATCTTGTCCAACGGACGGACCAAGAAATTCAATAAATCATTCCTCTCGGAAGATGACATCGCCTTTCTCAAGAAAAACGGCAATAGGACGTCCGGTGGCATCGCCAAGGCACTTCCCGCCGAAATCCCCGACCCTGACGGGAAGGAAGCCGATATGAGCAAGCCGGCTCAGGTTTTCATCCTCATGGGCCAGTCCAACATGCTCGGATTTGGCCATGTGGCCGGCGACAAGAATGGCACCCTTCAGAATGCCACGAAGAACAGTCTTTATCCCTACCTCGTCGATGAGGCCGGAGCTTGGACCGCACGGAAAGATGTTCGCAACGTGCGCGTGATGAATTTCAAGGACTACACCAACGATTGGATGTCGCCCTCAAATTCCAAGAACATCGGACCCGAGATGGGGATCGGTTACGCTTTGGGCGAAGTCATCGATGCCCCCGTCCTGATTCTAAAGTCCTGCATCGGCAACCGCAGCCTCGGCTGGGACCTACTCCCTCCAGGCTCCGAGCCCTACGAAGCCGGGGGGAAAACAGTCCCCGGCTACCGCGGAACTCCAAAGAATCCAAAAGGCAATGGCGAGAAGGTGGAAGGTGAATGGTATGCTGGCAAGCAGTACGATGACGACACCGACAGCGCCAAAAAAGTGCTCGAAAACCTCAGCAAGTACTACCCCGGGGCCAAAGAATACGAAATTGCAGGCTTCATTTTCTGGCAGGGTGACAAGGACCGCTACGACGCCAATAACGCCGAACGCTACGAAGTAAACCTCGTGCAGTTCATCAAAGCTCTCCGCCAAGACTTCGAGGCTCCAAACGCAAAGTTCGTCTGTGCCTCACTCGGACAAACCAAGAAAGGAGCCGGTGGAAACGAAGGCGCAATTCTCAAGGCGCAGATGGCTGTCGATGGTGAATCGGGAAAATATGATGACTTCGAGGGGAACGTCGCCACCGTTTACTCCCACCCTCTCTCCAAGGGAGGATCATCCAACGGTCACTACAGCGGCAACGCCGAAACCTACCAAAACATCGGCGAAGCCCTCGGCCGGGCCATGGCCAAGCTTCTTGCGAAGTAGGTCCCTGTAAAACAAGTTTAAGAACCGGATTTTTTGCATGGAGCGTCGTCAATCGGCGCTCCATTTTTGGTCCGAGAATCGGACTAACTCTTAATTCCGGGCACCCTGCTCGCGCACTTTCCGCGCCAAACGGAGGCGCTGGATGAAGCGCTTGTCGAAGCCGAGTTTCCCGAAAAGCGCGGCCTTGTCCTCGAGGAGCTTTTTGTCAAAGGGGGATTCCTTCAAAAGTTCATTAAGCTTCTGCAAGGCGAGGCCGTGGAGGTTCTCCTTTTCAAGGAGCTCATACTCGATTTTCTTGTGCTCCTTTGAAGGTTGGTCCTGCCAACGACGAAGTTCACGGAGAGCTCGGCGGGCCGGTTTTGGTTTCCCGGCACGAAGGAGAATTTCGGCTTCGTGTAGAGCGATTGTCGCTAGATTTTTGCGGCGACTCTCCATTTTCTTCTGCTTTGCAGAGGCTTCTTTCCGTTGATCGAGCGATGCTTCCTCGTCGTCGGTCTGCGCTCCGAAGAAGATCGCGACCGCTTTGGGTTTACTGAGCCTCCGTGCTTTTCTAAGGATGGTTTGAACGTGGCTCATATCTTTTGCGGCGACTTTCTTTCCCGCGCGTTTTTGAAGCTTTGGCATCTCGCCGAGGAGCTTGGCCTTACCGGCGTGAACTTGGGCATGAACGATGTGAACGGCAGCGTCCCAAGGGCGGTCGTTGAGAAGTTGGGCGAGAATTCCATCACGCGTTGCCACGATCTCTTTGTCACCGTTGAACTTGTTGGCCTTCACAAAATCAAGGCGCCGTTGGAAGAGTTCATCGTCCAACGTCTTAAGAACTGATTTCTTTGCCTCAAGTGACTCTGGTTTCTTCTTTTGATTGGTAACTGATTTAAAGTCCTCCCCTGGTCGACATTCGACGCGGACTTCCAGTAACTCGCGACCACCGTCACCATCTTGCTTCAGCTTAAAACTGCCGCTAAAGTAACTGGGAGCCGGCTTATGGGAGGAGAGCGAAGCGAGCCCGGAAGCTCCGACCATGAGGCTGTGATGACGGCCTTTTTGAAGCGTTAACGTCCCGGCGCTTCGGCCTTTCATGACCTCACGCATCGATTCGAAAAGCTCCAGCTTTTTAGGCTTCTCCAGCTTCATCGACCAAGCAAGGGGACGGTCTTTTTCGAGCTCAAGAACACCTCGATCAAGGCTTCGTAGAATGCGATGGAAGGTGGTCTTACCCTTGGGAAGCGAGACGCTTGAATTTCGAGAGGTGGTTCCCTGGTAGAGGGTCTTTCCCGATTCATGAATGGCAGTCACAAGTCCACCTTCAATCTCCGAACTAGCATTAAATCGGCGAGCCGGTTCGAGCTTAATTTTCGTGGGTTTTTCGACCGCGACCGTAAAGATCTGTTGGAGATAGGGAGGACTTACCACCCCCTCCTGATGTGGTCCCGGCGGGAATTCATCACGTTTGTCAGGCGAGAGAAACGCCGTCTTTTCAGGAAGTTTACTGAAATGAGCAACCTCAATGCTTCCTTCTCCACGCACGGTCTCATCGCTCGCACTCACAACCCGAAGCGGGACGTGCCGGTTGTTCTCATGCAAAACAAGGACCTCTTGATCCGAAGTGAGGCCAATGAACTGGAGGTCGACATCGACCGTCGTCTTACCCACCGAAAAGTAGGGCTGATGGAAAGCAAGCTCGGTCGTTTTTCCACCCGCGACCGGAATCATCACCACTTTCTCACCGCCTGAATCAAGGCTGAGATACTCCTGGGAGTTGAAAGAATAGTAGCTCCCATCAGCCACGAGAGTGACCGCATGGAGAATGACGGCTCGCCTCAGCGGATCGGCATGATCGCGGCGGAGACGAACCTTGAGAAAATTGGCATTTTCGGGGACTTGATAGAAACGACGGTTGGTTGCGCCCGACTTGAGTTCGAGTGAAAAATCCGCGCGATGCCGGGCATGAGGATCAGTCTTCTCCCCCCTTACAATGGTGATCGGGATACGAACGAGCGGACCTGAGCCGGGAGAGTCGGCCAGATGCCCATGAATCTCGGCGTATATCGGCTGTCCCGGTTTTGATTCAGGGATATCAAGAACCGGCCTAATCGTGATTTGTCCATTTCCGAGACGTGCGTATCCGGGGATCTTGACCCACCGCTGGGTGGCGGAGAAGACGAGGTCATTCTCAAACTTGAACTTCTCGGGAGCCTTCACCTGCGCGGAAAATTTAGGTGAGATATCAAAGCGGATTTCTTTTTTACCCACGGGAATATCGCCACGCAGGTAGAGACCGGGGCCGGACCGGAAGGTGTTGTTGCGGGTGTTGACAGTGTAGAAGTGATCCCACTCGCTTTGCTTGGCAGACTTCTTGAGGTGCTCCCAGGCAGGCAGGGCTTGGACGAGTCCGGCTCCTTGGGCGAACACTTCAACATTCTCGACAAAGTGGGCGCTGTTCATGAGCGCGGCACGAATTCGGGCGGGAGAATGTTCAATCCCACTCTGTTTCGCAGCGCTGACGAGGAGCGCTCCGAGTCCGGCGACGGAAGGAGCAGACATCGAAGTGCCGTGGTAGCGTTGCGAATTACGAAGTTCATCATACGCGAGGGAGGCATGGGCACCACCGGGCCCCATGATGTCCACGCCGAGATCTCCGTTTTTACACGGTCCACGTGCGGAGAAGTTGTAGGCGGTGCTTGGGGCCTCGCTGGTTTGGCTATAAAGAATGCGGGCCATCCCCGAGGAAACATAGGCTCCCACTCCAATGATGGACGTTGCTTCGCCGCCGGGGCTTCCGAGAGTCGAGAGGGCCGGGCCACTGTTTCCAGCTGAGACGAAGCCCGTAACACCGTACTTTTCAACGAGCAAATTATAGAGCCGGGCATTGGAATCCTGGCCGTCTTGGTACTGGCTCGCGCCACCCCAGCTGGCGTTCATGATGTCAGCTCCATACTGTGCACAGGCTGCGACGCCGCGCATTTCGCCGACTCCCGAAGAGCTGCCACCCATGCGGGTATCGCCAATCTTGATCGACAGGATTCTGGCTCCGGGGGCCACCCCATCGCGATGGGGTGCATCGGGGAAATGGGCCGCCGCGATGGAGGAGACATGGCTTCCGTGAGAGCCGCTCACAGTGACAATGGAGAGAAGGTTTCCTTTTTCGTAAACCTGCACCGCAAAGGTTGATGCCTCTTCTTCACTGAGAGTTCCATAGTCACCGGCAACGCCAAAAGGCTGGAGAATTTTTTCATCGGCAAGATCACCGTCCTCATCGGTATCGACTATGACATGGAACTGTTTGCCGTCAGACCAAACGACGCAATCGTAAATCGGCCCCGGGTCGGAGCTGGTAAAATCTTTTTCGAGTGATTCAAGGAGCTGTTCGCGCGCAATCTCATCCTTCTCCTTGAGCGAAAGATCAGCGGAAGTTTTCTTGAACGCGGAGCGTTCGCCCTTTTTTTCCGCAGTCCGACGGTCCTCTGCGCGGCGGTCCTTGATCAGGTTTAACTCGCGTTGCCAGGCTTCGGAACGGAGCCGGGAAATCCGCTTGTTCACTCCGCCATGAAAGAGATCTTTGGCTCGCTTGATCCCCAGGTGGAATTTCTTGGCCGGATTATGGATCTTCTTGGGAAGAGTGAGAGTCCGTCCGGTGAGGCCTTCAAAGGTTCCCTCTTTCGAAGCTTCGACCGTGTGGGATGTGTCCACATCGCCCGAGCCGGTGGCATCGATGACATCAACAATCTTGCGCTCTCCAATCGAGGTCTTTTGTAAACCGGCCGCAGCCGGATCGACGCCGGTGTCGAAGACCGCAATAATGGTTCCCCTGCCATCGAATTCAGGGTGCTTTTTAAGAAATTCAAGAACGCCGGTTTCGCGTTTTGGAATCAAGGCCTCCTGCTCGGCTTTCACCGGAGATTCGCCAAAGGCCGCGGAGATCGCGATTGTGACGAGGGCAGGAGCAATCCAGGTGAGTAATTGCGGTTTCATGTGAGAAGGGTGAGGTGGTTAAAACCTCAAAGACCTAACCAAAGAACTTGGTATTTTCCAATGACGATAAAAAACCAAGACTCGGCTGATATTTGGAGGGGCAGGCGCCAAGCCAACAAAAGTTGTCGTAAATTAGAGTCATCCCCTCTTAAAAGAAGAAATTAGTTTCGCTTTCGAAGTGACGGTCTTTTCGAGGTAGCATCCAAGCCGACTTTCGGTACAGTCTAGCGTCATGCGTTACGCGATCGTCTCAGATATCCACGCCAATCTCCGGGCATGGGATACGGTCCTTGCGGACATTCGTTCGCAAGGAGCGGACGTAATCATCTGTCTCGGCGATGTTGTGGGTTACGGGCCGAAACCTGCCGAAGTTCTCGAAGCGGTGAGGGCGGAAACAAGCCACTTCGTTTTGGGGAATCACGATGCCGCCGCCGCCGGAATGATGGACTACTCCATCTTCAATGAGCACGCGCAACAGGCCATCGAGTGGACCATGACAGAGCTCACTCCGGAGGCGACCACTTTCCTGGCCTCGCTACCACTGGCGATTGAGGCGGGTGAGATTCTCTTCGTGCATGCCGAAATCGCGGAGCCGGGACGCTTTGGCTACATCGATAGTCCTGACATGGCGCAGGAAAACTTTGCGGCCAACAAACACTTCGTCACCTTTGTCGGCCACACCCATCAACCCAAAATTTTTGAGTGTGGAGAAGAGGGAACGGTGAGGGAGTTAGTTGATAAGACATGCTCACTCGATCCTGACAAACGCTACATCGTCAATGTGGGCTCGGTTGGAGAGCCACGAAACTCCGATGATTTACGGGCGCGTTACGTCATCTACAATTCAGAGACCCGCGAAGTGGACTTCCGGCGCGTGGAATTTGATATCGCGGCCTATCGGGCAGATCTGGAGGCAACCAGCCTGGCCTTGAGGCCCTACTTTCTACGCGTTTTTGAACACGTCGTTGAAGGTCAGGAGGTTATCGTTTCAACCGACGGAAGTTTGGTCGACATGCAAGTGGCACACGACTCGGCAGCCCTTGTCGACCTGGGCCATGTTTCACCCATCGTGCACATGCAACTGGCGAGTGCCCGGCAGTCGCGCGGGCCTGCGATCATTCTCACTGCGGCAGCTGTTTTGACCCTTGCGGTGCTCGGGATTTGGGCCCTCGCATCCGGAAGTGAGAAAGATTCGCCAGAGAAACAATCAAATCGAGCGGTGATTTCGACCGAGGAAAAGATGAAATCCCCTCCCAAAAAACCAGAGGCGGGGAAAATGCCTCCCGCTCCAGAAGAGCCCCGGATGGCGAAGGTGAAAGCCCCGGAGACTTCGGGACCTGAGCCGGAACCGAAAAAACCCGAACCGCGCCCCCCTGCCAAACCCCAACCAAAGCCTAAACCGAAAACCCAAAAGCAGCCCCTTAAGGTCGCTTCATGGAGGATGGATCAGGGAGCCGAAGGGACTCCTCTGGTCGACGAGTTCGGGCAGGTGGAACTCCTTCCAGTCGCAAATGGCACGGCCATCCGGGCAGTTGCACCCGACCCGGTTCCTCTGACCCAAAAAGAGAACAAGTCGGCCCTGCAGGTGGGAATTTGGAAAGAGGAAAAGGCGGGATCGGTGTTCGGCCTGACCTCAACGCAATCATTTACCTTCGAAGGTTGGTTCCTCACCGAAAAGCTACGGCGACCGATTTTTCTTCTTGGAACCAGGACCGGTGACGAGGACAAAACAGGCTGGCATCTTGACCTTCGTCCACCCAGCCGTGGCCAACGGGAGGGGCAGATGAGTTTTTTCTATGACTCGGGAAGCAACCGGATCCAGGCCTTGGCAGAAGCCGTAACAATCGCGGACCTTAAGCCCCACCATTTCGCCGTAATCTGGGATCATGATGCCAGTCGTGAAAGTGGGGAAATGAAGCTCTATCTCGACGGTGCCGAGGTGGCGGTGGCGTCACTGCCGCTTACAGAGATTGTCGGAAAACAGCTCAATCCGTTTCGCATTGGGGCCAAGGGTAACCCTGAACGACTCGCCCTTGATGAACTCCGCTTCACCCGCCGCGCTCTTGCTCCTCGCGAGTTTCTCCTCAAGCCCCCTATCCTTGGCATCAAGATGGTGCAAAGTGATCCGGTAAGCCGGGACAGCTGGGGAACTCGCGACAACTGGGAAGGCAAACAAATTCCCGGCGGAGATGACAGCGTCATCATTGAGGAAGGCCTGACCGCCCAAGCGCAGAATTCACCACCCAATCCTTATACCGGTTCATTGGTTTTAAAGAAGGATGCCTCTCTGATTCTCTGGGAAAACGAGACCCTCACCGCCCTGCCCAAGGCTCCCTCCATCCTGGTGATGCACGAGGATTCACGACTCGTTCTTCGGACGGGGACCGCCACTTTGGGACCGATCGAATTGAAAGAAGACGCGCAAATCTGGGGAGGGGCATCGACCGACGGCCATGGTGCAGTCCGTCATTTCAAGGGCGAAATTAAGGGTGCCGGGAAGCTCACCTTAAATGGGGTCCGCCAGAACCAGATTAGAATTGAAGCCGCAAATACCTTCACGGGAGGATTTCTAGCCCACTCAACCCAGAATCAAGCCTTCTTGGTCTTTGCCTCCTCCAATCAAGCTTTCGGAAAAGGAGATGTCTCGATCAAAGAAACTTGCTCGCTCATCATCGAGCAGAACACCGGTGATACCATCGCTGATAGCGCTACCTTGCGTCTCGATGGGCCGGGAGTCCTGCGCATTCAAGGCAATGATACCGAGGTCTACAAACTGCTCCTCAATTCCAATGAAACCGTCGCGGAATTTTGCATCGACGGCAAGGATCTAGGCGAAGGAATCTATTCCAGTGAAACGCATCCGGAAATCGGAGGCTCTGGAAAACTCACCGTGAAACCCGCCAATGACGAATAGGCCCCTTAAAACCAAATCACTCGGGATTTTTTGCTCCTTCTTCGCGGGTGCAAGTCCCCTCCCCGCCCAAGATCACCCCACCGTGATCGACACCCATGTTCACCTCTGGCACCTCGACCGGCCCGAGGGAATTTATTGGATCAAGAAGGACAACAAGACCCTCTACCGGTCATTCATGCCCGAAGAGCACGAGCCGGTTGCCAAAGCCAATGGTGTCGATGGTGTCGTGATCGTACAGGCCGGACAACATCTCCCCGATAACCAGTGGAATCTTGACGTCACCGCTCATAATAAAGCTCTCTATCGGGGTGTGGTGGGGAACCTTTCCCAGGTCATCGGCACAGATGACTTCCAGCCGCTCTTCGGACAACTTTGCAAAGACGAACGCTACCTTGGCTACCGGCTTTCGGGACGAAACGGAGAAAAGCTCAGCGAGGAATTTTTTCGTGACCTCAAGGCAACTGCCCAGAGTGAAAAGACGGTCGATTTCCTCATCGGAAACTATTCACTCGACGATGTCGATACCATCGCTAGACGAGTTCCAAATCTAAAAATTATCCTCGATCATTTCGGGAGCGTTGTCCTCGATGGACAGCCGCTCGACCCTGTCTGGGGGAACAAATTCCGAGCAGTCGCCAAGCATCCGAATGTTCACTGCAAGGTATCGGCACTCTTCGGACGAGTGAAGAAACAACCGGCTCCTCAAAACATTGGATTCTATCAAAGCCTCCTGGGCCTGGCCTTCGAGTCCTTCGGAGAAGACCGCCTCGTCTTTGGAAGCGACTGGCCGGTCACTCGAACCACCGGCGATTACGCTTCGGTTCTAAAACTGACACGAGCCTACTTCGACAAGAAGGGACCCGGAGTTTCGAAGAAGCTCTTCTCAGCAAACGCCCAAAAATTTTACAGCGTTAACACGGGGCACATCGAGAAAGGAACCAAGTCTCTCCCTCTTCCCGGCGAATCATTCAAGATCAATGGCAGGGATACCTTCATCATTCTTCCCGAAAAGACCGGAGAAAAAATTCCGTGGGTTTGGTATGCCCCAACCTTGAAAGGCCTGCCCGCGAAGTCCGAGGTGTGGATGTTCGAACGCTTTCTTGCCAAAGGGGTGGCCATTGCAGGGATCGATGTCGGAGAATCCTATGGGAGTCCCGAGGGACGGGATGCTTTTACCGACCTCTACACCTATCTCACACAAAAGAGGAACTTTGTCGGGAAACCCTGTTTGCTCGCGCGAAGCCGGGGAGGCCTGATGCTCTACAATTGGGCGGTGGAGAATCCCACCAAGGTTGGTGGCGTCGCTGGTATTTATCCGGTTTGTAATCTCGAAAGCTACCCCGGGTTGGCGAGGGCGGCTGGCGCTTACAAGATGCCCGCCGAAGAATTGAAAAAGGTATTGGACAAGCACAATCCCATCGACCGCCTCAAACCCCTTGCGGAAGCCCACGTGCCCATTTTCCATATTCAGGGCGACAGCGACACGGTAGTCCCCCATGAAAAGAACACCCAAATCCTCGCTGAACGCTATCGCCGGTTTGGAGGAACGGTGGAGGTCGAAGTGATCAAAGGACAGGGCCACAACATGTGGCGTGGTTGGTTTGAGTCCGAAAACCTCACAAACTTCGCCATCGCTCGGGCCCTGGGGCATGACTTACCAAAGAAGAAATAAACTGATGATGAAAAGAGAAGAACCAAACGAGCGATCACGTCGCAATTTTCTCCACAGCGTCAGCGGTGCGGGCGCGTTTCTGGTCAAAAGAATGATCAGGTGGCGCCGCGGACAATTCGGCCGCCTCTCCCTCCGGGGGTGGGCGGAGGAGGCCACGGGGGATCGCATGGTCATCTCACGAGTGAGTTTATCGATGCCATCTTGAGAGACCGTGAACCGTGGATCGATATCGCGCAGTCCTTGAATATGACAGTGGCTGGCATCGTCGCGCATCAATCCGCTTTACGCGATGGTGAGTTGATGAAGATCCCGCCATATTCCCTTTGATTGTCCTGCTCCCTGAGGGGTAAGTCTGGTGACGTTCATAAATTGGCATCCCAATTGATTTCGGTACACTTTTAGCTGAGTTTGATTCGGCATATTTTGATCGGACAGCCAATTGTCCCTTCTAACCACAAACAAAGTAGAAAAAATCACAATGAAACCTGGAAAAAAAACCTCCTTCGGAATGGCAACGGCGATGATGATGAGCTCTCTTGCCAAGGGCGAACTGATCTTGTTGGAACAGTTTGACTATGAAGGGACAGATACGCAACTGAATGGATTTGAGGGAGGCCTCGGCTTCAACGGAGCCTGGGAAGTTGTGGGCTGGGGGCGATCTTATCATATTGGCCAAACCGCCTATGCCGTGGGTGATCCCAGTTTGATCATAAATGAGCGAGGAGGTTTGGATTTTGAAGGACATCCCTCGGCTGGCAGTGCCTTGGGTCGATTTGGAACAGCAGGTCAACAAGAAGCCCATCGGTTGCTGACGGATGATGCCAAGACCGCCCTGACGGCAGACAACTCCACCATTTGGTTCAGCGTTCTCGCGTGTGCTCCAAACGTTCACAAATATGGAACCTTGATCTTTGGAACAGACCCGTTGATTGCGATGTCCGGAAGTGCTGAAAATGGGAATCTAAGTTCACCGACGGGGCAGGCATTCGGAGTCGGATTCCGAATAGACAATGGAGGCATCCCCGGGAGCGGGAGCGGAAGTCCAAACGCCGTGGCTTTTGTTGACTCGGCCAGCGCGACGGTGAGCGAGGGAACCTATGTTCCTCTTTTCGCTGATGGAGCATCCCACCACGATGTCTCGCTCATTGTTGGTAAGATTAACTGGAAATCCGATGGCACGCCGGACGAACTTTCCCTTTTCAATATCACTGAGGGACAAGGGGAACCTGCCGAAGGTGACGCTATCGCCACTCTGACAGCCGACTTTGATCAATCCAACTTCACTCAGTTGTCTCTCCAGGACACCGGTTCAACGATCTATGATGAGATCCGATTTGGAACGACTTTCTCCGATGTCGCACCGGGAGCGGGGCCTTCTATTCCTCTCGAGATCACCGATATCGATTACTCCAGCTTAGGCGTGTTGACCTTGAGCTGGAACTCAAAACCGGGCACCACCTACGCGATTCGGTATTCCACCGATATGATTGACTGGACGAGTGATATTGATGATGGCGTTCTCGCAGACGAAGGCGAGTCAACGACCGGAAGTTACGACTTGGGCAATCTTGTCGGCGACCTTAGGCCGAAGATGTTTTTTCGGGTGGAAGAGGTCGCACCTTAAGAAAGAGAAGAATTCATTTGGAACAAGAGGCAGCCCAATACGGTTGCCTCTTTTTTATCAGATGGGGTCAACTCAATGTAAATCCCTGAACCTCGACTGTGATCCTAAAAGAGGAGGTGTGCCAGCAGTGCTTTGGTGAAGAAATTGGGGGGCTTTTACTGATGAAGCGAAAGCAACCGCTTCGATTCCTTGATCAGGAAGTCGATCTCCATGAAGGGATCGGCTGAAATGTCGGACCAGAGCATGCGACCTTTTCCATCGAGAACGAAGGTGCCGTGGAGAGGCTGGTCTTCGAAATCGTCGTGGGACGCATATTGCTTAAAGACGGTCTTGGGAGCATCGGAAACGATGGGAAAAGGAATATCCCCTTTGGTGTAGTTGTCCTGGGAGTCCTTCAGGTTGGCAATGTCGTCGGTTGAGATTGCGAGGATGGGGAGGCCCGCTTTTTTAAAGTCCTCATAACGGTCGGCCATGGCCGTCAGTTGTTCGGTACAGTGAAGGCAACCTGCACCGAGGTAGAAGATGAGGATGACTGGCTTGCCGCGATAGCTGGCAAGAGAGACCGGCTTTTTGTGTTGATCAGGCAAACTGAATCCGGGAGCGGCCGGGGGAGTCCAGTGAAGTGGGCCGAGGTCATCGAGATTAGGTCGGGCGAGGAGATCGGCGGCGGGCTTGTGAGGCTGACGCCAGTCGTCGGAATAACCGAGTTCCTTCGCGATGGGAGCGAGTCGGGCGAAGACGGAGGAGCCGATCTCAACTTCGGAGGCAAAACTGCGGAGTTCCTCAAAGCCAGACTTCCAGGCCGCATCGTCTTTTTTCGCGTGGTAGAGTGTGTGGATCGCTTGAGCGAGAGGAATTGCTTCCTTGTTCATCTTCTCGATCTGTTTTTTGGCAACCTCAGCGGCTTTTTCATGATCGCCGTAGGCGAGGTGACGCAGCATGGGAGTTTGGTGGGAGGGTCGCTTTGAAAGATCCTCCTTGGCAGTCTTAAAATCACCGTTCATGGCGGCGAGGTAGCCGCGAAGCTCGGCGACGGCGTTTTCGAACTTCTTGATGTTCTTCTGAAACTGGTCGTGGGCTTTTTTCTCGGCGTCCTTGATCTCCTTTTCCTTCTTCTTTTCGTCAGTAGCCTTCTTAACGGCTTTTTCCTTGGCCATTTTTTGGTCGTCTTTGACCTTGGTGAGATGGCTGTCGATCAGCTCGATGGTTTTGCGAAGCTCAACCTGCTGGCCGAGGTTGAATTGGGCCACCGCGATCAATCGGACCCGGGAAAGGTCGTCCTCGGGCTTAGAGAGCTTTTCAAGCCACGGCGAGTTGGCGGTTTCGAGGGCTTCCTGCCAAAGTTCCGCCTTTTCGAGATAATCGATGAGAGCCTTGCGCCCGTAGCGAGCTGAGCCCTTTCCTGGATTGTTGAGGGTCGGGTGGCGTGGATTGGCGAGGAGGGCCTTGGCCATGTCGATGCTGGCGCGAACACTGCCCAAGTGGGAGAAGTTGCGCGAGAGCCACTCGTTGTTGTGAGCGTAATTGTGGATCTGGTCCGGAAGGAGGAACCACTTCTGCATGTGAGCGTGATCGATGCGGGCGGAGGCTTGCTGCTGCCAGACGGCATCCTGGTAGCGTTTGGCCTTTGAGTATATGTGGCCGGGCATGTGCCACAGGTGGGCGATCCCAGGGGCGGTACTCCCGAGGCGGGCCGCGGAATCGAGAGCCTGTTCGGAATTTCGGTAGTCCCAGAGGTGAATGGCGTAGTGGTGCGCCGGGTGCGCCGGGTTTTTCGCGAAGATCTGCTCAAGGATGGCGTCCATTCCAACGTAACTCGTGATGGGAATGCCCTTCCGGTTGAACTGCCAGCGTCGACAAACGAAGAGCGCCTTAGCTTCGAGATCATTGGGATAGTTCAGAATGAGATCTTCATAAGCCCGAAGAAAATTCTTGCGCCGCTTGGTGGCGTCTTTTTCCTTCTTTTCGTCATGATAGGCGATCTCTGCTTCGAGGTAGGCCTTTTCATGAGGAGTGATTTTCAAGTCCTCCTTTTTGAGAAGCTCGGTCGCCTTCGCAATGAAAGCCTTGGCCCGCTTCTCGTTTTCATAGTTGGCCTGCGAAAGCCCCCAGTAGGCCATCGCGCAGTTGGGATCCTTGGCAAGGATCGCGCGGAATGAGCGTTCGGCCTCGTAATACCAAAACCCATGAAGCTGCCCAAGGCCCTGGTCGAAGTAGGCCTGGCCCTGGTCCCATGAAGAAGAAATGGGGAGGTGGATATTTCCGGTATTCCCCATGAGGGGGCCGGCCTGACGTGGTCCTTCGTTGAAGGCGTGCCCATTGTGGGAATGGCCTTCTTTGATATCCTTGTTGGGCTCCTGTGCGGTGAGGCAGGTAATGAGCAGGGGAAGCGTGAAAAGTCTCTTCATAGCGGGTGCTTGTGGGTTGAGGTTACGTCGGAGATGTGGTGAGCTTTGCAGATGAATCGATTGATTTTACTCTGGATGAACCTTTTCTGCCTCGGACAAGCGGCGGAGAAGCCCAATATTGTTGTCATTTTTTGTGATGACATGGGTTATGGGGATATCGGCTGTTTTGGGGCAAAGGGCTGGAACACCCCTCATATCGACTCAATCGCCGAAAAAGGCGTGAAATTCACCGATTTCTACGTCGCCCAACCGGTTTGCTCGGCTTCGCGCTGCGCGCTCCTCACCGGATGCTATCCCAACCGCCTTGGCATCTCGGGCGCCCTCTTCCCTGCCAGCAATGTCGGCCTCCATCCCGACGAGACCACTCTGGCCGAAATCTGCAAATCCGTTGGCTACGACACCGCGATGTATGGCAAATGGCACCTCGGCTATCAGGAGAAATTCCTTCCGGTGAATCAGGGGTTCGATGACTACCTCGGTTATCCCTACTCCAACGATATGTGGCCCAGCGGCCCGGTGCGTTTCATGAAGCAATACCCGCATCTTCCTCTCATCGAAGACGATGAAATCGTGGCGCAGGTCCGCGACCAAACCTACATGACAACCTGGCTCACCGAGCGTGCCGTTCGATTCATTGAGAACAGCACCCGGAGGAAAGCACCCTTCTTTCTCTATCTTGCCCATCCCCAACCGCACGTTCCGCTCTATGTTTCACCAAAGCACAAAGGCTCTTCCGAGCAGGGCATGTATGGCGATGTCATTCAGGAAATCGATTGGTCCACTGGCGAAGTTCTGGCCGCCCTCGACACAGCCGGAGCGACTGACAACACCTTGGTAATCTTTACCAGCGATAACGGTCCCTGGATGGTCTATGGAAACCACGCTGGGGGAGTCGGTCCGCTCCGGGGGAGCAAAGGCACCTGCTGGGATGGCGGGGTACGCGTGCCATGCGTGATGCAATGGCCGGCCAAGCTTAAGGCAGGTTCTGTGATCAAAACTCCTCTCATGACCATTGACCTTTTGCCGAGCATCACCAAGCTCATTGGCGCCAAGCTTCCCGAGAAGAAGATCGATGGAAAAGACGCCTGGAAGGTCATCTCCGGCGAGCAAAGCGAACCAGTACAGGAGGCCTACTTTTTTTGGTATAAGCGTAACGACCTCGAAGCGATGCGGATGGGGAAATGGAAGATGCAATTCCCCCACCGGTATCGTATCGCGCCCGAAAACCCCGGCAATGATGGCTACTCAGGAAAACATGATTTCGGAAAAACCGGCCTTGAACTCTACGATAGTGAAGCCGATCCCGGTGAGTCCAAAGACGTGGCCGCAGACCACCCTGAGATCGTGGCGAAAATGAAAGCCCTCGCGGACAAAAAGCGCACTGAACTTGGCGATCAGCTGACCAAGGTCAAAGGCACCGAAAACCGTAAGCCCGGCAATGCACCCGTTGCTGATTGGGCGAAGATGAAAAAATGAAGCCCCACGAGCGATTGGTTCTGGGGACGACCATTCTAATTCTCGTAGCAGTCATGGCCCTTAGCGACATTTCTCCTCTTTTGCTTTATCGGCCTCAACACCTTCTATTCGATACTCCCCGGCTTTCGCGAATCAGATCTGCCTTTCTTCATTATCTCCTTAGTCGGAATCTTATACTCGGCGAGATGCCTTATCTTAATCCGATTAAAAGCGTAGTTTAGAGAAGCCCTTTTTGACTTTAAATTCTCAGACTTCCATCCGACATTCCCCACTACTACCCATGGCCACCCGCAGACTCTTCCTCACTGCAGCCGCAATCCTCGGCTCCGGCATTCTCGGATTTCTACTCGGCGACCGCCGCAGTGCCCCCCTCACGCCCCCACCCAAAGAGATCTCTTCCGCCAAGCGGCCTCTCATCGGCATCGCGAGCGTGAATCAGGAAACCTACATCCGTGCTGTTCGAGACCACGGAGGAATCCCCGTCATCCTTCCCAACACCGACGGCAGCACCGCCATGATCGATGACTACCTTGAAGAACTCGATGGCCTCATCATGCCCGGCGGACTCGATATTCCTCCGTCAGAATACGGCGAGGAGCCCCACCCCACTGTCTCAATCCTCAGCGACGAGCGTTACAAATTCGAAAAGGCCCTAATTCACAGCTGGATCAAGAACTCCGAAAAGCCTCTCCTCGGCATCTGCCTCGGTAGCCAATGGATCAACGTCGCCAGTGGTGGGTCTCTCATCCAGGACATCCCCTCTGCCGTCGGTGGCAACCATCGCAACGTCAATCACGACATCACCCTTGAACCCGACTCCAGACTGAGCGGGATCTTTGGCTCCACCGGTTTCGAGGTCAACTCGTCCCATCACCAGGCAGTCAAAGACCTCGGCGAAGGTCTCCGCGTGGTTGCCAAGAGTCCGGACGGAGTCATCGAAGCCACCGAAACCACCGACCACGATCGCTTTCTCATCGGTGTCCAATGGCACCCGGAGCGCCTCATCGAGACTGACAAATCCCAGTCAAAACTCTTCAACGCCTTCATCCAAGCCGCCAAGGAGCACGCCTCCAAAAAATGAACGAGGACAAATCAAACGGATCTCGTATCAAGCTCATTTCCGTAGTCGTTCTCACCTCGTTCGTATTCTTGCTCCCCCTTTTCTCCTGATCTGGTTTCCTGAAAAGGCCACGAAATACGTCAGCTCCCATACGGCCGAAAATAACGTCCAATACTGAAATTTGACCGGACGGCTAGTCCGGCCCGTCCCTTTCTGGACTGCCACCTTATTAACAGGGGGGCGGTGAAGGTCCGCCTTAGAAGATGATCTGAAGAAGGCAATCTTAGCCAAGCTAACTTGATTTCCATCGAACTAGCTTCCCCCATAAACAGACGATCCCTCGCCGGCAACAAGCCAACGGGGGCTCTTTGCTTAAATTCACAAGGGCCCAACTTAGCGTTCCGCCTTTTCCAACCCGTCGAGACGTTTCTCGATTTGCCTCAGGCTTGCGCGGATCGCTTTGATCGCTTCAAGCGTCTCATTCTTTTTGGAAGGCGCAGCCGGCTTGGCCTTCGTCAAATCATCCTGTTTTTTAGCGACGCGACCGGCTGGTTTGGCAGCCGCTTTGATTTCCAACATTCCCATAATTTCATCCGCAGGGATGGCGTAGGTCTTGGTCCGGCCGGCGCGGGAAACATTGATGCCGATGCATTTCCCTTTGAGATTAAACAAAGGTCCACCACACAGCTGGGGAGGAAGCGGAATGTCGTGCTGGATGGCATCAGGATACCCGCTGGTCTTTTCGGAAAGCTGACCAAGAGCATGCTTCATTCGGGGGTCATTCTTAACGTTGTCGAGCATCACCCGCTCCTTGAGAGTCACCGTTGCTTTTCCTGGTTTGTCATTGCGAAGATACTCCAACTTGATTGTTTCTCCGGCCTTGCGACCGCGGATGAGATGACCAAATGCGACCGGCTCATCAACCTTTTGACCGTCAAAACGAGTGATGACGTCTTGATCCTTGAGCCCGGCATCGGCAGCTGCCCCACCCGGCACGATTTTTTCAATAAGAACACCTTTGTCAGATTCCCCGGCCTGGATGCCAATGAATCCCACCTTGGCCATGGCCCTGCCGGAAACACTCAAGAGTCCAATTCCGAGAGGCTCGTCTTTGGCTCCGGTCGCGGTAAGAATAGAACCGAGGGCTGGTTCTTTGACTTGGAAGCGGACCGGGCGAAGTTTTTCAGCGTCGATCTTGAGAAGAGCGAGATCACGATGCGGGAATCGCTTGAGAAGCTTTGCCTCATAGCTTTTTCCACCGATCATCACACCCAATTTCCCGCCATCGGTTTCACTGTTTTTAGTGAGAATTCGACCATTTTCCGAAATGATCGTTCCGAGGACCGCTGGCTTGCCATCGATTGTCACGAGAGCGGTAGTTCCGGAATTTTTCTTGGCGACGGGTTGAAGTGCCTTGAGAGAGGATGCGAAAAACTTGTCGGTTCCTAGAGGAAGAACCTGCCCCATTCCACCGCGCTTCTGAAGTTCCTTCATGAGATTTTCCATGCCACCAAGCTTCTCGAGTTTCTCCGGAGTGAGCTCAAGGCGGCCACCATTTTTTGCGGCATTCTTCAGGAGTTCCTCGATGGAAACCTTGGCCTCGTCTTTCTTGTTTTCACTCTCCCCTTCCTTGGGAGCTTCCTTTTTGGGCTTTTCCTCCTTCTTAGGAGTCGGCTGTTCGCTCTTCTTCGCTGGTGCCTTCTCCCCCTCCATGAGTGCTCTGTAACTTGTGAGAGTCACTTTGGCAGAACGCGCTTTGCCCTCGCGATGGTAGTTGATGTTCACTTCATCACCCGACTTCATTCCCTTAACCAAATTGACCAGCTCCTCTGGTGATTTCACGACCTTCCCATTGACCTTCTTGATCAAATCCCCCGATTGAATCCCCGCTTTTTGAGCTGGTGACTTGGGAACGACTTCGCCAACAAGCACACCATTTTCACCGTCTGCGAGCTGAATTCCCAACACCGGTTGATCCGGAGAGGGGACCGGAGCATTCTTTTTGGCATTGTTGAAACGTTGACCCGAAGTCTTTCCATTCTTCAATTTGTCCCACTGCTTGTGAAAAACCTCGATGGGTACATGCCGGTTCTCCATCAGAGTCATTCCAATGTTGGAATGAATTCCGATGACCTTTCCCTCGGCATCGAAAAGAGGGCCACCGGAATCTCCGCCGATCACTGCGGTGTCGCTCACGATGAAATCCTGGTTCGCCAGCACCCGTCCGAGCCGGACCGGGGGCTTGCGCATGGGATCAAATCCTCCGGAGTGCCCGAGAGCAACCGTCCACTCATTCCGTTTGAGATCTTTGCTTTGTCCGACTTCAACGAAGGGATATTTGCCAGGCTCGTTGATCTTCACCATAGCTGCATCACGATCGTAATCAGCGCCAAGGGCCACTCCGCTTTTGCGGGTTCCGTCCGGGAAAATCACGATGATTTCGCCCGGCATGCTGGAAGTCACGTGAGCCGCTGTCAAAATGAGTCCGTCTTCACTGACCACGATTCCACTGCCCGAGCCACGACCATTCTTTGCGATCAGGCAAACGGTAGCAGGCTGGGCTCGCTTGGAGAGTGCCACAATCTGCTGGTTGAGCTTCTGCAGCGATCTGAAATTCTTAACGTTGGGAGCGTTCTCGGTCTTTGCCTGTTTGGGAGGAGCTGCCGGTGATTGAGCCCCGGCAGGGGCGCCCGCCAGAAAAAAGGACGCCAAAAGGGAGAACAGAAGGGGGGGTGGGGTTTTCATGCGGAAATGATGTTTTCCCTCGTAGAGCGACCGCGAGGGAGGATTTGTGTGCAGATTCATGATTCCTCCCTTTAAACGGGCCCCCTGTCCCTAAACTCTCGAAATATTTCCCATGAACCCCATCCGGAATCAACGACTTTAACCTGGCATCACGCGAGGTTCGTAGGGTGCATTGGACGATGAGCCTTGCGGTATCGCTGGGACAAAAGACCTCACCAGTGGCTTGGGCAAGAAATCACTTCACCTGCAACACTCCCGCATCGCCTGCCAGTGCCCTGGGAAGGTGCAGATATACGGATAGTCTCCGGGTTCCTTTGGCGCGCGGAAGTGGAGGACGTGCTCTGTTTCCAGATTGATCACCGGAATAAAGGCCATGACTTCAGGAAGATCAGGAACGTAACTTTTTTCCGCCTTGGGGTCGTTGAGCATCTTGAAGGAAGCCTCTCCCACAACCTGAGCCTCGCCCGGCTTGGCAGTGAACTCGGTCTAGGCGTATTGCAGCCCGCCGATGGCATCGACTTGCATCTCGCGGGCTCCTTCGATGACTTCGCCGGTTTGCCCGTTTCCTTAGGCTTCGTCTTTCTGACCTGCAACGCGCAGCCTCACGCCCCTTGGTTTCTCCCCCTGATCTAAACAAGCCCATCAGCCACAAAGGCCACACTTGTCGCGGGTGACTTCGACCATCCCTCCTGTCGAATTATCGATCCCACGCGGGATGTCACAAAGTGCCGGAGCAATGGCTCCTCCTCTCACTTCCGATGATGAAAGCCCGTAAAATTCTCCCTTGTTCACTTCAATAATGGCAGAAGCCGGAGTCTAGGCACCTTCCTGCGGGGCAACCCAGAAGTAGTCCTTTGGTATCTACCAATCCCCATGCAGTTGCGCACGCCGCTCGCCTGCAGACTCGGCTTCGGAACAGGGCAGATCCACGATGAAGCCGCAAAACTGGATGAATTCAATCTTGTTGATGACGGCGTCGATCACTTCCAGGTCACCCACTTGGCAAAAATTCATCCTAAACTGAAGAGCACGACCGTAAAGCCCACTGCCCACATCTGACCTCCTTCCAAGAAGCCGGAAACCAAGAAAGGGGAAGGCGAATGGGTCGCTCGACCTCTCAAGTTTTCTTGATAATGACGCGACTGAGAAGACCTTCCTTCCCAAAGACGCCAAGCATGAGCCCGGAAGCTCCAACTCCCACCACGCCCTTCTGGTCACCATACCCGACCTCAAGAAGGATCAAAAGCCTACGTCGTTTACGAAGTCACCCGAACCTGGCGCCTCCCCGACGGAAGTGAAACGAGCAAGACCACCAACTACTTCCGCGTCGTGCCCAAGCAAGTTGTCGATGGCGAAGCCCGGTAAATCACTCGTCCAAACACCGTGACAACAGAACAAGCAAAGCGGGAATAATGCCCACTTTGCTTCGATTGTAATTACCCATCCTCCCCAAACACAGGCAGAATATCTCCTCTATTTCCTTGTCCTTAGGCAAAGGAAAAGTTAGTGATTAGGGGTTCATTCAGACTGGTTTGTTCCAACACCCGCTCCAGCAAAGAACCCACAAAAGCGTTCACAACCAGACCGCCCTGACATCATGCTTCACCGTATCCTTGTTCCCCTTTCTTGCTTCTTCGGATTCACCTCAAACTGTTTTGCAGAGGAGGAGACCAAAAAGCAGATCAGCTACTACAAAGACATCCGTCCGATCTTCCAGGCGAATTGTGTCGGCTGCCACCAGCCCTCAAAGGACAATGGCGACTACGTCATGACCGATTTTAACCGCCTCCTCGCAGGCGGCGAGGAGGCCGGAGCAATCGTTCCGGGCAAGCCGGAGGAAAGTTACCTCATCGAGGAAATCACTCCGGATGCAAAGGGCCATGCGGAAATGCCCAAGAAAAAGGACCCGCTCCACGAAATCGAAATTGCCCTCATTCGTCGCTGGATCACTGAAGGAGCCAAGGACGACACTCCCGAAAACGCGCGCCAGCGCTACGACCAGGATCATCCTCCGGTTTACACCAAGCCTCCCGTCATCACATCACTCGATTATTCTCCCGATGGATCCTTGCTCGCCATCTCGGGCTTTCACGAAGTCCTTCTCCAAAACGCAGATGGCTCCGGCCCCGTCGCCCGCCTCGTGGGATTGTCCGAGCGAATCGAATCAGTGCGTTTTTCTCCCGATGGGAAAAAACTCGCGGTCACGGGGGGACTTCCCGGTCGCATGGGTGAAGTCCAGGTATGGGACGTCGCAAAAAAGAATCTCTCCCTCTCGGCTCCGGTCACTTTTGACACCATCTACGGCGCGGCCTGGTCACCAGATGGCACCAAGATCTCCTTCGGTTGCTCCGACAAGACCGTCCGGGCCATCGACGCAAAAACCGGCGAGCAGGTTCTTTTCCAAGGAGGCCACAACGATTGGGTCTTTGACACCGCCTTCAACCCGAAAGGCGATCATGTCGTCTCGGTCAGTCGCGATATGACCGCAAAACTGACCGAACTGGAAACACAACGCCTCATCGACAACATCACTTCGATCACCCCCAAAGCCCTCACGGGAGGAATCGGAGCGGTCGTCATGCACCCCACACGCGACGAGATCCTAGTGGGTGGGGCCGATGGCATCCCGAAACTCTACCGCATCTTCCGAAACACCGCCCGTAAGATTGGCGACGATGCCAACCTCCTTCTTGAATTCCCTCCCCTGGAAGGGCGCATCTTCGCGGTGGACATTTCAAAAGATGCCCGACGCATTGCCGCCGGAAGCAGTCTCAACGGCAGGGGCGCCATCCACATTTACGAAGTCGATCCGAACGCCACGATCACCAAGGAGATTGGCGACATCATCAAAAAGCCCACTCACGAGCGCAATGACGACATGCGCAAGAAGTTGCAGGCCTACTTCGACGTGAGTGTGAAAACCCTCGCGGCCATTCCGGTTGCGGAGTGCGGAATCTTCGCGGTCTCCTTTAGTCCCGACGGCTCGCGACTGGCAGCCTCCGGCGGCGATGGAAAAGTTCGTCTTCTCGATGCCTCAAACGGAAACATCGTGAAGTCATTTCTTCCTGTCGAAATCACTCCCGATTCCAAGGTTGCCAACCTCCAAAACGATGACTCCTCCACTCTGGACAAACGTTCGCCACTCGACGCCGAACAAATCCCGAAGGGACGTTCGATCGTAAGATTGAGTGTTCTTCCACGAGGCACCAAAGGCATCGTCACGATCGATAGCCCCTATCAATACGCTCAAGTCATCGTATCCGCCGAGCTCGATTCCGGAGACATCATCGACGTCACCCGCATTGCCGAAAAAAGTGTCCAAGGTAAGAATGTCACCATTTCCAAAACCGGAGTGATCCGCGGAATCTCCGATGGAAATTCCAGCCTCAAATTCTCCATCGGCGGGAAAACCGCGGCAATTGCGGTAGAGGTGTCACGCATGCAAGAGGAGTATATTCCGGCTTGGACAAAAGACGTCAACCCGGTCGTCGCCCGCATGGGTTGCAATACCGGAACCTGCCACGGAGCCAAGGATGGCAAGAATGGCTTCAAACTCTCCCTTCGCGGCTACGACCCTCTCTACGATGTCCGGGCCTTCACCGATGACATCGCCTCACGCCGCGTCAATCTGGCCTCACCCGATGATAGTTTGATGCTTCTCAAGTCCACCTCCGCCGTGCCTCACGAAGGAGGTCAATTAACCAAGCCCGGCAATGACTACTACGAGATCGTGCGCGCCTGGATTGCCAACGGCGCCAAGCTTGAGGAGAAGCAAATCAAGGCCGAAAAGATCGATGTCTTCCCCCTCAACCCCGTCGTCCAAAACATTGGTTCCATGCAGCAAATGCGGGTGATCGCAACCTATCCCGGCGGCGAAACTCGCGACGTCACTTCCGAAGCAGTCCTCACCAGTGGCAACAGCGAAGTGGCGGAAACCGTAAAAGGATATCCCGCCCTCATCAAAGTCGTGCGCCGGGGCGAAGCCCCCATTCTCGTCCGCTACGAAGGAGCCTACGCCGCCACCACAGTCACCGCGATGGGCGACCGCAGTGGATTCGAGTGGGCCGATCCACCCAAGTTCAATGAGATCGACAATCTGGTAGCGGAGAAATGGAAACGGATAAAAACCCTCCCTTCGGAGGTTTGTACCGATCTCGACTTTGTTCGTCGCATCTACCTCGACCTCGCCGGGCTCCCGCCCACCGTCGACCAAGTGAAATCGTTTCTCGCCGACACGCGTCATTCACAAGTGAAGCGTGACGCCTTGATCGACTCCTTGATTGGCAACCCGGAATTCATCGAATTTTGGACAAACAAGTGGGCCGATATGTTGCAGGTGAATCGGAAGTTTCTCGCCCCACAGGGAGCCCTGCTTTTCCGCGACTGGATCCGCAAGGAAGTTACCGACAACACCCCCTACGATGAGTTTGCCCGCAAGGTCATCACCGCGACCGGCTCCAACAAGGACAATCCTCCTGCCTCGTATTTCAAAATCCTCCGCACCCCGGAGGACACCATGGAAAACACCACCCACCTTTTCCTCGCGACTCGTTTTAATTGCAACAAGTGTCACGACCATCCCTTTGAGCGATGGACGCAGGACAACTACTACGAAATGGCCGCCTTCTTCGCTCAAGTCGGACTCAAGGCAGATCCCGCGAGCGGCAAAGACAAAATCGGTGGCACCGCAGTCGAAGGAGCCAAGCCACTCTACGAAATCATCTATCAAAAGAACGACGCAGAAGTCACGCACGAGCGCACCGGAGAGGTGACCGCGCCGTCCTTCCCCTACGAGGCCGACCACCCGGAAAAGAAAGACGCCAGCCGTCGCGATAAACTGGCAGAGTGGATGACCTCGCCCGACAACCGCTATTTTGCCTCCAGCTACGCCAACCGTGTCTGGGGATACATGATGGGCACCGGCATCATCGAACCCCTCGACGACATCCGCGCCGGCAACCCTCCCTCCAACCCCGAGCTTCTCGATTGGCTCAGCAAATACTTCATCGAGAGCGGTTTCAACGTCCGTGAACTCATGCGGGTCATCGTCAAATCCCGCACCTACCAACTCTCCATCGAGACCCACAAGTGGAATGAAGATGACACCATCAACTTTTCCCACGCCAAGGCCCGTCGCCTTCCCGCTGAAGTTCTCTACGATTCCATTCACTCCGTCACTGGAGCCAGTAGCCGATTCCCCGGTGTTCCCAAGGGCACCCGCGCCTCCTCACTCCCTGATGTCGGAGTGAAACTCCCCGATAGTTTCCTCGCCAACTTCGGGCGCCCGGTTCGCGAAAGCTCGTGCGAATGCGAACGAAACAGCGACATGCAACTGGGGCCGATCATGGCTCTCCTCAGTGGCCCCACCGTGGGCGACGCCATCGCCGATCCCAACAACGCCATCACCAAGCTCGCCAAGGAATCAAAAGACGATCGCGAACTGATTGCGGAATTGTTCTACCGCATCCTTAACCGACCTCCTTTAGAGGCCGAAATCGCGGCCACCTTGAAAGCCTTTAGCACCGACATTGATCAAGATCACGCCACGCTCGAGGAGGCCTTGGCGAAACATCTCACAAAGCGCGATCCCGCTCTCGCCGCTGCTGAGAAAAAACGCGAAGCCGATATCGCTGGCGCGAAGTCGGCGGTCACTGCACATGAAAAAGCGATCAAACCTCGCATTGATGCCGAGGAAAAGAAGCGCCAGGATCAAATCGCCAAACTCGAGAGCGACAAGAAGGCCTACGACGCTGCCCTTCCCGCCAAAATCTCAGGATGGGAAAAGGGACTTGCCGCAGGAGGCACCCCTTGGACTCCCCTTCAGCCCGTCGATCTCAAATCCACCAATGGAGCTATTCTGACCCTTGAAGCCGACCAGGCCATCATCGCCACGGGCAATAATGGGAAGACCGACTACACTTTCTCCGCGCACACTCAACTCAGCGGCATCACCGCCGTTCGGCTTGAGATGCTTACTGACGATCGACTCCCCGGAAAAGGCCCTGGGCGGCAGGCCGGCAACTTCGTTCTCGGTGAAATTGAGTTGGAGGTCGCACCAGCGTCCGATCCAAAGAACTTCCAACGGGTCAAATTTAACACCGCCAAGGCCAGCTTTAGCCAAGCGAACTACGAGGTCGCAAAGGCCATCGATGGAAAGCCCGGCGGACCAAACGCCGGTTGGGCGATTTCTCCGCAGGTTGGCAAAAACCAAACGGCCACCTTTGGAAGCGAGCAACCCGTCGGAAACGGAGAAGGCAGCATTCTTCGATTCACTCTCAGGCAGCCTTACGACGACTTACACACGCTTGGAAAATTTCGGCTTTCGGTCACGACAAAGCAAGGGCCCCTGCCTTTCGCCATTCCGGAGAACATTAAAAACGTTCTCGCCCTTACCAAAGAGAAGCGTAACGAAAAGCAAACTGGGGAGATCACGAAATACTTCCACGAGAATGACGTAACTCTCAAGACCCTGGATCAGAGCCTCGCCCAAGCGAAGAAGCCTCTCCCCGTTGATCCAATCCTGAATGACCTTCGCAACAAAGCAGTAATGCTTGAAAAAGTTCCTCGCGCCGACCCAGGGCACGATCTTCTTAGAAATGATTTAGCTCTCAGTACGAAGCAACTCACAGAACGTCGGCTCACCGGCGCCCAGGATCTCGCCTGGGCCTTGATCAACACCCCCGCCTTCCTCTTCAACCACTAATCTCCAACCACCAAAAACAAAGCCATGTTTAGAATTCCAGGACAAATAGGAAAAGACGTCTGCGATCCCTCCGCCGGCCCTAGTCGCCGTGACGTATTAAGAGTTGGAGGAGCGGGCATGCTGGGCATGTCGCTTGGCACCATGTTTCAGGCCAAGGCCCTCGCCGAGGAAAAGAAGGAATCTGGCGCTCCCGGTTGGGGAAAAGCCAAAAGCATCATCATGGTCTATCTTCAAGGAGGACCAAGCCACCTCGATCTCTGGGACCCGAAAGAGAACGTGCCCGACAACGTGCGGAGTTCCTTCAAGTCCATCCCGACCAAAATCCCGGGGATCAACTTCACCGAAGTCCTTCCGAACCTCGCCAAGATCAACGACAAGTTCACCATGATCCGGTCGATGAGCTACACGCCCAACGGCCTCTTTAATCACACTGCTGCGATTTACCAAATGATGACCGGCTACACTACGGACAAGGTGAGCCCGTCCGGCCAACTCGAGCCACCCAGCCCAAAGGATTTTCCAAATTTCGGAGCCAACCTCGTCAAAATGCGCCCGATGGAGGAGCCCATGCTGCCCTTCGTGATGCTGCCGCGCCCTCTTCAGGAAAGCAACGTGGTCGGCAAAGGTGGAAGCGCCGGTTTCCTCGGAAAATCCTACGATCCCTACACCCTCTATCCGGGTGGCGATGACATGGACATGGCCAAAATGGCCCGCATCAAAATCGATGACCTCCAGTTGCGCCCCGACGTATTTTCACTGCGGCTCAAACGACGCGCCAGCCTCCGCACGGCCATCAATGCGCAAATGCCCACCATCGACAAAGCGGTCGAAAACTACTCGCTCGATGAATATTACGACCGGGCCCTCAATCTCATCGTCAGCGGAAGGGCGCGCGAAGCCTTCGCTCTCGAACAAGAGAGCGACAAAACCCGCGAAGCCTATGGCAAAAATACCTTTGGCGACAGTTGCCTTCTCGCCAGACGATTGGTGGAAGCCGGCACTCGTGTCGTCGAAGTCATTTGGCCAAAAGTCGCCAACTCCGACAACCACTCGTGGGACACTCACAAGGACCTCACCAAGCGCATCAAAAATCAGGGAGGTCCCATGCTCGACAATGGCCTCTCCACCCTCATCTCGGATCTCGATGACCGCGGGCTCCTCGACGAAACCCTCGTCGTTGCCGTCGGTGAATTTGGCCGTAGCCCGCAAAAGGGCGTCAGTACCTCGGGCAACGGCAACAGCGCCGATGGCCGAGACCATTGGCCTTACTGCTACACCAGCGTCATCGCAGGAGCTGGAATCAAGCAAGGCTACGTCCACGGGAAGTCCGACAAAACCGGCTCCGCCCCAACCGAAGACCCCGTTCACCCCGGCGAGTTACTTGCCACGATCTACCATGCCTTCGGGATCGATTCCGAAACCATGGTCATGAACCACCTCAACCAACCCAGGGAACTCGTGAAGGAAAAGCCTGTGCTCGAGCTCTTCAGTTAGTTCTGAGACGCCTCAATTGGCTCTCTTGATACGCTGGAGCTTTTCAGCCCAACCCAGTAAGCCTTTGCAACACCCATGGAAATCCTTCTTGTCTTTTCCCTGATTCTCGCTTTCCCGATTGTGAATGCCCAAGAGACACAAAAAGAAAGATCGTGAGCAAAGAGTTTGGTGTCGAAAAAAGTACCTTTGTCGTAGAGGGGGACAGGCTCATCATGACCGCCGAAGGAGGCAGCAGAACGCTCCAATTTAAGAGGGTTGCTAAAAAAGACACCCTCGGACGAATCGAACACATTGAGAAGCTTCAGAAAAAGGAGTAGCGCCGGAATTGTTAAAGAGACCAGTGATTGAAATCATTGCTCATCCAAACTTCTGGGCACCTTCTTGACCTAAGAAAGATCTCTGTCGCTCGAAACCAATACTCGGCGAGACAACCTCACACTCTTTAAGCAAGACTCGGGACAACACTCAGGTTAACTTCCAATCGCATTCCGATGAGGTTAACCCGCCACTTACTGTTCCTATTTTCCGCTCTGTCGACCACGGCCATTGCCGAGCCAATCGTTGTAGACGATGAATTGGTCAAACTTCGACTCAAAGAAATGGCGCGCCCAGACCGTTTGCCGGTTCCTGTAGAATCCAAAACACCCCTTACCGGAGTCCCTCTCAACTTCAACCTCCCCGTGGCAGAAGCTAGCGACTCTTGGCTCGGTGAAAAGTTCTCAATTCTGGCCCTCTCTCAGCTCAACCGACTTGCGAAAGCTCAAAATGAAGAGGAAGCCACCTCTCTTCTTGCCCCAGGATTCCTCTGTTCCGAATTCGAAACCCCAGGACCAATACATACCGTCCACAGTGTTGCCGTTCGGGTGGGAACCGGCGGGAAAGTAAGATCAATAAGTCCAAAAATTCTTATCGAAGAAATTCACGCCCTGGGTGAACTGAAACTCAAAGTCATCGGCGTCGAAAATCTGACAACACGGGTTCATGTGGAAGCAAACCGCGGGGACGGAGAGTATTCGGCAACCTGGCTTTGTTCTTGGACAGACGAATCACCACCAAAATTACAGCGATTAGAGGTCGCAAACTTCGAAAAAATTCGCGCAGAGGGATCTTGGTTTCAGGATGTCACGAAAGCGGCTCTCGAGAAGAACCCGCGCTTCGAAGCGCAGGTCCTCCGCGGGATTGGATCCTGGTCCCAACGAATCACCCGCATCGGAGACCTCGCCATGACCGGTCACCACGGAATCGCCGTGGGAGACGTGAATGGTGATGGTCTCGAGGATATTTACGTCTGCGATGGAGGGAGTCTGCCAAACCAACTTTACCTCCAACAGGCAGATGGCACTGCGAAAGAAGTCGCTTCTAAATGGGGCGTCGCGTGGCTGGAAGATTCGCGAAGCGCCTTGCTGGTCGATCTCGACAACGATGGGGATCAGGATCTTGTCGTGGCGACCATCGCGATGATTGCTTTCGCGGAAAACAACGGAACCGGCAAGTTCGAGTTAAGGGGAGGATTCCCCGGAGCCCCCTACCCCTTTTCGCTGAGTGCGGCAGACTTCGACAGTGACGGAGACCTCGACATTTACACCTGCGTTTACAGCGCGGACGATGACTCAGTCTCCGGGAAACGCGGCTTCGAGGCCTCCTCACCCACGCCATTCAATGACGCCGAAAATGGAGGCCGTAACGTGCTCCTCGCAAATCTGAGTGACTTCAAATTCGGCGATGTCACGAAGCAGGTAGGCATGGATCAAAACAACACCCGCTGGAGTTTCGCCGCTTCATGGGAGGACTTCGATCGGGATGGTGATCCGGACCTCTACGTCGCAAACGATTTCGGACGAAACTGCCTCTATCGAAATGATGACGGAAAATTCGTCAATAGTGCCCCGGAAGTTGGCGCCGAAGATATGGCTGCCGGAATGTCAGTTTCGTGGGGGGACTTTAATCGAGATGGCGAGGCCGATCTCTTCGTCGGAAACATGTTCTCGTCGGCCGGACAACGGGTCGCTTTTCAGCGGAAGTTTAGCGATGGCAAAACCCGGATGGCGCGAGGCAACACTCTTTTTTCAGCGAACGATGGAGTATTTCAGGATCATAGTTTGGAGAGCGGCGTCACCAATGGTGGTTGGGCCTGGAGCTCGGGTTTCGCGGATCTAAACAACGACGGATGGCAGGACCTCGTTGTCGCCAACGGTTATCTGACGAATACGCGCGATGATGATTTGTGAAGCTTCTTTTGGCGACAGGTCGTGTCGCCCTCAGAAAAGATTAATGACTATGCCCGCGGCTGGACGGACCTGATGAAACTGGTCCGCAACGGACATTCATGGAGTGGGAGCGAGCGAAATCGCTTTTTCCTAAATGGTAGAAAAGGTCGATTTCATGAGATGTCCCACCTTGCCGGGCTAGATCACATTGAGGATGGACGCGGGCTTGCCATTGTGGACTGGGATCAAGATGGCCGACTCGATCTTTGGTATCGTAACCGCAGTGGCCCACGACTTCGGCTCATGCTGAATCAGCGCAAAAGCCCGCCGTCAGTTTCGATCAAACTTGAAGGCACCAGCAGCAACCGCGATGCCATTGGCGCTGTCGTCGAACTCCTTCCCTCTCAAGGGGACAAACACTTGGTCCGATCAGTTAAGGCGGGCGACCTCTTCCTCTCCCAGTCCAGTAAGTGGTTGCACTTCGGTATGGGCAACAGGCAAGGATACCGTCAGGCCAAGGTCACTTGGCCGGGAGGAGGGAAGGAGCTTTTTGAGGGCCTCAACGGCGATGGCGGCCGGTTCCTTTTGAAGCAAGGCACCGGCAAGGCAACCGCGATGAAGAAACGGAAAACGGTGACCTTAAAACAACACCCATTGGAGGCCGCGGGAACAAAGAGTCAGGCCCGTATCATCCTTCCGGCTCGGGTTCCCTTCCCCTTGCTCACGTTCCGGGATCAAGCGGCCAAACAGCAGTTGTTGGCGGCCAACGGTAAGGCACGTCTTCTCGTTCTTTGGTCCGGGACTTGCAGTTCGTGCAAAGACTCCCTCGAGGAATTCACCTCCAATGCGGACAAAATCCGCGCCGCAAATCTGGAGATTTTGGCTCTGGCAATCAATGGTATCGGCGGACCTGCCGCCGATATTTCTCCCGCATACAATCTCATTGATCGCACCAAATTTCCATTTCCGTGGGGACTTATCGATGCCGAATCAGCCAACCGGATCCACAAATTTCAAGAGAAACTCTTCGACCACACGCCACCGTCCTCGGTGCCGCTCGCCATTCTTTTGGATCCAAATAATCGGGCCCTCACGATTTACCGCGGAGAGATTTCGACAGCGACGATCTTGCAAGACTGGCAGGCGCTCCAAAACGCCAACGCAACCCAACTCCACCACTTTGCCCCGCCCATGAGTGGAACATGGTTCACCAACCCTCTGTCACAAGGAGAAGTCGAACGACTTTTCAAAGCATCAAAATGACGATACCGAATCCTAGGATCCGGAGAATCCTCTTCGCTCCCTAATCGCTTTGATTTTAGTGGCCGCAATCTTCTTGTTCTGGCCCAACGCCGGAACACTGGCAACACAAGCGCGCCGAAACGATATTTGCGAGGTCTCCATTAAACAGGGTGCAGGCCCTCATCTTCGGGAAACCGGGCAGAAGCAGGGAACGGCAAGTGATTCGGCCCGTTCTGCCAAATAATTCGAGTTCGCTGACTACCTTGACTCGCTGGAATGAGCTAATCCCCCTGCACCATGACCACAATTCTCCGTGAGTGTGGCTGATCACGATGTTCAAAGAGAAAAAGTCCCTGCCAGGTTCCGAGGGTCATACGACCCTCGACGATTGGGATCACTTCGCTGGTGCGCGTCAGAACCGTACGAATATGAGAGGGCATGTCATCGGGTCCCTCGTAAGTATGAACGAAGTAAGGTGTATCTTCGGGAACCAAATGATCGAAGAATGCATGCAAGTCGGTCCGAGCACTGGGATCGGCATTCTCCATGAGGACGAGACTGGCACTGGTGTGCTGAACGAAGACAGTCACGGTGCCGGTTGTGATCCCTACCTCGGAAACAAGGTCCTCGACTTGACGGGTGATTTCATAGGTTCCCTTTCCAGAAGAACGGACTGAGAGACTAGCAGAGTGGCTTGGCATGAGGCAAGTTTTGCACAAAGCCTAAAACGAGCGCGACGAAAATCGCGGTGACGCCAACGAGCCGCATTTTGCTATCGCAGCGAAGCCAGCCTAGAGCTTCTGACCATCAATCTCGGGATCCTCCTTCACAGGAGCAGGAGGAGTGAACGATTTCACGTCCGGCTCAAATGAGGCCGGCTGTCGGTTTGAATTTGGGTCCGGAGTTGTTCCCGGACCACCCGGCCAAAGGAGAATTGCAGCCATCACTGCGGCGTAGGCAAGACCGGCACCGGCCACCCACTTGACAGATCCAACTTCACGAAACCAAGCGGCAAAGCGCTCAAAGAAAAGGGAGATAGACGACTTTTGGAGAAGCTCGCTGCGCTGACGTTCCTGAAATTCCTCTAGAAAATCCTCGAAGTAACCATCGCGCGGAGTCTCGTAGCGCTTCAAGCTAACGATTTTTTGGACTTGTTCCTCGTAGTTACTCATAATGGGAATTTTGAATATTTTCGTGAGTTATAAATTTTCACAAACCAATAATCACCGGATGAATTCTTCCAAGTGCCCCTGTAATTGCTGGTGCGCGTAGAAGAGCCTGGAGCGGATGGTTCCTTCTGATATCTTAAGGATTCTGCCGATCTCGGCATGGGGGATTCCCTGGATATCAAACATAGTCACAACTACTCTGTGGTCTTCTGACAGCGATTGCATGGCTTCGTTCAATTTTTTTTGAAGTTCGTTCACGCCGCTTTGGTGACGGGGATTTGCGGCGCGCCCTATATCGACCATGGCATCGTCGTTCTGAATGCCCGAATCAACGTCATCGAGGCTCCAGGTAGCGCGCCGCTTCCTCTTTTTCAGGAAGTTAAGCGTCATATTGGTCGCGATGGAGTAGATCCAAGTGTAAAAAGAAGATTTTCCGCGGAATCGCTTCAGGGAGTGATATGCTTTTGCGAAGATTTCCTGAAGGAGATCGTGGGTGTCCTCTTTATTAGAGGTCATGTGGTAGACCATTCCATAGAGTCGGGGACTAAATTTCACGACCAACTCGTCAAAAGCTTGGGTATTCCCGGCTTGGGCACGGCGGACAAGTTCGCGATCAGAATCGGTAGCGGGCTCTTTAACGGGCTCGGTGGACATTGGACAGGGAAGAAAGGCGGGCGAAGACCCTTCGGACTTAACACTAGGGACAAGATGACCCGCTGCACGTTCAATTTCTCTTTGAAGAAGTTCTTTTGATGACAACCCCAACCCAGTCGGTCTCCGGGAGAATATACTTTTCGAGCTCTACCCGGACTTCCGAGACAGGAAATTCATTCAAGATAAGTGATGCAATGTCTTGGGCCAGAGTCTCAATCAGCTGCCTCTCCCCTTGCCCGGCCAATTCTCGAACGCGATCAGAAACCGCTTTGTAATCCACGGTTCCATCAATGCGATCGTGTTTGGGAAATGGCTCGACGTCCATGACCAGATGAGCCCGCAGCTCCTGCGGGTTGGCCCGTTCTTCCACCGGCACGCCGATCCGACACGAAAACTGAAGCCCGCGAATAATTATCTGGTCGCTCATGCCGCAAACTAAAGCTGCTTGGCCGAGTTCTCAAGCCATTGGCGAAATTCGCCGAGGTGCTCGAAAAAATGGCTGGGGTCACTTTGAGTCAGCTGATCGACGGGGTCATATCCGGTCGCAACTGCCACGGAAGCAATCCCGCCATGACTGGCGGTATGAATATCATGGACCATGTCGCCCACGAAAGCCGTCTGATCGACACACAAATTGTGGTTGGAGAGGATTTCGCCAATCCGGTCACGCTTGTCGATGACGCCTGCGTAAATGGCCTCAAAATGATCATGGAGCCCAAAGTCATGGGCCTGCTGGGTGAAAAGGCCCACGTCCATGCTGGAGAGAACGAAGCAGCGGATCTTTTGCTCGCGACACCAGCTGAGCATCTCTCGAGCGTGAGGAAGAACCGTGACTCCCTGAGGGGATTGTCTAAAAGAGGTCCGAAAAGTGTCCTCCAAATCCGCAATAGGGACCCCGGGGAGGACTTCTTCGTAGAATTCGGGATAAGGGAGGCGGAAACGGAGGCGGAATTCCTCCCGGCTCATCGCAGGCACATCATATTCGCCAAGGACGGCATTAGTCGCATGAAGGGTGGGAGGAAGATCATCGACCAAAGTGCCGGACCAGTCGAAGAGAAGGGAGCGATATTTCATGTAGCCGGATGGACTCAGCCAATGGTCAGGCGAAGGGAGGTGACATGATCCTCTCCCAACTCAGCCTGGAGTTTACGGAGGAGCCCAGGCTTGAGCTGCTCAAGGTGGTAACGCATCGCAGGCTGTAGAACTTTGAGGGTAAGACACCCCTTCCGGAGGGAAACAGGCTCAGTCTGCTTGGCCACCAACTCACCGGCAAGGGTACCCCAAGCTTCTTTGACCCGATCCTCGTCGAGCCCTCCACGCACTCCAATCGTCTCAAGAATGGACTCAATATGAGCCGAGGCCTCGGAAATATTTTTATTAAGATCCAGAGGCCTGCCCGCGCCCACCCACTGCCTGACAATATCAGCCCGCATGTTCCGTCGGGCGAGAGGCTTCGCTTTCCTGGAACCCGGCTTACGATTCATGACGTCATCCCTAGCCTTCGCCACCATCATCACCAATAGCTTCAACAGGGCAGCCTTCAAGGGCCTCCATACAGAGTGCTACTTCTTCGTCATTCCCTGGTTGCTTGTGAACGTAGGAGTATCCTTCGTCGTCGGAGCGCTGAAAATTTTCGGGGGCAGTTTCGCGGCAGAGGTCACAGTCAATACACTGGGAATCGACGTAGAATTTCCCTGCAACGCTTTCTGGATTTTTGTCTTCGAGATCAGCCATGGCTTGTTGAGCAAACTGTTCGCTCCCTCCCCGAAAGATGCAATCACTTTTTCCTCCCTTGATTCACGCTTTTCAAGAGCCCCCTCCGGTGATTATCTCTTTGCACACCAACTATGAGCAACAAGTCCTCCAACTCCAAAAACGAAACTCACGATGATTTTTGGGATCTCGGCGACGATGATCTCAACCGGGAGGTTTCCGGGGAAGCGCCTGAAGAGGAGGGAAAAGAGGACGGCGACAAGCGGATCGAAGATCCTCCCAAAAAGGAAAAGTCGGAAAAAGCTAATATCGGTGACCTTGATGATGACCCTATTGAAGAGAAAGCCATAGAGGAGCGCCCAGCACGCCCGACCAAACCCAAGCTCGTCGGTATCAATGAATCGAGAAAGGAAGCCACCACCGTCTCGACGGTCGAAAAAATCAGCCTCATTGCGGTAATCGCTTGCCTCGTGGGCGCGTTTGCATGGGGAATTTCCTTCTTCTATCACGATGCCCCCGAAGGAGAACTCGTCAAATTCATCGAAGACTTTCCAATCAAAGGAGAAGACGTCACCATTGAAACAGTTGAAACTTGGTGGCGAAAACCAGTTCGTTCCGGAGACGAGACCGATGTCGGAGTGGTGATTGATTCCAATCTTATTCCCTGCGCCCGGATCAAACTGTCCGAAGGCGCCTCGACCACCCTTCAGGTGTCCTTCCGTGATGGTGATCAAAACCTCATCGGAGACACCATCAACCTTTCGGTGGTAAACGGAAAATTTTCCCGCAATGACAGCGATGAAATCGTAATCAACTCCACTTCGGGCTTTAATAATCCCTCCCGCATTCATGCCTACGCGAACGAGGACATTGCTCCCTGGTCCCTTGCCATCATCGAGAGCAACAACATCGATTCAGATTCCGACCCACTCGTGAAGGCCCGAATTTCCGCCTCCTCTAAAGACAACTAGAAAGACCCATGTCCGATTCCCCGACTCCTCTTGTGCCCGCCGAAGGCTGGCATGTCATACACCTGTATTACTCCATCGACCACGGCCAGTGGTCCATGCTTTCAGGGAGCGAACAGCGCCAAGCCAAAACCGACCTCACCGAATTAGTTCAGGAAATCCGCTCACATCCGGACACCCAGCTTCTCATTTTCGCGGTTGCCACGCCAAAGGCCGACATTGGATTCATGCTCCTCACTCCCGATCTGCATGACGCCACCGCCTTCGAGAAACGGCTCACTTTGGGACTCGGACCCGATGTCCTCAACCCCACTTACTATTATCTCTCACAAACCGAGCGTTCGGAATACACCACCTCCAGTGAGCAGTATGGCAAAGACACCCTCATTGGTGAAGACGGTCTGACCGAAGGCAGCGAGGAGTTCGAGGCCGCCTTAAAGGAATTCGATGAGCGCATGGTTCATTACTTGAAACACCGTATGTATCCGGTCCTTCCGGACTGGCCTGTAATCTGTTTCTACCCCATGTCCAAACGCCGGGCTCCGCATGACGACTACAACTGGTATTCGCTCGAGCACGACGCGCGCGCCAAGCTCATGAAGGGCCACGCCAAGACCGGCCGCAGATATGCCGGAAAAATCCTCCAACTCATCACCGGCTCCACCGGCCTCGACGAGCACGAATGGGGCGTCACCCTCCTCGCCAAGGACACACTCGAAATCAAAAACATCGTTTACGAAATGCGCTTCGATGAAGTCTCGGCCCGCTACGCCGACTTTGGTGACTTCTACATCGGCATGCAACTGCCTCTTAACGAACTTTTCAAGCGCACTTGCCTGTAAGAAGATGAAACTCGCGTGGCTTGGAATTCTGACTTCTGTTCTACTGGCCTCATGCTCCAGTTACTCGGGCGATTTTCGGGCCGCCACGAATGTTTTCAACCAATTCACCAAACCTGCCTCCACCCCATCCGGCCCTTGGAAAGGAACTTGGAAAAGTGAAATTAACGGCCATCACGGTCCGCTTTGGTGCATGGTTTCGCAGGATGAGGAAAATCCTGCTCTTTGGAATTTTCGCTACCGGGCCGGTTGGGGAATTCTTAAATTTGGCGACTATAACCATCAAATCCCCGCCACGCTAAAGCGCAACGGCAACCTACCATTGAAAGGAACAATGACCCTTCCGAACAACTTCGGCACCTATGCAATGGACGGGGACGCCAATCCAGTGAAGTTCGGCGTTCGTTACCGCGGAAATGGAGATAAGGGCACCATGACCCTCACCCGCCCTGGAAACTAATCTCCGCCAATTTGATCGCTCCACACTGCGTAAGTCTGTCTTCACTCGCAACGAAGCCGCGCTCGCCTAGTTGATCCGTTTGTTCACCGAACTAATCTTCCTTTCGATAAAATTCCTCCCCAGAAAAACGGCCACCCCCAGTGCCCCCATGAACAGCGACTGTTTCTTGATATTTTTTTAAACATCGCTCATCTTGAAGAGAGGCTCTACTCGGAAAAAGATCCCCCTGTCGATCTCTCAGCGATCACACCATGGCTCAATTGGTCTTAAACCAGATGCCAAATCACGGTCTTCCCGTGATTCAAAAAGATAGAGCGCATATCCGCCGTGTCCCCCTCCGCAGTATTTCTTCCCCACACTCCCGGGCACCTCCGCAAGTTCTTCCATCCCCTCTTGTAACTGCACGTCATAAGACATCGCGATTGCCTCGGCCAATCGGCTGACCGACTCCTCCATCACAGCTTCCCTGGCCGTTGCCCCTGCCTTCTCGATGAGGTCGTAGGCACGTTCAAAATCAACCGACCCCGGAGTGTCATGCTGACTCCCTGTCCATAAAAGCGCCATCTTTCCTGCTAAAAACGACCCATCCCTCTTAAAGTCCAATTTTGGCCGCGGACCACTCTTCCAAACACACACCCCCGTCTCCCGGATCACCGCCGGATCCTGCCAACCCACACCAAGATCCAATTCCGCCTGCACCGGATCACGACCATTCAAGAGCGCCCACGCACCGCTTCCTCCAAGCCCTGCCTTCTTCTCATACGGCCAATTTTTCAAACTCACCTTCGGCGATATCGCACAATTGACGATAACCCCGCCCTCCCGCGCATGGGCCGGGACGTCCAACCACCCGCCACCAAAATCCACCCGCAGAGGAGCCTCCACCTGCCCACTCACCCGATTTCGGATCTCGGTCGTCGAGACCGGCTCAAACTTCGGCGGGGTCTTGGGAAGCCGCACATACCGGCATCCCAGCTCCGCACACAGCTTTTCCTTAATCTCCCCATATTGGTCATCCTCCGTCACCGCCAAAATGTCCGGCTTCAGCTCACGAAAAATCGGCTCAAAATCCAACCCTTTCACCTCTCCGTCCCCAGCCACCACCTCATCCACCATTTCAAGCGACCTCAGGAGCGCAATCTTGTGCTCATCCGGCAACGACGGCCTCCGCTCCTTATGTTTCCAAAGAATCCTCTCATTCGCAAAAGACACCGTCAAATAATCGCCCAAAGCACTCGCCTCTTCAAAAAACTGCAAATGCCCCGCATGCAGAATATCATAACAACCGGAAACGAAAACCTTCACCATCGTGCCCAGAGTCAATCATGTCACCTCCGCTCGACAAGTCTTTCTCACTTCTCTAGCTTCGCCAAATGAAGTTCCTCTTCTTCCTCCTGGTACCCCTTGTAGCCTTCGCTCAAACAAGCGAAAAAAAGAAGGCTCCCAACATCGTCTTTTTCTTCACCGACGACCACGCACCCCACGCCATCGGCGCCTACAACGGCTGGCTCAAATCCGTCAACCCCACCCCGGAAATCGACAAGCTTGCGGCCGACGGCATGCTCTTTGAAAACTCCTTCTGCACCAACTCGATCTGTGGCCCTTCCCGCGCTGTCATTATGAGTGGCAAACACAGCCACAAAAACGGCTTTATGAACAACGGGAACAGCTTCGATTGGAAACAACAAATCTTCCCGAAAATTCTCCGTGCCGCCGGCTATCACACCGCTCTCTACGGCAAGTCCCACCTCAAAGGGAAACCCCAAGGGTTCGATTCGTGGGCCGTCCTTCCCGGACAAGGCGATTACTACAATCCTGCCATGCTGACCCCCGAAGGTCGCAAGATTATGCCGGGATACTGCACCGACATTGTCACCGACATGGCCATCGAGTTCGTCAAAGAATCAAAAGCACTCGGTAAGCCCTTCATGCTCATGTGCCAACACAAAGCTCCGCACCGGACCTGGATGCCCGCCTTGCGCCACCTGCATCTCTACGACGACATTGAAATCCCCGAGCCCACCACCCTTTTCGACCAATACGAAGGCCGCATTCCCGCGCAGCATCAGGAGATGGAAATCGATCGCCACATGTATCTCGACCACGACCTCTTCACCGACCTAACACCCGATCTTGAGATTCCAAAACAACGGCGCCCCAGCGAAGACCGCTCCGCTTACAACAACATGAAGCGCATGACTCCGGAACAACTCAAAGTTTGGCGCGCGGCCTACGGGCCCAAGGACAAGGCCTTCCGCGAAGCCAAGCTCACCGGCCGCGACCTCGTCCGCTGGAAATTCCAACGCTACGCCAAGAACTACCTCCGCAGCATTAAGGGCGTCGATGAAAACCTCGCCCGCCTCCGCAAAACCCTTGAAGACGAGGGCCTCGCCGACAACACCATCTTCGTTTACTCCTCCGACCAGGGCTTCTACATCGGCGACCACGGATGGTATGACAAACGCTGGATGTATGAGGAGTCCCTCAAAATGCCCCTCATCGTTTCTTGGCCCGGCGTCATCAAGCCCGGATCACGCAACACCGACTTGGTCCAAAACCTCGACTATGCGCAGACCTTTCTCGACATGGCGGGAGCTAAAATTCCCTCCGACATGCAAGGCCAATCGCTCGTCCCACTCCTCAAAGGAAACAAGCCCACCGATTGGAGAAAATCCATCTACTACCACTACTACGAGTATCCCTCCTACCACCAGGTTCCCCGCCACAACGGCATCCGGACCGATCGCTACAAACTCATCAACTTCTATGAGTTCGGCGAGTGGGAATTCTACGATCTCAAAACAGATCCCGACGAATTAACGAACCTCTACGGAAACCCCGAGAAAAAGGAACTCATCGAAGACATTCGCAAGCAGCTCATTTCCTTGCAGGAGGGTTACGGAGACGACACCGTTCTCCCCACAAAGCCCAAGGAGTGGCAAACCAAAATGCGCAGCACGACGAGCGTGAAAACAAAGGCGGAATTTCGTCCACGGACGAAATAAGTAAACACACACAGACCCACTCTTTCCATTTCAATCGGGACACGACCAAGTTCGTGTCCCGATTCTTTTTGTGATCGCCGAAGATTCGGGATTTCGTTACCGCTCAGGGTATGACGATTCTTGTCCTCCTCTTCGCTCTCACTTCGCTGGCTTTCGCCAAGAAGCCCAACTTTCTTTTCATCATCGCCGACGACCAGTCGCCCTTCGATCTGAAGATTTACAATCCCAAGTCCCCCCTCGACACCCCAAATATCGACCGCCTTGCCAAGAATGGCCTCGTTTTCGATGGCTCTTACCACATGGGCTCATGGAGCGGAGCGGTCTGCACGTGCTCCAGGACGATGATCATGACCGGTCAAAGCATCTGGAAAATTCCAAAAAAACAAAAAAGAAACCCTTCCAATAAGAAGAACCGCACAGCTCAGCCCACCCCTCAAACCCTCCCTGCTATTTTCAATCAGGCCGGTTATGAGACCATGCGCACCTGCAAGCGGGGAAACAGCTACCCACTGGCAAACAAGGAATTTAAAATTATCAAAGACGCTACCAAACGCGGCGGCACCGATGAAACCGGCTCCCACTGGCACGGCCAGCAGGTTCTCGACTACCTCAATGGCCGCGAGTCCCAAAAAACCGAGGAGCCCTTCCTCATCTACTTCGGCTTCTCCCACCCTCATGACGAGCGAAACGGCAAGCCCGAGCTCCTCTCTAAATACGGAGCCAAGAACCATCGCGACAAAAACTCCCTCCCCGCCCTTGACCCGAAGCAACCCGCCCTCCCGATCAACTACCTCGAAAAGCATCCCTTCTCCCACGGCCACCCGAGTCTTCGTGACGAAGTCTCAGTTCCTGGCGTTTGGAAGAACCGCGATGAAGCCACCATCCGCAACGAACTCGGCCGCGAATTCGCCTGCTCCGAAAACATCGACATCCAAATCGGTCAAGTCCTCAAAAAACTTGAAGCGATGGGGGAACTCGACAACACCTACATCATCTACACCTCCGACCACGGCATGGCCATCGGCCGCCACGGACTCCAAGGGAAACAAAACCTCTATGAGCACACCTGGCGCGTCCCCTACATCGTCACCGGCCCCGGCATCAAGAAAGGCCGTGTGCAGGGCAACATCTACCTCATGGACACTCTCGCCACTCTCTGCGATCTCGCCGGAATCAAAGCCCCCGCGACCAACGAAGGCACGAGTTTCAAACCCGTTCTCACTGGCGAAAAGAAGACCGTCCGCGACACCCTCTTCGGAGTCTACGCCGGAGGCACCAAGCCTGGGATGCGCGCCGTCAGAAAAGGCGACTGGAAGCTCGTGAAATTCGACGTCCTCGACGGCACCGTCCGCGAAACCCAACTCTTCAATCTCAAAGAGAACCCCAACGAGTTTCTCTCCGAACACGGTAAAAAAGATCCCAAACTCACTGACTTCGCCGAGGACCCCGCTCACGCCAAAAAACTCGCCGAAATGGAAGCCCTCCTCAAAGTCGAAATGGAACGTCTCCACGATCCGTATCCACTTTGGAATCAGAAGTAGCTGAATATTTTCACGCTTATTTCACCCCCACTTCTCCAGGCCTTCGCATTCTCCGACGAAGGTCTCCTCCGATCATGCAATCCCGACTCATTCCGTGGTTTCTCATTTCCGGATTGTTCGTCCAACTTCCCTTCATCCTTCTTGTGCTCTTTCCGAGAAAAATGACCTCGCTTCCCGAGTTCCGATTTATCCTCTAGCTTAAATTTTTCCGCTTCGTCACTCCCACTGAGTGGCAGAGCCCTGGGAACGTCATCATGGGGCTAATGTTGGCTGACATCTGGAACAATTGTCCTCTGTCTACTTACAAGAGCACTTAGCGTAGTCATCTACTCAAGCTCCACGAAAGCCAAATCCTAGTCGAAGGGAGCAACCAGAGATTCGATCTTGGTGACAGAAACGGTGTTCTCAAGGGAGTAGTCTCTCCCAACATGCAAACATCAGGACGACTCTTCATCGCTGCCTACTCCCTTTTGCTCACGCCTCTCGCTCAGGCCGAAGATCAAAAAAGCACTCCCCTCTTCGACGGAAAATCACTCGGCGGTTGGACCGCTCTCCCCGGTGGGGCTTGGACGGTCGAAAACGGAGCGATCGTCGGAAAGAGTCCCAAGAGCGAAAAGCGACACGGCATGCTCCTCTCAGAAAAGCAATACTCCGACTTCGTCGCCACCGCCAAATTCCGCGTCCACTCCGGCGACAGCGGATTCTATTTCCGCTCCGAACGTGTCAAAAGCAATGTCAGCGTCAACGGCTTCCAGGTCGAGATCGACACCACCCAAGAAACCGGTGGCCTTTATGAAACCGGCGGACGCGCCTGGGTAAACCAACCCTCCAAGAAAGTGACCGAAAAGCGTGCCTACAAACCCGGCGAATGGACCACTCTCGAACTCCGCGCGGTCGGTCGCGATATCGAAATCAAAATCAATGGCGTCGTTTCCTCAAAACTCACCAACGACAAAGGCCGCCTTAAGGGCCACTTCGGTCTCCAACTCCACGGTGGTCAGGACATGCACGTCGAATACAAGGACATCAGTATCCGAGAAATCAAAGAAGACTCGGACTTCGTCGAAATGTTCAACGGCAAAGACCTCACCGGCTGGAAAACTAACGGGAACTGGGTCGTCGAAAAAGACAACGTCATCACCCTCAAACCCCGCCCCGGCGAAAGCGGCTGGAAACGCTACTCCGACTACCTCACCACCGACCGTAAATACGGGAACTTCGAATTAGATCTCGAATTTAAGTTTAACGCCACAGGCAACTCCGGCGTCTTCATGCGCATCGGCGATCTCAACGACCACGTCGCAAGCGGCTTCGAAGTCCAGATCCTCGACACTCATGGGAAAAAGAAATTCGGCCACCACGACTGCGGCGGAGTCATCCGCACCTCAGCCCCCAAAACAATGGCGGTCAAACCCGCCGGCGAGTGGAATCGCTACACCATCGCCCTGAAAGACAGCCACCTGAAAGTCGTCCTCAACGGCGAACTCATTCAAGACCTCGATCTCAGTAAGACAGACATGAAAGACCGTCTCGCCGAAGGCTACATCAGCTTCCAGGATGAAGCCAAACGCATCTGGTATCGCAACGTGCGAATCAAAGAGCTCAAGTAGATTCTTTTTCTCCTACCGTCCCTCCCCTCTTTTTGCACAATCACCAAAACCATGATCCGCCTCTTCCTATTCCTCTTCATTCCCTTTTCTGCAATTGCAGCAGACCGCCCCAACATCCTCTGGATCACCACCGAGGACAATGCCTCCCACTGGCTGGGCTGCTACGGTAATGAAGATGCCCAAACCCCCAATCTCGACGCCTTCTCCAACCGCAGCACCCGCTTCACCGCTGCTTATTCCAATGCCCCGGTCTGCGCCGTCGCCCGCGCCACCATCCTCATGGGACGTTACTCCCCCTCCATGGGCACCCAGCACATGCGCAGCCGCCACGCCATCCCCTCGAACCTCAAAACCTACGTCCACCACCTTCGCAAAGCGGGATACTATTGCTCCAATGCCTCCAAGACCGACTACAACTTCGAAGGCAACGACAAGAATTATTGGGACGATTGCTCCCGCAAGGCCCACTACAAAAACCGCCCCAACGACTCTCCCTTCTTCTCAATTTTTAACCTCACCACCTGTCACGAAAGCTCCCTCTTCCCCTCCAAATTCAACAAAACCCGCGCGGCCGGCATCGTCCCGAAAAAAACCCGCCTCAATCCCTCGGAGCTTAACCTCCCCGGCCACCTCCCCGACCTCCCTGAAGTCCGCCGCGATGTCGCCCGCTACCACGACATCATGACCGCCACCGACAAACAGATCGGCAACATCCTCGCTCAACTCAAGAAAGCCGGCCTCGCCGAAAACACCATCATCTTCTATTACGGAGACCACGGTGGCCCCACCCCGCGCGGAAAGCGCTACCTCCACGATTCCGGTGTCCGCATCCCCATGATCGTGCACGTTCCTGAAAAATGGAAGGCCCTCTCCCCCTTCCCTGCCGGAAAGCCCAGCGACGAAATCGTCGCCTTTGTCGACCTCGCCCCCACCCTTCTCTCTCTCGTCGGACTCGACAACGACGCCAATATGCAAGGCCGCCCCTTCCTCGGAAAGAACCGCACCGAGCCTAAAGAAAACGACTACGCCTTCCTCTTCGCCGATCGCTTCGATGAAATCTACGGCCTCCGTCGCGGGCTCACCGATGGTCGCCACAAGTACGTCCGTCACTTCACCCCCCACGTTTGGGCCGCACCCTACTCCTTCTACCAATTCCAAATGCCCTCCTGGCCCGCCTGGCAGAAAGCCTGGAAAGACGGTAAGCTCACCGGCGTCCAAGCCTCAATCTGGGAGAACGACCAACCTACCGAGGAATTCTACGATACTAAAAATGACCCCTCCGAAATCAAAAACCTCGCTTCGGATCCCGCTCACGCCAATCGCATCGCCGAAATGCGTAAAGCCCTCCGCAAGCAAATGATCGCAATTCGGGATACCGCGGTCGTCCCCGAACCTCTCTTTAAGTCAGTCTCCGGCGACAAACCCATCGCCACCGCCGTCTCGGCCAAAGACTTCCCTTTTGAGCAACTTCTTGACCTCGCCTTCCTTGCATCTTCGCGGGACGAAAAGAACCTCCCCGTTCTCCAGAAAGCGGCCTCCTCAAAAGACCCCGTCATTCGTTACTGGGGTCTCAGCGGCCTCGTGACTCTTGGTGAAAAAGCCGGCCCAGCCAAAGATATTCTAACAAAGGCTCTCACCGACTCAGAAACCATCAACCGTGCTCAAGCCGCCCACGCCCTCTACCGCATCGGCTCCAAAGACCTCTCCCTCAAGACCCTCATTGATGGCCTCAACGACGAGTCACTTCCCAACCTCGATCAAGCCCTCATCGTCAATACCCTCATGCAAATGCGCGAGACCAAGGCCGTTCCCGAATCCTGGATCAAACGAGCCAAAAAAAACAAAGGTGCCAACCCACGCCTTGGCACTCTCGCCGAAAGCCTGAAACTTCTTTAGGGGCGCCTACGACAACCAATCATCATTGCAAGCCCCCCGAAAAGTAGCATCGCGGGTCCTGGTCCTGGAACATTGATCAACTCTACATTGTATCCAAGATCACGCAGACTTCCGCGAGTGACATCGGAAATGAAAACCGGCCCCTCACCAATCCAACCGGTCATCAATTCAAAATTTCATATCCAATCCTGTTGATTTTGAAATGCGCCTTGTCGCTCCTCCTAAATCCCCCTCGTCCCAGTGACCGTTCGCGGTTCCCGGACCTCCTCCCCTCTCCACGGGAACGAAGGGAGCATCAGCTCCGCGTGATCAGTCGCGAGACGCTCGATCAAAACCACCAGAAACGGCAGTCGTCCTTTGCCAAAGCTGTTCATACCGAAGACCGCAAACTAATTAATCCTTAATATTCGATCGTCATCATTTTTAGAATATCGAAGATATTCTTGAGGGCTTAAAAAAACTTTCGAGAATTCAAAGGCCGCCTCGTTCTCTTGACACTTGCCAACTCCACGAAAAAAGCCAGTCTCCAGCCCACCAAAACCAGTCATACAAATGAGCGAATTCCACGTAGTCCCAGCCAGCAAACATGATGAATTGGTCGCCGCCGCCTATCAGGCTCGTGGCTATGATGCCGACGAATCAATCATCGCCGCTCAAGTCTGCCAGGATGCCACCCGTCACGGAATCCGAACACACAACGCTCTCAAAGCCCTTCACCTCGACCACCTCTTCGGCTCCGCCGCCGGTGGTTGCGTCCCCGGCGCTCAAATCGAGGTCGTCAATGATCGCTTCAAAGCCTCCGAAGTCTGGAACGCCCACAAAAAACTCGGGCAGGCTGTTGCCGTCTCCGCCATCGATCGCTGCATCGAAATGGCCGACGAATACGGCGTCGGGCAGGTCGCTATCGACAACGCTTTCCACTACCTCTGGGGCGGCGGCTATGTCATGAAGGCCGCCGAAAAAGGCTACATCGCCTACACCAACTGCACCTCCACCCTCGCCGAAGTCATTCCCTTCTTCGGCAAATACCCCACCCTTGGAACCAACCCCCACTCATGGGGCTTCCCCACCCAGGAAGCCAACGGCTTCCCCATCGTGATCGACTGGGCCACCTCGACGATCGCCATGGGCCGTGTCCAACAACTCAAACGCGAAGGAAAGCCCCTCCCTCCCGGTGCCGCCGTTGATAAAAACGGGAACGAAACCACCGACCCCAATGAAGTCGCAGCCCTTCTCCCCTTTGGCCGACACAAAGGATACGGCATGTCCTTGATCAATGAACTCGTCGGCGGCTTCATCGGAGGAAACATCCCCACCGAACGCGGACGCCAAGGGGCCAAAACAACTTCATGCTTTTACTTTCAGGTCATTCACCCCGATGCTTGGAGCAGCGGCTCTTTCGTCCACGGCTCCCAGTCCGCCAACATGAAGGCGGTCCTCGATGACGTCCTCGGCCACGGCAACGACAAATGCCTCCTCCCCGGCCAAATCGAGGCGGGCTTCCGCAAGCGCACCGATGCCACCGGCGGATTACTCTTCTCGGCCGCCGAACTTGCCGAATTCAAGGAACTCGCCGACGAAGTCGGCCACTCCGGGTGGGAACTCGAAAACTTCCCCGAAGAACAAGCGTAACATCCAGCCAAAATGCCCAACTACGACTATAAGTGCGAAAAGTGCGACCACCTCTTTGAGGTCTTTCAAAGTATGAACGACCCCAAGCTCACCGACTGCCCTCAGGAAGGTTGCGACGGCCCGGTCAAACGCCTCCTCGGAACCGGAGCGGGCATCATTTTTAAAGGCTCAGGCTTTTACCAAACCGACTACCGCTCCGAATCCTACAAAGCCGGGGAGAAAAAAGCTTCCGAATCCAGCGCTCCCAAGAAAGAGAAAAAGGAGACCAAACCCTCCAAATCCTCAGACTAACCTCTCAGGAACCTATTCCCGGTCGCCCCGCCTCCACCTCCCACCTCACCGGAGCTAAAAACCAACCGCCAAAAACCAAAAGCGAAGTGGCGCTCCGCCCTTTTGCCCCCGTCAGTTCAATCCCTTCCTGAGAGCTTGTCAGAGCCCGTAACTTTCGCGAAGCTAGCACCATGAAACGCTATTTCTTCCTCTTCACCCTCGCTTTCGTGGGCGGTCTGGGATTTGGAATCTATCTCAGCTTCCAATCTCAGGACCTCGACGACATTGCCGGACGTGAAGAAGCTGACCGCCAAAGCAATCCCTCCAGCGTCCCTGGAATGATCGAGTTCGCAGCCAAAAGCCGCAACCCCATCACCATCACCGAACGCCAGATCAATACCTGGCTTGCCAACACCCTCAAGGCCCGCCAGGAAGGCACGCTCGCCGACCACGTTGAAATGAAAGGCGTCTGGGTCCGCTTCGATGAAGCAGAAGGCGGCCGCGTCGAAATCATCATCGAGCGCGAAATCAAAGGCCACCCCCAGACCGTCTCCATGTTCGTCCGCATCGAACGTAAGAAAAAAGAAGACGGCTCCTTCACCACCTACATCCACAAAGACGGCGGTCGCCTCTGGGGCCTCCTCGCCGTTGGTGGAAAACTCGGTCGGGCCCGCGTTCCCCAGGGCTTCCTTTTCTTCACTCAAGACGCCTTCTCCTCCCTCGGCAATCTCTTCGAAAAAGAACTCAAGTGGATGGAAAAAGACATCACCACCCGCGCCGGCGGCCGCATCATCTTCGAAGAAGATCAAATGCGTATCGATTTCCCGAAGGACTAAAGTTCAATCACGGTGTCCTCCTTCAGTTTTGAAAGGATCCCCCCCGGCCTGTCCAAGTTCTGGTGGAACACGAGATCGACAAAGAACCCGGAACTCTTTCGAGAGTACAAGCACTCGAGTGCTTGTACATTCCGTAGAAAGATGACCCCACCGCGTTTCAAGGGGCCCTAGCAGTTTGTCGGACTTAGGACGATTTGAACCAATTGATAAAATGAACTTTCCGGATTGGGCAAGTCCGAGAGGCTGCTAGATTTTAATGAACACATCTTTCTTATAGAGATACCGGCAGAGCAAAAGAACGAGCGCCATTCCCGCAAGGGCAATCAATAAGGCGCCAAGCCCCGGCACCAATCCATCAACCCACTCCGCCACCGGCCCACCCAAAACCCGCGATGCAATCTCGTTGAAATTAATCACGCTGGTCAGGAGATAAACCGTAATCGGATTCATCCCGATCCACACAAACGGCATCGCCCAGCCTTTGAAACCGACCCAATCCACGAGCAAATAAAACATTCCAAGAACAACCAAGCTCCATCCACCCGCCACCAGCACGAAGCTTGACGTCCACAAATTCTTAATCACAGGAAATGATTGCCCCCAGTAATTCCCAAGGAAAATCAACCCCGTTCCGGCCACTAGGAGTAGACCACATTTTTTCGCCTGCGACAGCCTTACTCCCTTCAAAAACAAGCCCGCAAAAACTCCGAGCAAACACGTCCCAATCGCTGGAAGCGTCGAAAGAATCCCCTCCGGATCATGAGGACCATTCCACTTGAAGAACGGCAAATATTTCGAATCAAACCAGTTTGTCAAATTCTTCCCCTCTTCAAAGCTGATTGCATCCTGCCCCGGAACCGCCACGAAAGTCAGCAAGGCCCACGACCCTGCGAGCAAGGCCACAAACAAAAACACCAGTCCTCTCAGCGGCACGTAAAGAAACAACAACCCCGTCACCAGATAACAGATCCCGATGCGTTGCAGCACTCCAAGCAAACGAACCCCTTCATGCGCCTCTTCGTTATAAAACCCCTTCGAAACCCCTCCGTAATAAATAATCCCGATCAACCAGAGCAACAATCCCCGTCGGATCACCCGACGCGTCGCATCCCTTCGATCCCCCAGCTTGCTGAGTGAAAACACCAGCGATGTCCCTACAATAAAAATAAAGGACGGAAAAATCAGATCATAAAACCGAAACCCTTCCCACTCCACATGAGTCAACTGCAGCACAACCGTATCCAGCGCCTCCGACTTCATCCCTTCCAGATGCGCCAGCGCATGTGCAATCGCCTCTCCCCCCACGATCCAAAACATCACAAACCCCCGAAAAGCATCCAGCGAAACCAATCTTGAAGAAGGAGCTGAAACAAAGGGTAGCGCAGGTTCATCGGACATTTGACCACCTTAGTCACTCAAACCCACCTTGCCAATGCCCCCTTTCCCAAATCTCCCTTAACCCCGTCCAAAATCTGTGCTCATTTGTAAAAATTGCGCCTCCCCCCTCCTTAGCCAAGCCCCCCAAGCCCCATAACCCTCCGCTCCTCAGCGTGAGCTCTTCCTCCAACACTTCGAACTTCAAACTTCCCCCTTTCCCCAAAATGTGGTCCTAAAGCCCCCGTCATGACTTCGGCAGAGATTCGCAATAGCTTCCTCGACTTCTTTAAAGAAAAGCAGCACACCATCGTGCCTGCTTCGTCGCTTCTTCCAGCTCCTGCGGCCCGGGACACACTCATGTTTGTGAATGCCGGCATGAACCAATTCATCCCCTACTTCCTCGGCACCGAAAAAGCTCCCTACGATCCTCCCCGCGCAACCGACACCCAGAAGTGCATCCGCGCCGGCGGAAAACACAATGATCTCGAGGACGTCGGCTACGACACCTACCACCACACCCTTTTCGAAATGCTCGGAAACTGGTCTTTCGGCGACTACTTCAAAAAAGAAGCCATCGACTGGGCCTGGGAACTCATCGTCGAACGCTGGGGCCTCCCCGCCAACCGACTCTACGCCACCGTCTACGCGCCGTCCGAAGGCGACCCCTCCGAGTTCGATCAGGAAGCCTGGGACCTCTGGGCTGCCCATTTTGAGAAAGCTGGACTCGATCCCAAAGTCCAAATCGTCAACGGCAACGTCGAAGACAACTTCTGGAAGATGGGCGACACCGGCCCCTGCGGTCCCTGCTCTGAACTCCACGTCGACATGACCCCCAACGGCGACACCGGCGGTAAGCTCGTCAACATGGACTCCGACCTCTGCATCGAGATTTGGAATCTCGTCTTCATCCAATACAACGCCGAAGAAGACGGCACCTACCGCGACCTCCCCGCCAAACACGTCGACACCGGCTTGGGCTTCGAGCGCGTCTGCTCCCTCATCCAAAACACCAAAGGCTTCACCGACTTCTCGGAAAAGCCCACCAACTACGCCACCGACGTCTTCCAGCCCATCTTCCGAAAACTCGAAGAACTCAGCGGCAAAAAGTATGTCGATGTCTACCCCGGCGAAGATCACGAAGCACTCGAAGAAGCCATCGCCTTCCGCGTCATCGCCGACCACATCCGCACTCTCTCCTTCTCCATCGCCGACGGCATCATGCCCGGCAACACCGGCCGCAACTACGTCCTCCGGCGCATCCTCCGCCGCGGCGTCAAATACGGCCGGGCTCTCGGCTTCACCGGCGAAAAACCCTTCCTTCCCGACCTCGTTGACACCCTCGTTACCGAATTCGGTAACGTCTTCCCCGAGATCAAAACCCGCACCGAAATCGTCAAAGAAACCCTCGCCTCCGAAGAGGACTCTTTCAACAAGACCCTCGACCGTGGACTGGAGAAATTCGAGAAAGCCGCCGACGGCGAAGTTTTCCCGCCCGAAGACGCTTTCCAGCTCTACGACACCTTCGGCTTCCCTCTCGACCTCACCGCTCTCCTTTGCCGCGAGCGGAGCATTTCTCTCGACGAAGCTGCAGTCGAAGCCCGTATGGAAGAAGCCCGCGAACTCTCCCGCGGTGCTCAAAAGAAAACCGTCATCCGCGCCACCGACATCTCCACCGAGGCCGTCACTGAATTCGTGGGCTTCGAAAACGACACCTGCGAAGCGACCGCTCTCGAAATCCACGACGACCTCGTCATCACCGACAAGACCGTCTTCTTCACCGAGATGGGTGGCCAGGAAGGTGACTCCGGATCCCTCAACGATTCCAAAATCACCGGCACTCAAAAAATCGGATCCGCTGTCGCCCACCAAGTCAAAGGAGACCTCCCCTCCGTCGGCGATACCGTGACTCTCACCATTGACCGCCGCCTCCGCGCTCCCATCGAGGCTCACCACACCGCCACCCACCTTCTCCACTGGGCCCTTCACGAAGTCGTCTCGTCAGATGCGACCCAGCAAGGATCCAGCGTCACGCATGAGCGTCTCACTTTTGACTTCAACTCCAAAGCCGTCACCCCGGGGCAACTCACCGCCATCGAAGAAAAGGTCAACGCCTCCATCCAGGCCAGCGACACCGTTTCCTGGATCGAGGTCCCCCACGCCGACGTCAAGGATCGCGCCGACATCATGCAGTTCTTCGGCGACAAATACGGTGACCTGGTTCGCGTCGTCCAAATCGGCGGCGGCAACCAAACCCTCGACAGCTACTCAATGGAACTCTGCGGCGGCACCCACGTTCGCAACACCTCCGACATCGGCCTCTTCAAAATTAAATCGGAAGGCTCCACCGGCTCCGGCGTCCGCCGCATCGAAGCCCTCTGCGGCCCCGCTGCCGAAGCTTTCCTCGCCGAACAGCAGGAAAAGGAAACCACTGAAAAAAACGAGGCTCTCGCCAAGCTCACTGCTGCCAACGAAGCTCTCACCAAACTCGAAGCCGACACCTTCTCCGTCGCTGACGACGCCTCCGCTGCTGAGATCAAAGCCCAAGCCATCGAAGCCGAGAAAGCCCTCAAAAAGGCCCAGTCTGCTGGTGCCGCCCGCATGGCCGATGCCCTCATCGCCGACCAAAACATCACCGGCAACATCGTCATCGCCACCGAAGGCTCTCCCTCCCTCCTTCAGGAGCTTCTCAACGGCCTGAAGAAGATCCACTTCTCCCAAGCCGCTTTCCTCATCGTCGATGACGGCTCCAAGCTTCACCTCGGAGCCCTTTGTGGTGAAGACGGAAACAACGCTGGTCACGGCGCTGGAAACCTCATCAAGGACCTCGGCCCCATCGCCGGCGGGAAAGGCGGCGGCAAGCCAGACATGGCCCGGGGCGCTGCCCCCGAACGTCACAAACTTGCCGACCTCGCAGCAGCAGCAAACTCGCAGCTTGGACTTTAGTCTGAGCCGCAGAGCCTAAGCCCCCCCTGCCTCATGCTCCCCAAGAAAAGACGTCGCGAGTTTCCCAACTCTGAAGGCTACCTCATCGTCCAGAATTTTTTCCCGGTCAAAGAAATCACCCGGGCCCGCACCGCCCAGAACGACTACTACCAAGGAGAGTCAAACCGCACCCCGGACTTTCAGTGGCCCCACCCTCGCCCCTGCAAAGCACGCACCCGCAAACACCCCTACGCCTCCTTCTTCCGCACTGAGTTTGAAACCCTCCTCCGCGACGGTCGCCTCGCAACCCTCCTCCACGAAACCTTCGCGCTCAAACAAATCCGCTTCTGGCACGACCAACTCCTCTACGAAGAGCCTCGTCCTTCTGGCAAAATCGATTACCACTGGCACCGAGAGCAAAGCCGCTGGCTCACCTGCCGCGCCACCAAAATGCTCACCGCCTGGATTCCCCTCATCGACTTCACCTCCGAAATGGGCCCCATCACCATTATGGCGGATGATCAACCACGCCGCATGGTCCTCAACGCCGGAGACCTCGTCCTCTTCGACTCCCGCACCCTCCATGGGAATCCTCCCAACTTCGGCGACCAACCACGCCGCGCCCTTGCTACCCACTTCGCCTCCGCCGACTTGACCTATCGTTCGAACGGAAAATTCTCCCACGTCAACGAGCGCACCGTCCGTAAGATCAACGGCATCCCCGACTTTCAAGATCCCTTTGTTTGCCCGATCCTTTCTTGATCGCGAAGGAGCTGCCGTCCCAATGCCACACACCCCAAAAGACCGGCATCGTCCCCCAGCTCCGGTGACACCACAAAGCCATCAAGCTCGGGCAAAGGGAGGTACCCATTAGAAAGCTCCGAAAGCTTCTTCCGGATCAGCGGGAAAAGCTGCTCCTGGTGCATCACTCCTCCTCCAAAAATAATCCTCTCAGGAGGCGCAATCATAAGGACATTCAAACACGCCTGCGCCAAATAATGGGCTTCGATCTCCCATGCCGGATGATCCGCTGGCAACTCCTCGGCTGACTTTCCCCATCTTTTCTCAAGTGCTGGTCCACAGGCCATCCCTTCCAGACAATCCTTGTGAAAGGAACACGCCCCTTCGAATTTGTCGTCCGGATGCCGGGACACCCTCATGTGCCCCATTTCGGGATGACCGGATCCATGGACCAAATCACCTCCGATCATCAATCCTCCTCCGATTCCAGTTCCAACCGTAAAATAGGCGGTATGCTTCAAACCCTTGGCCGCGCCACTGCTTGCCTCACCAAAGAGAGCGGCATTCACATCGGTTTCAAAAACCGCCGGGATTCCACCCAGAGCTTTCCGGAGTGGACCGAGAAGATCCGTTTGCGCCCAGCCCGCCTTGGGGGTTGCCGTGATATGACCATAACTCTCAGAGTCCGGATCCAAATCGGCCGGCCCAAACGTTCCCACCGTCAGAGCGTCAGGTTGGCCATGAACATTTGTTGCCTCGGAGAAAAATCGGATCAATCCCGCCATTGTTTCCTCCGGAGAAGTGGTCGGAATCCGTGTGCGCACCAAAATATCCGATGGGCCTGACGCAAGGGCAGCCACCATCTTCGTCCCTCCCGATTCCAACGCCGCTATTAATCGTCCACCCATCTCTTTCGTGAAAATACTCAATCGAACGATCTTCGCAAATATCAAATGGCACTTGTCAACAACTCCAATCCCCGTTAGTCCCCCCGGTGTGGCTGACTTTCGATTTGAAAACCTAGAGGTCTGGAAAATGGCAACCGAGATCGGACATCGTATTGCCGATCTCGCTGACGCCGTCGAAGCTCTGGGCAAGACGACCTTCGCCAACCGCCTCCGCGAAGGCAGCTATAGCATTTCCGGCATCCTTGCCGAAGGCAGCAACTGTCCCACCAAGATCGAGTTTTCTGAATTCGTCGGCCGGGCCCGCGGCGCGGCGCTCGAGCTTGCCAACCTCGTCATTTTCTTTGGTGAGCGCGATCTCGTCACCGAAGTGGAGGAAGCCACTCTCGTCAATATGCTCAAACGCGAGTCCAAAATGCTCGACAACTTCCGCCAAAGCCTCGAGCGCGCCGGCCAGCCCGACGCTGTCGTGGCATAAGGCACCTAGAATTCCTTCGAGAGTTCTGAGATCCGCTTACGGGACTCACGAAGTTTGGTCACAAGCCAAATCACGGCGAGAACCGCCACGCCCTGCCAAAACCAATAGGCATTGGGCACCGCTCTAGCGACATCGCGCGGCATTCCTTCCTGGGAAAAGAAAACTCCCGATCCATAAATTGGCCAGGAAAGCGGACAGATCCCCGCCAACCAAACCCCGGGTGCGATGAGTTCATCCCTACTCACCGCAAAAATCACCCCCAACATGATCGGAAGAATCCCGGCCAAAATCACCACGATTCCCGTCCCCTTCCTCCCAATCCATTCCAACAAGGCATTTAGTCCAAGTCCCCCGCAAGCCAGGATCAAAAACATCGCCCCTGGAGTCACTGCGAGCAATGAAAGCGCGGGAAACCAATGAGACGTTGCGAGCGAATCGGCGAAGATGAACCAACCAATGGTCCCCATCCCGGCCATCACGAGTGTCCAGGGGACCGAGGTCGCTGCATCCGATAAGACTGGAAGCTTGGAATTGCCAAATTTACGCGCCCGCCGCCACCCCCTTACCTGTCCATTGCTCTCGGCGGAAATCACAAAAGTGAGCCACCAGAGAAACCCCAAAGTCACGGCTCCGTAGAGCCCGATCATGATGGTAGGTTCCCATGATTCCGGAGACCAACTCGTCTTATTTGGATTGATCAGCCGACCGAACCGACGGCTAAACTCACGGGTTGGAAAGAGATCTCCGGACTCCATTAATGGAAGGGCATTCCCGAGAAGCATCAGCTGCAACCAACCAAAAAGGCCCGTTGCCCCCACTTTCCCGAGAAGGTGACAATCCACCTTTTTCCAGCGACGCCAAAGCATCATGACCATTGCCAGACTCAAAACACCCTGAGAAATCAAAGTGAAAACATACTGGGGAAAGTTAAGCCCAAAGAATCGCGCCGGTGGAATGACCTCCTGATAACCCGCTGCCAACTCCTCCAAGGGCCGGGCCAAGAGCTGAGGGTAGACTTCGTAAAAAACCGGGTAGATCGTAACATACTTCAGATAGACAAGTCCAAATTTGGCGGCCTGCGGAATCACCAGGTAGAGAAGAATCACCAAACCGGTCGATGTCAAAAAGGCCCAACGACGATTCTTCATGACCGATCCCGCCAGAACCCCAGTAAGATGATAAAGTAACGCCCCCATGACAAAAACCGCATAAAGCTGCAGAATTCCAGCAAGAGGGACTTCACCTTTCCACACTGAAAAAGCAGTGAAGGGAAGCGTCGAGAAAAAGAGGATCCACTCGCGGATGGGAAGACCAAATAGGTAGCCCAGCACCTTGGCCATGGGAGTCATGGGAGCCAGTCGTTGGTAGTCGATAACACCTTCGTCCGCCTCCATCGAGATTCCTGCCGAGGCCTGCCCGGTTCCCAATCCAAAAAGAATCAGCCCTTGAATGATCAACAAGGGAATCAAGGGAGCCCGGGCCACATCCGAGGCACTCAACGCCGAGCGGCCAAATCCCTCCCTCATCAGAAAGAAAAAGAACCCTGCCACAAGAATTGTCATAAGCAGTGCCACGCCCAGACCGGTCGGACGCAATCGACTGCGAGCATACCTCTTCAAAATAGGATTCGCCCAAAGCATCCATGCCGGGTGTGGTTTTTTTCTCATCACCTTGTTCATTCTGCACGATTCCCTTCTGCCACCCGGACCAGAATGTCCTCGAAGGAAGAGCTCTCTTCTTCAAACGAGCGAATTCTTAGCCCTGCATTCACAAGTTCCATCAATAATTTTTCATGAGCAACATCCTCTCCCTGAAACTGAAAACCCACCTTGCAGCCATCAACTTTCACTTCACTCACTCCGGGCCTATCTCCCAACCAGGACACAACTTCATGTGGGTCGCCAAAGGTCACCACGCCCAGATGTCGCTCGGTCCGGCCCAGCTCACGACGCACTTCCTCGGCACTCCCGCTCGCAAGTAAGCGCCCTTGATTCATCACGCAAAGCGACGAGCACATCTCCGCCAGTTCACTTAAAATGTGGGAACTCACCACAATGGTCGCTCCTTCGTTCGCGAGCCCCTGAAGCGCAAAACGCATCTCCCGGCGGGAAAGCGGGTCCAACCCACTCGCCGGTTCATCAAGAATGAGAACCTTGGGTCGGTGGAGAAGAGTCTTTGCCAGAACGAGTCGCTGGGTTTGTCCACGAGAAAGTTCTTTGCACCAGGCGTTTCGTTTCTCGAAAAGATTGACCGTCCGGAGGCACTCCTCGACGCGCTCGCGTCGCGCGGAGCGTCCTCCCAGCCGATGAGTGTCAGCGTGGAAATCGAGGAATTCCCAAAGCTTCAAGTCCGATGGTACCGGCGCCAGATCCGGCATGTAAGCCATCACTTGGCGAGCTTCCTCGGCTGATTCAAAAATATCAAAACCCGCCACCGTCACCTCGCCATAAGTCGGCTCCATGAGTGTGGTGAGTACTTTGAAGGTGCTCGTTTTCCCAGCTCCGTTCGGACCAACCAGCCCGAAGACCTGACCGTAGGGAATGCTCAAACTAATATCCTGCACCGCCACAAAATCCCCATAATCCACGCGGAGATCCTTGATCTCAATTGCCGCTTCGCTCATCTAAAAAACATCCCCCTCCAGCGCATCAAACTTCTTTGGCGGTGACAGCTGATACTTTTCCCACTGCTCCGTAACCTTCTGGACCCTCTCGTCCCGGTGTTTATCGAGGGCCTGTTTTTGGTCGGGTCGAAGAACCGCCTCAATTGCCGAATCCCGGGCCGTCCGGTCAAGAGGCGTGGCTTGTCCCGTGAATCCCTCGGGTTTCACCTCGGGCCGATAGTCTTCACTTCCCCGCACCATCACTCCAAAGAGCTGCTGGTGCTGCGCGTCATCCAGCGACACGATATCATCGAGCACCTTCAATTTACGATCTGCCTCATTTTGCACCGTCTCGATCCGCTTGTCTAGTTGCTCAGCCCGGAACTTCTCCAGCTCCTCCCCTTCAAGAAACCCCTCCATGACCGTTTCGACGCCATCGAAATCACGCCAATCATTGTCGGTTGCCTGCACAAAATCCACAAAGCCACTTTCATCACTATTAATCACCTCGGTGATTCGTTCCGCATTCTTCCTGCTTTGCTCACTGAAATACTCTTTCAGCTCCTCCTGCTCGGCCTCACTGAGATTGTAGTTCCTCGTCCACTCGGACACCCGGGCATCGGCCCAATCGGCCTCACTGACTTTACGCACCCGCTCCATCACCGGAGCCACCTGTCGCATCCATGGCTTCGCACTCCCCAGAATGTCGTCAAAGCTGAGTTCCTTCCCATCCTTAAAATCCCGCGCCATCCTCTGAATCTCTCCTTTCGATGACCCTCTGTACCTCGCAACGTGTTGCGCCATCGCTTTCAGTCTACGATTCGAACGAGCCAATTGCTCCTCTGCAACCTCCAGCCTTTCCTGCATCGACCCGGGCTCCGGGCGGAGACTCTTTGAAAAAAGAATCCCTCCGGTAATCCCAACGACAAGGCCAATGACCAATCCGAGAGCTTGTTTGAATTGCACCCCTTACTATTAGCAGAATCCCAAAATGTTGCCGGTATAAAGTTTGAATCGTTCTTTCAAGCATTCAGAAAAACAATTTATTCACTCGCCACCCGGTCGAATCGCTTCGGAGCGGTGCTCCCTTGCCGGAGGGTTGGTTCGACTTCTCGAATCGAGGAACCAACTTCAAAGTTGGTTACCTTCTTTCTCAAAAAAAATCTGAACCCGTTTCCCGCTACTCCGTAATGATGTTCTGCAAGGCCTCTCCCCATATTTCATAGGCAGCTTCGGCCGGATGCAAAAAGTCCGGCATCACCTCACGACGAATGGTCTCGTCCGCTTCAATCAGCTTGTCTCCGAGATCCAAAAAAGTAATGCCATTCTCCTTTCCCAGCGGAATCAGCAATTCGTTCACTTTGGCAACCTTGGCGCGTGAGCGATCATCTGCTTTTTGGCCACGGGGGAAAATCCCCATCAACGTGAGATGGGTTTCGGGAAGTTTCGCCCGCAACCGCTGAATCACTGCTCGAATTCCTTCGGCAATCTCCTCCGGTGTATTCCCGCGCGCGTTCTTGGTCGGCCAAAGATTATTCGTGCCTATGTTCAGGATCACATGCTTCGGCTTCAGTCCCCGCACCTCACCATGATCAAGCCGCCAAAGCACATTCTGGATTCGGTCAAATCCATATCCCAGATTAAGCACCCGTCTTCCTACAAACGTCTTCGCAAAGGACTTCGGCCCCATCGCCTTCCGCCCCTTCCATTCGGGCAACCCTCCCCAAAGATGGGTGATTGAATCACCCAGCAAGACGATCTCGGGATGGAGCTCGTCCTTGATCTTCATCACCGCTTCATGGCGCTTCCACCAGTCGTAGAAATCATTCTCAATCTTCGGAAGAGGAACCAAAGCACTATTCGTCAGCTTGGGCGACTTCGGTTCATCACCAAAAAGTTCCGCCAATTTGGGTTCCATCGCTTCCGCCCATGCCCGGGCACCAGCCGGCGATGGATGGAGCTGGTCCGGCATCAATTTGGGATCCAAGGACCCGTCCGCACGATAAAAGACATGATTCACATCAAGGCAGTGGACCCATTCTCCATCAGCCAAAGCCGAGGCCAGTTCCCCGGCACGGTGATTCACCGCAAACCGCTTCGCGGCACTTCCGCGCTCCTTGCCATTCTTGGTCCGATAGACATTAGTTCTCGGAAAGATGCGAAGGAGGAGAATCTTCGTGCTTGGAAGACGTTTCCTCAATAATTGGACAATCGCCTTGGTCCCTTCAAACACCTCTTGCGCCGAGTGCACCACCGGATAGTTGGCATCGTCCGTGTTGTTGGTTCCAATCAGAAGAGTCACTACTTTCGGCGATTGCCCCTTCAACTCTCCATGAGTGAGGTTCCAAAGGGTGTTCTCGGTCCGGCCACCGCTGTATCCTAAATTGAGGGCCTTGCGCGGAGCATAGAACTGGTCCCAGACTTCCCGATACGCCGGCTTGTCAAAATTATGTGTGATCGAATCACCGATCATGAACAAATCAAACTGCCGCTCCTTGATCACCCCTGTTTTCTCAGCACGACGCTCTTTCCATCCCCTTTGCTCAGCCGCAACAGTCGCCGACCCCGCCTCGGCAAAAAGCAAGACTGGAGCTAGGAAGATCACAAAAATCAGTGTCTTTGTCATAAGTTCTTACCAAAAATCTTGGGTCATTCCAAATCAGGCTCCTTGGTCGGAGGAAGGCAAAGCAGAGGCAAGCCAGACTCGGCCGGAATCGCGGCACTGATCATCCGATGGCTTTCCGATCACTTTTTCTCCTTTCCTGCCTCCACCTTGAGAGGAGTCAGTAAGAGGCCTTTGAACTCGACCTCAACGCCTTCGGCCTGCAACGCGATCTGCCCCTTGCCTTTGGTGCAATTCTTTCCGTGATTCACCATATCACCATTAACCCAGACTTTCACCTCGTTCCCCTGACACTCGATCACCATCTTGTTCCACTCCCCAACCGGCTTTTCGGAACCGTCGGTGAGATTCAGAATTCGACGTGAGTCACCTTGATTGCCACCCCACTTCTGATTCTTCCCCTTGGGACGGCGCTTCTCCATGTCGGGAACCTCAATATTCTCCGCGATGCACCAAAAATCCCCCGCGTGAGTGGAATTCATCTGCACCTCGATGGAGGCCGGAAACATTCCATACAGTGCACGAGGAGTCGAACCATGCACTAGGACGCCGCAGTTCCCGGGTTCCTTGGCAAAGCGATATTCCAATTCCAGCCGGTAGTTTTGGTGGATCTTGTCCGTGATCAGGTGGCCGCCTGGATTCCCGAGACTCACCAACATACCTCCACGAGCGATAAAGCTGGGCTTGATGTCAGGATTTTTATCAGCGGCTGGCACATCGGAATGCCAGCCGGTGAGATCCTTCCCGTTGAAAAGGGCCACTGATTTGTGTTCCTCTTCAGAAAAAGCAGGAAATGCAGCAGAAAGGAAGGTGGCAATAGCAACGCAACGTGTGTGAATCTTCATGGTAATCTAAAAAGAAAACGTGGCCCTAAAACTCATTTCTTTCAAGTTGGATCGTGAAACCGGCTTTCCCCCGCTTTAAACCGAAGGAATCATTCAGTTTTAGCCTGCATCAAACACCCTAATTAAAAATTAGTATTTTCATCATTCTCTCATCTAAATATTTGCGCCCTCTCCTAATGATCACTAAAAAAGCTAAGGAGATCGATCATTGGCGTCATCTTAATGATTTAAAATTTTTAGAGAGAGATCTTTAAATACAAAATCCCCTTTCTCAAGTTGATCTAGCGAGCAGGCTTGGTGTGTCTAAAACTTCACTTCTCCCGACGCGATGGCGCCGAAGTGCTTCCCGAGCCCTCGTCAATCGTTCTCCTCGGATTGGCCAGCTTCAGCCGACGTCGCTAGTTCATCAATGAAAACATTTTAACATCAAAAAGGCGGTGCAGGAAACTGCACCGCCTTTTTGATTTACGAATAGACCACCACCGGCCCCACCCCGCTACCGCCCTGAACCTGGCGGAGTTTGGTCACGGCTTTCTTGATTTTCTCGACTGCTTCGTCGGTCTCTTCCCGGGTCGTGAATGAAGAAAAGGAGATCCTCAAGCTACTCTTCGCCTGCTCATCAGAGATGCCCATCGCCTTTTGTACATGACTGGGTTGTTGCTTACCGGTCATGCAGGCACTCCCGGTCGAGACTTGCACACCGGATTCATCGAGAAGAATCAGAAGCCCCGCCCCTTCACACCCGTCGAAGGACACGTGCGCACACGTTGGCACGCGGTGGTCACGGGAGCCATTGAAAGTCACCCCTTCGATCTCGTCGCCCAGTCGCTTCTCAAGGTGATCACGGTTTGCCGTAATCCCTGCGTGCCGATCTTCTGCCAGCGCCGCCCGCATCAGGCTAGCCGCTTTTCCAAGACCCACAATATAAGGAACATTCTCCGTTCCGCTTCGGCGACCGTCTTCCTGGCCTCCTCCGCGAATGAGTGGTTCAAAGCGAACTCCCTCGCGAAGGTAAAGCGCTCCAATTCCCTTTGGGGCGTGGAATTTATGTCCGCTAATACTCAGGAAATCCACCGGCACTTCACGCACATCAATGGGAATCTTTCCCGCCGCTTGAATGGCATCAGTATGAAAGGCGATGCCATTCTCCCGCGCGATCCCACTAAGTTCGGCAATCGGTTGAATCACACCCGTCTCATTGTTTGCCCACATCACACTGGCAAATCCCGTCTCCGCGCCTTCGCAGGCATCCCGAAATTGATCAACCTTCATCCTTCCCTCCACATCAACTCCACAGCGATGAACCTCAAAACCCACATCCTCCATCGCCTGACACGGACGCAAGACTGCACTATGTTCGATTTCACCCGTGATGACACGTGACGTCTTTCTCCCGAAGATCCGTGCCAATGACTTGAGCACCATGTTGTTGGACTCCGTCCCACAACCGGTGAACACGATTTCCTCTTCCTTTCCTCCGATAAGCTCGGCCACCTCGCCCCTCGCCTCCGCGAGGGCCTTTTTCACCACCCGGCTCGCCCGATAGCCACTCGAAGGATTGTGATAATGCTCCGTGAAGAAAGGCATCATGGCCTCTACCACTTCGGGATGCACCGCCGTCGTCGCGTGGTTGTCGAGATAGATCATTGAAGAGATCTTATCTACCCCCTAGCTTTCGGCAAGTCGATCCCCTCATGTCCATTCGCCGCCTCCGCCAAACTCTGACCTACCTCACGGTCATTCTCGCCACCTTGGTTGCAATGTTCCTATTCCAACGCTTTCAGCAGCAGAAAGGCCTCCGCCAGATTGCCGCGCAGGTCACCACCATCTGCAATCTCCCTGAGATCCCCAGGGAAATCACCATCCGCCATGCCACCATCGACCGGTCCGAGGATCGTCAATTCGTCGATGTCATCCTCGCCCTCAGCGGCCCCACCAAGACCCTCGACACCTGGCTCGAGAAAATCGACGAGTGGGAAAAGAAGCGCCCCGGCGTCATTCAAAACCACAAGATTCGCGAAGCTGAAATGAGTTCGCGTGTCGACTTTAGCGCCGAAGTTTACCTGAAATAACCCATGCGAACCCTCCTCCTCTCTCTTTTTCTGGCCGCCGTCGGACTCTCCGCCGAAAAGCCCAACATTCTCTTCATCGCCATCGATGACCAGAACGACTGGATCGGATGCCTTGGTGGACATCCCGATGCCAAAACTCCCCACATCGACAAGCTCGCCTCACGCGGAACTCTTTTCACCAACGCCCACTGCCAATCCCCTCTCTGTAATTCCTCACGCGCCAGCCTCATGATGGGCCTGCGCCCAGACTCGACCGGCATTTACGGACTCGGTCCCTGGTTCCGCAAGCTCGATGAGTTCAAAGACCTCACCGCACTCCCCCAACACCTAAAAAGCCACGGTTACACCACCTACTCCGGCGGAAAAATCTACCACGGAGGATATGGCCGCAAGCCCAAGGACCAGGAGTTCGACCACCTCGGCCCGGGTGCCACCGGCGCCCCCTTCCCAAAGAAGAAACTCGTCGACACCCCCAGTAAAATGAAGCTCGTTGACTGGGGCCTCTTTCCGCACAAGGACGAAGACAAAGGTGACTACAAGATCGCCGATTGGGCCGTCAAAACGCTCGATTCCAAACCCGAAGGCCCCTTCTTCCTCTCCGCCGGATTTTTCCTCCCCCACGTCCCCTGCTTCGCCACCGAGAAGTGGTATGATCTCCACCCTGAATCCGAAACCACCCTCCCTCTCATCAAGCGCAAAGACCGCGCCGACACTCCCCGGTTCTCCTGGTACATGCACTGGGCCCTTCCCGAGCCTCGCCTCCGTTGGCTCGAAGAGCACAACGAATGGATGAACCTGACCCGCAGCTACCTCGCCTGCACCAGCTTTGTCGATGCCCAGGTCGGCCGCCTCCTCGAGGCCCTTAAAAGAAACGGCTACGCCGACAACACCATCGTGATCCTCTGGTCCGACCACGGCTGGCACATCGGCGAGAAAGGCATCACCGGAAAAAACACCCTCTGGGATGATGGCACCCGTGTTCCCCTCATCTTCGCTGGCCCCGGCATTAACAAAGGGCGCTCAAGCCAACCCGCCGAGCTTCTTGATATCTACCCGACCCTTTGCCAACTTGTCGGAGCGAAATCACCACCCCACCTTCAAGGCATCAGCCTCATGCCTCAGCTCAAAAACGCCAAAGCCAAACGCGAGCGCCCTGCCATCACCACTCACAATCATAACAACCATGGCATCCGCTCCGAGAACTGGCGCTACATCCGCTACGCCGATGGCAGCGAAGAACTCTACGACATGAAAAAGGATCCCAATGAGTGGGACAACCTCATTGGCAAACCCGGCTACGAAGAAATCATCACCGAACACAAAAAATGGATCCCCAAAGTCAGCCGCCAACCCGCCCCCGGCAGCCACTCCCGCATCCTCACCTACGACTCCGAAACCAAGGAAGTCATCTGGGAGGGCAAGAAAGTCCTCCCTACCGATCCCATCCCAATGGATCGGGAGTGACTCTTTGACCTTTCTTCCGCTGAACTCACGATCCATCGTCAGGACATGAATCTCTTTAGGGGGCATGATTCAGAGGAGATTTTTGAGCAGAGCGATTTGTTGTTCTGTGTCAAAGTGGCCTCGTTTGCTCCTTTTGGAGAAGGCCTTTCCAGACAACTCCAATGGTGAAGATAACGGTTCGGTGTCGCAGCAAGCATGAAGCACTTAAAGTGAGCCAAGTTGATGTCGAGGGCGGAATTCAGCTGATTGAGGAGGCGGTTATTGAACACCCCAACTTGGGGTCGCTCCGAATTTTCAGGCGCCCCTCGTCGCATCGCCAGTGAATGGTCGCTCATTGCTCCCGCAGAAGCTTTCCAGTGGGGTCACCGCCCTCCCGAGGGCAAAGCTAAAACGGAGGCCCTCACCAGCATGGTCGAAACACCGGCAGGGGTGGTAGTGCAATCCCCCCCTGTAAAAGCTTCGATTTCTCATCATTTTCTCATCTAGGTTAGGTATGATTATCGAGCATGAAGGAGCATCAGCCATTTCAGATCAACTTAGGCGCAGGTTTAGGGTACTTCCGGTAACCTCATTTCTAATTTATCCACCAATGAGTTCATCATAACCAAGCCCCTTTCAACGAACATTTACAACTTCAATTCCAATGTCCCTTCGGCAAAAACTCTTCGCCTCTCTCCCTTTGCTATCCGCCACCAAGAGCGATGGTCAGGATATCCTCCGCTATCGAGGCCAAATTTATGATGAGGAAGACGGGCGTATCAATGTCGAGTCCCACTACCTCGACTACAAGCACAGTTTCGAATTTGGAACCACTCTCGGGATTCGCCTCGCCATCGATAGCCTCAGTGGGCAAACCCCTACGGGCACCCACGCGAGTCTCGATGACACAGACTGGCTCTTCCAAGAAATTTCAGACGAACGCACTGTGCAGGTAATCACTCTGGAACATGAAATCGATGATTACAGCCTAAGCTTTGAATACGCCCATAGCGAGGAATCAGATTACGCCTCCAACGCTCTCGCACTTGGTCTTAGCAGAGAGTTCTTTAATAAAAATACCACCGTCACCGGTGGTATTTCCTATGCCTTTGATCAAGTTCTTAGCACGCCATTTACCACCATTATGAGCGACCAAGATAAGGACTCTATCGACCTCTCTCTCGGGATTTCCCAACTTCTTGGCCCAAACACGATTCTCGATGTCAATCTCGGCTATGGGCACAGCTCGGGCTTCCTCGCCGATCCTTACCGCAAAATCTCTCAAACATCAACAATCCTCGTCAGCACTCCTGTGGGGACATTCCCGGTCACGGACACCTTCGACTATCCTGAAAACCGTCCCGACAGTATTGACCGATGGGTTGCCAAGGTCACCGCGAAGCACTATTTGCAGCCGCTCGATGGTGCTCTCCATGGCTCCTACCGCTTCTTTACGAACAGCCATTCCATCACGGGGCACACCTTCGAACTTAAATGGGTTCAGGAGGTCACCGATCAATTCAACGTCAGCCCTTACTTCCGCTACTATCAGCAATCAGGTACCGATTTCTATCATTCCTCCCTCACAGGAACCGGGATTGATGGACACAGCGGAAATGATGGAAAAGGCGCCCACTATTCCTCTGACTACAGACTTTCGGCTCTCGATGCCATCACCTACGGAGTACAATTCAGCTATTACCCAGTAGACGAGATCACCATCGATTTCCAGCTTGAGCGCTACGAAATGTCAGGCCGGGACTCGACAACCCCTGACATCTTTTTCCCTTCCGCCAATGTCGTTTCACTGGGCCTCCAGTGGGAATTCTAACCCGAACCCGTCCACCCCATGAAAAACAAAACCCTCTCTCTCCTCTTCACCATTTCGACAAGCCACGCCCAACTCGCTAAAGGCTCAACCTTTCCCAATCCAAAATCCTTCGGAGTCACTGGGGAAATGCCCGCGACCAATGGCAAAGTTGTCCTCTACGACTTCTGGGCATCTTGGTGTGCTCCCTGTTGTCAGGCATTTCCCGCCTACGAAAAACTGTACAAAAAATATAAAAAAACGGCCTCATTGTCGTTGGAGTAAGCACTGCCAAGAAACCAACCGATTCTGCAAAATTTCTCAAAGGGCTCAAGACAACGTTCCCTGTCGTCTTGGACCATACTCAAAAAATCGTTGCCAAAGTCAGACCGAAGGGAATGCCCACCGCCTATCTTGTCGGAAAGAACGGCAGGATCATTCACATCCATACTGGATTCAGAGGAAACAAAACGATCAAAACCCTAGAAGTTCAAATCGCAGCCGCTCTCAAATAATTCCATGAAATATTTACTCCTTCTTCCCTCTCTCATTTTTCTCCCCTCGTGTGCCAAGGTCTCCCCTTGGGAACGCGGAAATTTGTCAAAAAAATCCATGACCCCAGATCGTGATCCGCTCGGCACCGCCATGTCCGAGCATATGTATTTCTCCCGCGAAGCATCCTTGGGAGGGAACGGGGTAGGAGGCGGAGGATGTGGATGCAACTAGAACCCAAGCCCCCAAAACTAGAACCATGACCCGAAAAATTTTCGCCCAAAGAGCACTTCACCTTTTCGCCAGCGGACTTTCCGTCGCGGCACAGCGCCTGCCCTTTCTTAAGCACCTGAGCCCCCTGCTTTCTGCCGCCCCCAGTGGCAAGTTCGCGGCACCACTTGTCGTCTCAGTTATCGGCATTGACAGTCTTTCCGGTGCTTCACCAAAAGTAAGCACAACCGGAGGTTCAACGAACCCGGCGACTGCCAATCTCGGAGAAACCTTTGTCTGGCTTTTCCGAACCAACGGAGAAAAATCCAAGTCTTACGACATTTCAACCCTCCCTCCAGGCCTCACCTACACGTTTGGAAAACCCGTCAGCTCGATCACAGGTATCCCAACCACTGGCGGTTCGTTCGAAATTCAGATTATAGGATGGGAAGATGAAAACCAACGCGGGGAAAGAACTCCGACCTATACCTTCAATCTCGCCATCAATGAGCCCTCCACCCCGCTGGAGATCTGGACCGAGTCTTTCTGGAATAGCTCTGATTTATCCAACCCTGACATTTCAGGCCCCAATGCCGATCCCGATCATGACGGCATTGAGAACCTTCTCGAATTTGTATTCAATCTGAACCCCACACAAAAGGAGTCCACCCCAGGCTCGTTCAGGTCCGATCCCGAGGATGAAACCATGTTCACCTATACTCTTCCCTTCAATCCCGACGCCGGAGAAATGATCAAATTTCAGGAATCGTCCACACTCAAAGGCAGCGAATGGACTGACATCGATCCAGCCAATTCAGATGCAGAAATTATCAATTCATCCAGTGCTATTTCCCTGAAAATTCCAAAAGCCTCCGCCCAAAAGAAAATGATCCGCGTTGTCGCAACAATTCCAGGTTAAGCGACCAGTCATCAATTCCATAAGGGCCGCCCAGGAATCCAGACCTCAGAAACGACCGGAGAATAAAAGCGGAAACCAAAAGTGATCGGCTATCTCCCCGAGATATCGCCTGCCAAAAAAGAAAAACTAGCAGGAGTCATCATCTGAGAAATTGGGCAGACTCCAGCCGGAGAGAAGTCCCTTCTGAAGCTCTTTCCCTAAAACCAGGCCCTCCCATCATGCTCATTCTCACCACCGGCGGAACGATTGATAAGATCTACTTTGACGCCTCCTCGCAGTTCGAAGTCGGAGCCCCCACCGTCCCTCACATATTCGAAGACGTCGGTGCCGAGATCGACTACGAACTCATTTCTCTTTTTCGAAAAGACAGCTTGGAAATGACCGACGAGGATCGCGAAAAAATCCGACAAAACTGCGCAGACACGTCTCATCGACAGATCCTCATCACCCACGGCACCGACACCATGGCCATGACCGCCGAAGTGCTTCGTAACCTGGAGGGAAAAATCATCGTCCTCACCGGAGCGATGGCACCCTCACGATTTCGGGTCACCGATGCCATCTTCAATGTTGGCACCGCTGTGGGTGCTCTTCAGAGCATGGCAAACGGCGTTTACATCGCCATGAATGGCAATATCTTCGAAGCAGGAAAAGTTCGTAAAAACTGCGATGCCGGGAAGTTCGAGACTCTCTGATCATCAAGTCCCCACTTGACCCGGCCCCTCGACTCCCTTACCTCCTTCACATCATGGCAATCGTCGCAACAAACCTCAAAAAAGGGCAGTGTATCCAATACGAAGGAGACCGTGGAGTCGTTCTCGGACTCGAACACCGCACCCCTGGAAAAGGAAACGCCCTCATCGCGGCAACTATCCGCTCTTTCAAAACCGGTAAGACCAAGACCATCCGCTTCGCTTCCAGTGAAAAGGTGGACATTGTCGATACCGACCGCCAGAAGCTTGAGTTCTCCTACTCAGAGCCCGGCACCTACCACTTCATGGATCCTGTCTCCTTCGAATCCATCGGCATCGATGAAAGTTTCGTAGGAAACGCCAAGAACTTCATCAAAGAAGGCCAAATCGTCGAGATCCTCTTCATCGAGAATAATCCTGTCTCCATCGACCTCCCCGACAACGTTGAGCTTGAGATCACCGAGTCCTCCGAGGGCATCAAAGGCGACACCGCCAACAACCCCACCAAACCCGCAGTGCTCGAAACCGGACTCACCGTTCAGGTTCCCCTCTTCGTCAAACCAGGCGACGTCATCAAGGTCAGTACCAAGGATAGTAACTACCTCGGCCGCGCCTAAACACCCACTCTTCCCTAATGCCCTGTCGCAGAAATTTGCGGCAGGGCTTTTTTGTTTTGCATCCGCATCCAGTCCAGTAAGTTCTTCTCAATGAAGAACTTCCTCCTCCTGCTCTTTGCCCTCCTGATCGTTGTGATCTTCGGAGGCGCAGCGTTCTTCTTTTGGGATATTTCAAAAGGGTCCCGCTTCGAGCGACTGGATCAACCGGCCCAAGAAACTCCAGCGGAGGAATAACCCGGTCAGTCAGATGCTCGATCTTCACGAGCCCCAAGCATACCACTCGGAAACCGCGTAACGGCTAAAGTCATTTTCAAAAATACTAGTGGCTTTTCTTTCAAGACGAAGCGCCTCCAGCCCCTTTCCATCTGGACCGGTCTCAAAGACACTTTCCGACTCAAATTTCAGAACCATCTCCGGAGTCATCGCCGCTTATCAAGCCCAGTCGGAGGAACCTTACGAAGCGAAGCGGCGAGGGCTCCGCAACTCCTTTACGAAAAAGCGCCCGACCTCTTCAGGCCGGGCGCTTTGTGATTTTTTTGAAGCCAGTTTGCCTTAGCCGAAGATCACGACTTCTTCCTCGCTGGGAGGAACTTCGTCGTCATCGGATGATGCGGCAGCTTCGGGAGCAGCTTCACCACCACCCTCGCGGAGGGCGGCTCTGCGGGACATCTTCACGCGACCTTTGTCGTCGATACCGACGCACTTGGCGGAGATGATATCGCCTTTCTTACAGACGTCTTCCACCTGGTTCACGCGGCCTTCTGCAAGCTCGGAGATGTGGACGAGTCCGTCCTTACCGGGAAGCACTTCCATGAAGGCTCCGAAAGTAGTGACGTTCATGACTTTACCCGTGTAGGTTTTTCCGATCTCCACTTCCGCGAACATCATGTCGATCATGTTCTTGGCAGCTTCAAGACCTTCCTGCTTGGAAGCATAGATGTGAACGGTGCCATCGTCTTCGATGTTCAGTTCAGCACCAGACTCAGCCTGGATGGCTTTGATGTTCTTCCCGCCAGGTCCAATGAGCTCGCCAATGCGATCTTGTGGGATGGTGACGGTCTCGATGCGTGGAGCGTACGGGCTCAACTCACCAGGTCCGGTGATAGACTCAGCCATTTTGGCGAGGACATCGCCACGGCCTTCGATGGCAAGGTCGATGCCTTCTTCGAGGATGGAGAGAGGAATGCCGGGGAGCTTGAGGTCAAGCTGGTAACCGGTGACCCCTTCGCTGGTTCCACAGAGTTTGAAGTCCATGTCGCCGTAGAAGTCTTCAGAACCAATGATGTCGAGAATGACAACGTGCTTGGTCATATTTCCATCAGCATCTTGCTCGGTCACAAGACCGGAGGAAATACCCGCAACAGGGCGAATCATGGGAACCCCGGCGTCAAGGAGAGCCATGGTGCCGGCACAAACAGTCGCCATCGAAGTCGAACCATTGGACTCCATGACCTCGGAAGAGATACGCATGGAGTATGGGAAGTCCTCGGTGGAAGGAAGCATGGGAGCGATGGAACGCTCGGCCAATGCACCGTGACCAATCTCACGACGATTCATGCCGCCGAAGCGACCTGTTTCACCAACCGAGAATGGTGGGAAGTTGTAATGAAGGAAAAAGTTCTTCGAATCTTCACCACCAGCGTAGTTATCGACGTAGAGTTTCTCGTCGGCAGGTGCGAGGGTGCAAATTCCGAGAGCCTGGGTCTCACCACGGGAGAAAATCGCAGAACCGTGCACACGTGGCAGGGTCCCGACTTCACCGTAGAGTTCGCGAAGGTCGCGGAGGCCACGACCGTCTGCACGAACTCCTTTTTCCATGATGGATAGACGGAAGGCCTTCTTCTGGATGTATTCGAAGACCTGCTCGATTTCGAACTCGGTCGTTTTAGGGAACTTTTCCTTAATGGCAGCTTCCACTTCGTCACGAAGTGCTCCAACTTTTTTGCCGCGCTCCACTTTGGAAGCAGCGTAGATGGCGTCCTCGATACGGTCACCGGCGACGGCGTATCCGATTTCAAGGAGATCCTCTTTGGCCACGGTAACCACGTAGTCACGCTTGGGCTTGCCAGCGAGTTTGACGAGCTCTTCCTGAGCTTCGACGACCTTGGCAACTGCTTCTTGAGCGAAGTAGAGAGACTTTTTAAACTCAGCGTCGGGAATCTCGTCAGCCGCGCCTTCAATCATGATGACGTCGGTCTTGTTCCCCACGTAGATGAGGTCGAGATCGGAATCTTCACGCTGTTCGAAGGTTGGGTTGATGAGGAACTCACCGTCGACACGACCCACACGGACAGCACCAATAGGGCCGGCGAAGGGGATGTCGGAAATTGCAAGAGCAGCAGAAGCACCGTTCATCGCGAGGACGTCGGCGTCATGGATCTGATCGGCACTCAAAAGGAGCGCGATGATCTGGGTGTCGTAAAGGTAACCTTTCGGGAAGAGCGGACGCAATGGGCGATCCGTCATACGGCAGGTGAGAATTTCCTTCTCAGTCGGGCGGCCTTCACGCTTGAAGTAACCACCGGGGAAAGTTCCGGCAGCAGAAGCGCGCTCCTTGTATTCCACCGAGAGGGGAAACCAGGTCTGGCCCTCACGGATTTTCGTTTGTGAAACAGCACTGACCATCACGATGGTTTCACCCATCTGGACGGTGACTGCTCCGTCGGCCAATTTGGCAAACTTACCGGTCTCGATGACCAGCGGACTCGGCCCAATATTGGCCGTTACATTTTGTATACTCATTTTCTTTGTTTGGTAGATCGCATCGGGACCCTCCCGGGCGATTTTTGTTTGAAAACGAAGTGGTTTTCCCGGTCTTATTCTTGGGTGGGAATCCCGCTCCGCTGAGGTCGCCGCTATCAAATTGCGACAGCTCTCAAAAGCAAAAGGGCCACAGTGAAAATCACCGGAGCCTTTTGCAGATTGTTTTACTTACGCAGGTCCAGTGCTTTTAACACGGACTCGTATCGGTCCTCCGACTTACTCTTGAGGTAATCAAGGAGCTTGCGGCGGCGCGCCACGAGACGGAGAAGTCCGCGACGTGAGGCAAAATCTTTTTTGTGATCCTTCATGTGATCAGTCAGATGCTTGATCCGCTGGGTCATGAGAGCAATCTGGAAGTCGGCGCTTCCGGTGTCATTGTCGCTTTGCTTGAAGTCAGCAAGCTTGATTCCGTAATCGTTGGTCATTTTAATGGTAATCGGGATAGGTCGAGCCGCTTTATCGCAGCCAAACCGTCCTTCGACGCGCGGGAAATAGGTGAGGATTGGGAATAACTCAACCTTTTTCGGAGACTTTTGGCTCTTTACTCTACTACGATTTTACTCGGATCCCATTCCACCTTGGGAAAATCGAGCCCCATACCATCCAACGCATGGGTCACAATCTGGCTAACCGCCATGTCACGATACCACTTGTAATCAGCCGGAATAACAAACCATGGAGCTTCCTTGGTGCTCGTCCGGGCAAAAACATCCTCATAGGCCGTCTGGAAATCATCCCAACGGGCCCGATCCGCCAAATCCTCCGGAAAAAACTTCCAGTGCTTCTCCGGACGATCCAGCCGAGACTGCAATCTCCGCTTCTGCTCATCCTTTGAGATATGAAGAAAAAATTTTAAGATCGTCGTGCCTTCATCCACCAACATCTGCTCGAAGTCGACAATATGCTTGTAACGTTTTTCCCAAACATCCTCCGGAGCGAGATTCTTTACCCTCACTGCAACAATGTCCTCGTAGTGACTTCGATTAAAAACCGCGATCTCCCCTTTTGCGGGCACAACCTTGTGCACCCGCCACAAAAAATCATGGGATAACTCGCGTGTCGAAGGGGCCTTGAACGGAGTCACCCTCACCCCTTGCGGATCCACGCGCGAAAACAACTTCCTCACACATCCGTCCTTACCGCCGGTATCCATTGCCTGCATCACAATGAGCAGCTTCTTTTTTCCCTCAGCATATAGAATGCGCTGCTGGTTTGCGAGCTTGCTCCTCAATTCTTGAAAAACCGGAACAGCTTCTTCTTCCTCTTCCGGTTTCCCCGAAATCCCCAGAGTCGTCGTCGAAAAGTCATCCAAACGAACCTCCTCACCGGGCTTCACCCTACATCGCTGGGTGTATTTCTCTCCAAGCATTTCCAATGAATCTACCTCTCACTCGATCTTGCAAGGAAAAGGTCACAATTTCCAAGTTGCCCTCCCCTCCCGCTTAGGTCTCATTAACATCCAGCTATGTCTCCCGATTCCTCCGAAACGCTTCGTGCCGCAGTTCATATCGGAGCAAGTCACGCTTCCATGATCGTCATCCGCATCTCAAAGGATGGCAGCGGGGAATGCATCGACTTCCTCGAAAAGAATATCCCCCTCGGGCGTGACATCTTCGGCTACGGACAAATCCAACCTTCCACCATCGAACAAGCGGTCAAGGTCATGCGTGGCTTCCAGGAATCTCTCAATGAACTGGGCATCGGCGACATCCCCATTCGCGCCGTCACAACCAACACCCTCTACGAAGCTTCCAACGCCGAAGTCTTCCTCAATCGCCTCCAGATCGCCTGCCAATGGAGATTCGAACCCCTCGATGATGGTGAAATGACCCGCCTCGTCTTCCTGAAGACCCGCCGTCGACTCCGCGACACACCTTCGATGCAGAAGCGCAACACCATCGTTGCCCACGTCGGTCCGGGTAACGCCCGCCTCATTCTCTCCAAAAAGGGCCGCATTGTCCGATACCAGTCATACCGGCTGGGCACCCACCGGTGCTGGGAACGCCTTCAGGCTCCAGACCTCACCGGTGAGCCCATTATTCGTCTCATTCGCGAAGAAATCTCCGGACTCATTGCCCAAATCCACTACGACTTCCGCGACGAAGAAATCGAGGACCTCGTCATGATTGGGACCGAGATCCAGATGCTCGCCCCCTACCTGTCCAAACCCGACAAAACCAAATCGCGCTACCACATCCTCCGGCAACTCACCTCGAATATCGCAGCCCTGACCGAACCCGAACGTGTCAAAAAATTCAACCTCGACTACCAGACTGCCGGCTCCGCCCTCCCCGCCCTCGTCATCAATGCCGCCATCGCTGAATCTTTCGAACTCACCTCCCTCCGCGTTTCGCCGTCAGACTATGAGGAAGGACTCCTCACCGACCTCGCCAACCCCACCAGAGTTCACGATGAGCTGAAATCCCAGCTCCTTCACTCGTCTAAACTCATCGCGAAAAAATTCGGTGCCGACATGAGTCACGCCCGTCATGTCGCCCACCTCACCGGCCGTCTTTTCGAGGAGATGCGAGACCTTCACCAACTCAGCGAACACGACGCCGTCCTTCTGGAAGTTGCCTCCATCCTTCATGAGGTCGGCAACCATATCTCTTCGCGGTCCCACGAACTGCATGGCCTCTACGTGATCCGCCATTCTGAAATCTTCGGACTCAGCGACCCCGACCGTCTCCTTGTTGCCCTGATCACCCGCTACCACCGCAACGCCACCCCCCAGCTCTCCCATCCCTTCTACAACAAACTCAGCTCTGACGATCGCATCCGGGTGGCCAAGCTCTCCGCGCTCCTCCGTGTCGCCGACGCCCTCGAACGAACCCACTCGCAACGGGTCAAAAACCTCACCGTCACGATTGCCAAAGGCAAGGCCACGCTCAACCTCGAGGGCATTGTCGATGCCTCAGCCGAACGACTCGCCCTCCCCTCCAAGGCCAATCTCTTTGAAAACCTCTACGGCCTGAAACTCGTCCTCAACGAGACCTCCTAACATTCTCCTCCCATTCGCCATCCCGTTTTCAATTCTCAACATTCATGAAGCCCCTTTACATCAACCGCGAACTCTCCTGGCTCGAATTCAACCAGCGGGTCCTCAACGAAGCCCTGCGACCAGATCTCCCAATCCTGGACCGAATCAAGTTCCTCGCCATCACCGGTTCCAACCTCGACGAGTTTTTCCAGGTCCGCATTGGAGGCCTTCACACCTTGCACGCCTCCGCTCCAACTGTGCAGGACATCTCCGGCCGGGATGTCGGCGAGCAGCTTGATGCCATTGAGAAACGGGTCCGCCGTTTCAAAAAGGATCAGGAACGCCTCTTTCAAAAAGAACTTCTCCCCGTCCTCGAAAAGGAAGGCCTTCCCCTCCACACCGTTTCAGATCTGGAGCCGTATCAACTCGAAAACCTCGCCCACTATTACGAGGCCAACATTGAACCCCTTCTCTCACCCCTTCTGATCACGCCCGAAAATTCGCGCCAAATCATCCCTTCCCTCAATGTCTGCCTCGCCCTTTCCGTTCTCGATCCAGTCGTCGGGGCCGATGAGCGCATCGTCATTCTCCCCCTCCCCTCCGCCGTTCCTCGCACTGCTCTCGTCAACGAAGGCGGCTTTGTCCTCCTCGAGGACCTCATCGCCCACTTCTGTGCAACTCTTTTTCCCGGCGAAGAAATCACGGCCCACACCACCTTCCGCCTCACTCGCAACACCGATATCCCAGCAAACGAAGACGAAGCCCACGACTTCGCGGAAGAGATCCATCACGTTGTCACCGCGCGCGGCCAGTCCTTTCCCGTTCGCCTTCAGACTTCACAAGACAACGATCTCACCCGCAAACTCATCGAGCTCCTTGACCTCGATCACCACAAAGTCTTCCTCACCAAAAATGCCCCTCTCGCCCTCGCAGATCTCTTCTCACTCGCGATGGCGGACGGCTTCAACCACCTCCGAACCGCTCCCATCTCCGGAGCAGAATCCCCAAAAATCGATCCCACCCGGAGCATTTTTGAAATCCTCGATCAAGAACAGGACCTCATCCTCGTCCACCCCTACCAGACATACCGTCCGGTCATTCGCTTTATTGAAGAAGCCGCCCGCGATCCCCACGTCCTCGCAATCAAACAAACCCTCTACCGCACCGCCAACAATTCCCAGGTTGTCGATGCCCTGATCCATGCCGCCAAATCCGGCAAACAGGTCACCGCCCTCGTTGAGCTCAAGGCCCGCTTCGACGAAGCCCACAATCTCGACCGCGCCGAGGAGCTTCGGCGGGCCGGTGCCCAGGTTCTCTACGGAGTCAAGGGCCTGAAAACACACGCCAAAATCGCCCTCGTCATCCGCAACGAAGACGGCCACCTCAAACGGTACGTCCATCTTGGAACCGGGAACTACAACGAGGTCACTGCCCGCTTCTACACCGACATTTCCTACCTCACCTGCCGACCCGAATATGGAACTGATGCATCCATTTTCTTCAACGCCGTCACCGGTCGCTCCAAGCTTGAAAACTTCCGCACCCTCATCCCCGCACCCACCCAAATCAAACGCACCTTAATCAGCCTCATCGAGGAAGAAACCGCCCGAGCCCTCGAAGGCGAAGAAGCCCGCATCACGGCCAAGATGAACTCCCTCGAGGATGTCGATATGATCAACGCTCTCTACGCCGCATCCAAGGCCGGCGTCGAAATTAAATTGAACATTCGCGGCATCTGCTGCCTCAAGCCTGGCGAACGAAGAGAGGCCAAAAACATCGAGGTCGTTTCCATCATCGACCAGCAACTCGAGCACATGCGCATCTTCCACTTCTATCAGGGAGGCGACAACGAGGTCTTCATTTCCTCCGCAGACTGGATGACCCGGAACCTCAAAAAACGTGTCGAGCTCATGACACCCATCGTAGACTCCGCCTCCAAAAAACTCCTCATCGGCATCCTCGAAAGCTGCTTTCGCGACAATCAAAATGCCTACCTCATCCAAACCGACGGTTCCTCAAAACGAATCGAACGCGAAAAAGGCGAACGCCGCTTCCGCATGCAGGATCACCTCGCCCAACTCTTCGCCCGCAAAGCCGCCGCCGCTCAACAGGCCCGCTCCAGTTCCCTGGAACCCCATCTGCCCAAGGAATAGTGCCGAAAGCCCAGCCTGCGTCACGGAGCAATCTCACCTGCGAGCAATGCACGCCGACCCAATTCATGAAAATCTACTGGGCGCGCTGGGCGGTGGCAATTCAGTTTCGGGCGGGGAACCAATCCAACAATCTCAGCAAAGCTCTCAACTGCAAAGGCAATGAACACCACATGAGCGCCTTGGCCCTCGCGGGAATGATCAACCATCAACTCCTTAACCTAACACGATTAGCCCGCTGCCGTCAAAAAAGCGGAACGTTTCTCCCTTCGCTGGAAACGTGATGAATCACTTAGATTCGTTGCCAATTCCAAATTGGCCTGATTCAACCCTAAAACAGCGACGCAGTTCACCACTTTGAGCTGAGGCCAGCCAGATTGTAGCACTCATGGCATCATCGATCAGAGCCTTCAACAAGGATCTCAATCGAGCCCTTTGCCAATCAGTGTTACGAAGACAGTCTTGGGGAATTCTTGAGCCAAAGCACTGACCGAACAACCTGCCCTCAATGAAGAATAGAAAGGTTCATCCTTGCCCACTTACCTCCCTTTCCTAACCTGTCACACAGATGAGCAAAAAACCTGTCCGCATCGGCGTCGTTGGCTACGGCTTCATGGGGCGCACCCATTCGAATGCCTACTCCCAGCTTGAGCACTTTTTCGAAACCGAACACGTCCCCGTCAAACAGGTCATCTGCGGCCGGTCTGGGGACAAGGTAAAAGAATTCGCCGAAAAATGGGGCTACGCCGATACCGAAACTGACTGGCGCGAGTTGGTGAAACGTGACGACGTCGATGCCATCGACATCTGTACGCCCAATAACTCGCACTATGACATCGCCTTGGCTGCCATCGAGAATGGCAAAATGATCCTTTGCGAAAAGCCCCTCGCCCTCAACGGCGAGCAAGGTCTCAAGATGGTCGAAGCGATCGAAGCCGCCGGCCTTCCCAACCTCGTTTGGTATAACTACCGCTTCCTTCCCGCCGTCACCCTTGCAAAGCAGATCGTCGACCGGGGCGACCTTGGCCGTATCTACCACTACCGCGCCAACTTCCTTCAGGACTGGACCATGTCTGAGGACCTTCCCCAAGGGGGCGCCGCTCTCTGGCGACTCGATGCCGCTTCCGCTGGGTCCGGCGTCACCGGAGACCTCCTTGCCCACAACATCGACTGCGCGCGCTGGATCAATGGCGACATCGTCTCCGTCTCCGCCATGACCGAAACTTTCATTAAAGAACGCGTCCACCAGGACACCGGAGAAGTCCACCCTGTCACGATCGATGACGCCTGCGCTTTCCTCGCCCGCTTTGAAAATGGCTCCACCGCCATCTTCGAGTCCACCCGCTACGCCCGTGGACACAAAGCACTCAAAACCTTCGAAATCAACGGCCACGACAAGTCGCTCTCCTGGGACCTCCACGACCTCAACCGTCTCGCCTACTTCGATCACGACGTCCCCGGCGAAACCCGAGGGTGGTCCAGCGTCCATGTCTCGGACGGCGACCACCCCTACACCGGAAACTGGTGGGTCCCCGGACTCTGCCTTGGTTACGAGCATTCCTTCGTCCACGGAGCTGTCGAGTTCATGAAGAGCCTCGACGACCCAAGCGCCAAGAAAGCCTTCCCCGACTTCCGCAACGCCCTCGGCACCCAATACGTTTGCGACGCCGTCCTCGAGTCCGCCAAAACCGGCCAATGGGTTGACGTGAAACGCGCCTAAAGATCGCGCCCGTCGAGGGTAGCCGAAAGTTCCTGCTTTCGGATCTTCAGCTAATACCAAGGAGCCGGACCGACTGGTGGAATAGCCGGCGTGATTTCAGGTAAGATCAAGGCGTGGTGCGGGCACCGTAACTGATGAACACCGAAGAGATTTCGTGAAGGCCCCCGGCTTCTTTCTTCCTCGCGAAGCGTAGTTTTCTCAAACCATCACGCCCCTCCATTCTACCAATCGCGTCGGGGAGTAAGTATTGCCCCCCATCGCCCAAGGCTTTCAGCTTAAAAACTTCACAATCTCCACCGGGGAGGCAGGATCACGCTTCATGAGCAAGATCCTCCTCCTCGTTCTTTTGGGCACCAGCCTCGTTGCGCGCGCCGCCGACAAGCCCAACTTCATCATCATCTTCACTGATGACCAAGGCTACGGTGACCTCGGCTGTTTCGGCTCCACCAAAATCAAGACTCCCAACATCGACCGCCTCGCCAAGGAAGGCCGCAAGTTCACCAACTTCATGGTGGCCTCCCCGGTCTGCTCCCCCTCCCGCGCCGCTCTTCTTACCGGCTGCTACCCCAAGCGCGTCAGCATGCACCAGCACGTCCTTTTCCCCTCTTCCCAAAAAGGCCTCAATCCTGACGAGCACACCATCGCCGATCACCTCAAGGGGCAGGGCTATGCCACCGCCTGCTTCGGCAAATGGCACCTCGGCCATCACCCCGAAACCCTCCCCACCAGCAACGGCTTCGACACCTACCTCGGCATCCCCTACTCGAACGACATGAACCACCCCGACAACAAGGGGAAACCCAAGGGGGGGCACGGCGGCATGGACGCCCTCTGGGCTAATCCCGGGTCCACCCTCACCAAGTGGAACACTCCTCTCATGGAGAACGAAAAAATCATCGAGGTTCCCGTCGACCAACGCACCGTGACCCGACGCTACACCGACAAGTCGATCGAGTTCATTAAAGCCAACAAGGAAAAGCCCTTCTTCCTCTACCTTCCCCACTCCATGCCGCACATCCCACTCTACGTGCCCGATGATGTCCGCGACCCCAACCCGCTGAACGCCTACACCAACGTCATCGAACACATCGACGCCGAGGTTGGCCGCATTGCCAATCTCCTCCGCGATCTGAAGCTCGATCAAAACACCTACCTCATCTTCACCACCGACAACGGACCCTGGCTCCAGTTCAAGCATCACGGCGGCTCCGCCGGTCCCCTCCGCGCAGGAAAAGGCACCACCTTTGAAGGCGGGCAACGTGTTCCCTGCGTCATGTGGGCCCCCGGCCGCATCCCCGCCGGCACGACGTGCAATGCCCTCTGCGGAACGATCGATCTCCTCCCAACCATCGCCGGTCTCACCCAAACTCCCCTTCCCAAGGACAAAAAAATCGACGGGCTCGATATCTCCGCCCTTCTCACCGGATCCGACAAAAGCCCCCGCAACGAATTCGTTTACTACACTTCCCAGGGAGCTCTCGAGGGCCTCCGCCAGGGCAAATACAAACTCTTAATCAAGAAGGGCCGTCGCCCCAGAAAAGCCCCAAAAAACCAGCCCGCGCCAAAGAGTCAGATCATGCTCTTCGAGCTCGATGCCGACCTTGGCGAGAAAAACAACATCGCCGAAAAAAATCCCGAACTTGTTGCCAAACTCGGAATGCGAATGAAGGAACTCGACGCTGAGATCACCAAAAATCAACGCCCACCTTGGTTGAAAAAGTAACCGATTACTTCTTCACCTCGCGGATCTTGATGTTCCGGAAGGACACGAGATTGCCATGATCCTGGAGGCAAAGGTGGCCCTTCGTTGCTTTCCCGAAATTCTTAAACTTGCTGAACTTCGAAGCAGCCACTTTCTTGTCCCAATCGTCCGAGCCTTTGACATACTCGACATACTTCGTTCCGTTCATCCATTGCACACACTTCTCCGGCGTGATCAGGACTCGAAGCGTATTCCACTCTCCTGCTGGCTTGGTGGTGTCCACGTCCTTGGCAGGCTTATAGAGCTGATAAAGCCACCCTGCTTTTTGCGGATCATGCCCACCGACATTGTCCTGAATCTGGATTTCAGGGCCGGTCCGCCATGGCGTTCCTTCGGTCTCCTTCACATGGAACATGAGGCCGGAATTTCCGCCTTTCGAAATCTTGTAGTCCACCGAAAACTCAAAGGCATCATATTCCTTCTTTGTGATGATATCGCCCCCACCCTTGCCGGTCAGAGCCAGCACGCCATCCTTCACTTCCCACTTTGGAGAGATTCCTTCCTTTTTGTAGTTCCGGAAGTGCTCCGTCGATTTACCATCGAAAAGCAAAGTCCAGCCCGCCTTTTCCTCGGCAGCAGTGAGTTCGTTTGATTTATGATGATCAGCGGACAGCGGAAGGGTCAGTAGAAAAAGAGCAAGAACTTTCATGGCGACCAGCATGGCGCTCTCCCGACCAGTGTGTCGAGAGGAATTCGCGACCCGGTTTGAAGGGGGGCTTGTCAGACAATCTCGCTGGCTGCACTTCTACGCGGAAGAACCCTTTTGCGAGGTCGGCCAGTTCGGTCTTCGAAAGATCAATGATTAGATTTGAGGATTTTCAGAGCGATCTTTAGGGATAGCTCAGCGTATCCTCCCCCTAACCCTAAAAGAGCAATTCTCAGAAACATCTGATCTCACCACCCACCGCCTCTCCAATCCCAAACTTCCCCCTTGATGCACCTTCCCCAACTGTCAAACTCATCTCTCATGCTCTTACGACTTCTTTTTACGCTCATTCTTGTGACACCCGCGTTTGCGGAATGGCCCACCTTCCGGGGACCCAACAACGATGGTATCTTTCCGCCCCGACTCGACGGCACCCCCCACGGCTTCCCCACCGAATGGAGCGAGACCAAAAACATCGTCTGGAAAACTCCCGTCACCGGCCGCGCCTGGTCCACTCCGGTTGTGATGGGTGATCAGGTCTGGATCACCAACGCCACCCCTGACGGCAAAAAGATGTATGCCGTCTGCCTCGGCAAAGCCACCGGCAAGAAGATCCACGACCTCCTCCTCTTCGAAAACGAAGACCCCGAACCCCTCAGTAACCACGTCAACGGCTACGGCTCCTGCTCCCCTGCAATCGACGCCGACCACGTCTACATCCATTTTGGCAGTTACGGCACCGCCGCCCTCGATCGCAAAACCGGTAAAAAGGTTTGGGAACGCCGCGATCTCCCCTGCCGCCACTTCCGCGGTCCCGGCTCCTCGGTCGTCCTTCACAAGAATCTCGTCATCCTCTCCATGGATGGCATTGACGTGCAATACCTCGTCGCCCTCGACCGAAAGACCGGAAAGAAGGTCTGGAAAACTCCCCGGACGACGGATTTCGGAGACGTCGAACCGGGCGGAAAAATCCGGGGTGATGGCGACTTCCGTAAATCCTATTCCACCCCTAGCTTTGTCACCCTCAACGGTGTCCGCCAGCTCGTCTCACCGGGCGCCAAAGCCTGTTACGGCTACAACGCAGACACCGGAAAAGAACTCTGGAAAATCACCTACAACGGATTCTCAAACGCCGTGGCTCCCGTCTTCATCGGCAATAAAATGGCCCTCATCAACACCGGCCTCGGCAAGGCCCACCTTCTCGGACTCCGGCTCGATGACAAGCTCACCGGCGACGTCACCAAGACTCACATCGAATGGGACATCTTCAAACGAATCCCAGGCCGTTGCTCACCCGTCGTCGTCGGAAGCAAGGCCTACTTCACCTCCGAATCCGGTATCCTTAGCTGCGTCAATAGCGACAAAGGCAGTATCGATGGCTACTCCGCCCTCAAAACAAACTTCTCGGCCTCCGGCGTCCTTGCCGATGGACACCTCTACTTTGCCGATGAGAAAGGCAAAACCTTCGTCGTCAAACCCGGACTCAAACTCGAAGTCATTGCCACCAATCAACTCGACGACGGTTGCATGGCCTCCCCTGCCCCCGATGGTAAAGCCATCTACCTCCGCACCAAATCCCACGTCTATCGGATTGAGAATCGGTAGGTTCCCCAGCCCGGCAGTTCCACTATCCGGGTCAATTCCCGAAAAGCGAAAGCGGCAGACCCTCGATCAGATTCTGACTTCTCAGGACTTTTCATAGCCCACGATTGTAGGTTTACCCCTGACCGCTCCGATACAACTTCACCCGTTTCCGGCCCCGATACGGGGTGATCCCTCCCGCGACTTTCACGACCGGCAGCATCAGCATCACCCAAAAGATCGTCACAAGTCATCCACTCAACCATTCCTACGCTTTTGCTGGAAATCCCATCCTCTCATCAGCAAACTCCACCCCATGCGGAATTTCATCGCCTCCCTCCTCTTCACCCTGCCCATCCTGGCGGCAGAAAAGCCCAACATTCTCTTCATCCTCGCAGACGATCTTGGCATCAAGGATCTCGCCATCGAAGGCTCCACCTTCCACGAAACTCCCCACATCGATGCTATCGCCAAAGGCGGAATGCGTTTCACCAACGGCTACTCGACCTGCCAGGTCTGCTCCCCTTCCCGCGCCTCCATCATGAGCGGCCAATACCCCGCACGTGTCGGCATCACCGATTGGATCGGGGCCGCCACCGGTATGAAATGGAAACGCAATGACAGAGTCCTTCCTTCCAAAAATGGCGACCGTCTCCCGGCCAAAATCACCACCGTTGCCGAGGCTCTCAAGTCCGGTGGATATCGTACTTTCTTCGCCGGGAAATGGCACATCGGCGGCGAAGGCTCCGGCCCCGAGGCCCACGGCTTTGATGTCAATAAAGGCGGTTATAGCTCCGGATCACCACGCGGTGGCTACTTCGCCCCCTACAACAACCCCAAGCTCGAAGATGGCCCCAATGGCGAAGCCCTCCCGACCCGCCTTGCACAGGAAACGGTCAACTTCATCAAGCAGGATTCCAAGAAACCCTTCTTCGCCTTCCTCTCCTTCTACTCCGTCCACGGCCCCATCCAGACCTCGCCTGACCTTTGGGAGAAATACCGTAAGAAAGCCACCGCCGCCGGCCTTGTGAAGGAGCGCTTTAAAAACGACCGCACCATGCCCGTCCGCCAGGTTCAGGACTGCCCCATCTACGGCGGCATGATGGAATCCATGGATGACGCCGTCGGCATCGTCACCGAGCACCTCAAGCAGCACGACCTCGATAAGAACACCATCGTGATCTTCACCTCCGATAACGGCGGAGTCTCCTCCGGCGATGCCTTCGCCACCGCCTGCCTGCCCTTACGCGGAGGCAAAGGCCGGCAATGGGAAGGGGGCATCCGCCAGCCCTACTACATTGTCGCTCCGGGCGTGACCAAGCCAGAAACCACCTCAAGCCAGTTCGCCACTGGCACCGACTTCTTCCCCACTCTCCTCGAACTCACCGGACTTGAAAAACTCCCCACTCATCACGTCGATGGCATCTCACTCGTCCCCGCTCTCAAAGGAGGTCACTCCGCGCGCGTCCTCTACTGGCACTATCCACACTATGGGAACCAAGGCGGCGAACCTTCCAGCATTGTCCGCGAAGGCGACTACAAACTCATCCGCTCTTACGAAGACGGCCGCGAAGAGCTCTACAATATCAAGGAAGACATTGGCGAAGAAAAGAATCTTGCCAAAGAACAGCCTGATCTTGTCAAAAAGCTCTCCGCAAAACTCACTGCCCATCTCACCGAAGTCGGGGCCATCATCCCAAAACCCGACCCCCGGTTTGACGCCGCCAAGAAAGCACAGCAGTTGAAATACCTCCACTCAGCCACCAAGGCCAAGCTTGAAAAACAGCATGCCAATTTCCTCAAGCCCGACTACCAACCCAACAAAACTTGGTGGGGCGCCTTAAAAACGGCCGACTAAGCAAACTCCCAAAGTGCAATCGCCGCACCAAGTTCCTCAGCCTTAGCCACCGAAGCGCCTAGATCTTCGCCAGTGACATCGCTGTTCCATTGCGTAGGAACTTCGGCGGTCGCTGGATTCACCAGCTCGGCAACCGGACGATCACCCGCCATGATCCTGTCGGAGGTTCCATTTGGCATCTCCATCGCCTCCAAGTCCTGGATCAGCAATTCGGTCCAACTAAAAATCCTGGGAGTTTTGTCTTCACCCGTAGCATTTCTTTCTTACAGAAAACATATTTGTCACAAGCTCCCTCATTACGTTGATCCAACCAAAACGCGATTCGAAGGTCGCACGGTTTGGCATCCGGTCTAGGATAGGTGCTGATGAAGCTGCCTTTCCAAAACACCTACGCCAATCTCCCTGCCAGCTTCTTCGAGAGCGTCCACCCCACCCCGGTCATCCAACCTTCGATCATCACCGTCAATGAGGAACTCGCTCGCGAACTCGGGATCGACCCGGATTTCCTCCACTCCGAGGAAGGACTCGCCATCCTCTCCGGCAATGCCATCCCCGACGGGGCCGAACCACTTGCCATGGCCTATGCCAGCCATCAATTCGCACACTTCGTCCCGCAGCTTGGCGACGGGCGCGCCATCCTTCTCGGAGAGATTTCAGGAAAAGACATTCAGCTCAAAGGAGCCGGGCCAACACCCTATTCACGTCGGGGCGACGGACGCTCCGCCCTCGGCCCCGTCCTTCGTGAGTATCTCGTCTCGGAGGCGATGTCCGCCATGGGAATTCCCACCACCCGGGCCCTCGCCGCCATTTCCAGTGGCGAATTAGTCCTCCGTGAAAAACCCGAAAAAGGCGGGATCTTCACCCGTGTCGCCAGCTCCCACCTCCGGATTGGCACAGCCCAGTTTTTCGCAGCCCGGGGAGACCTTGAAAGTCTCAGGGCCCTGGTTGATTACGCAAACCAACGTCACTACCCCGACGCAAAAAACGCCCGAGATCTCCTCCGCAATGTCATCGTTCGCCAAGCCAAGCTCGTCGCTCAATGGATGGGTGTCGGATTCATCCACGGCGTCATGAACACCGACAACATGAGCCTTTCCGGCGAGACCATCGACTACGGCCCCTGCGCCTTCATGGATCGCTTTAATCCCGCCCAAAAATTCAGCTCCATTGATCGACAAGGTCGCTATGCTTATCAAAATCAACCGGGCATCGCCCAATGGAACCTCACCCGCCTCGCAGAAGCGCTCCTTCCTCAGATCGATAAGGATCAAGAAAAAGCAATCGAACTCTCCAAAGCTGAATTGGAAAAATTTCCGGCAATTTTCGAAACAGCTCATCTCGAAATCTTCTCCAAAAAAATCGGCCTCCCGGAAAACAAAAACCGGGATCTGGTCCAATCTCTTCTTGATCTGATGGCAGAGCAAAAAGCCGACTTCACTCTTGTTTTTCGAAGCCTTGGTCGCGGCGAACAACCTTTCCTTTCAAACTTCAACGACGACGCACCTGCGCGAGAATGGCTTGAGCGCTGGGAGGCTGCGGGACAAGCCGACGTTTCAGTCATGAACCGGGTGAATCCTGCTTTCATTCCTAGAAATCATCGCGTCGAAGAAGTCATCGAGGACGCCAAAAAGGGAGATTTTTCCACCTTTATGAAACTCCACCGCGTGCTGCAACAGCCTTATCAAGAGCAGCCCGAATTTGAAGACTATCAAAAAACGCCAACTCCCGATGAGGTCGTCTGTGCGACTTTCTGTGGAACTTAAGATTCCTTCCCAATCAATTCACACAAAGCGGATTTTTCTGATAGAACGCCGCCAATGAATTCCGAAAAGTAACGTCTTCAAGAGGACATTGCCCGCACCGCCAACTGGAAACGCTGGGGGCCCTACCTCGCCGAACGACAGTGGGGAACGGTCCGTGAAGACTACTCAGGCGATGGCAATAGCTGGGACACTTTCAGCCACGACGACTCCCGCCGCCGCGCCTACCGCTGGGGTGAAGACGGTCTTCAGGGATGGTCTGATCGCAAATGCCGCCTGTGTTTTTCTGTCGCCCTTTGGAACACCAACGATTCCATTCTAAAGGAACGCCTCTACGGCCTCACCGGTCACCAGGGAAACCACGGAGAAGACGTCAAAGATTGCTACTACTACAAAGACAGCACCCCCACTCACTCGTATACCAAGGCGCTTTATCGATACCCGCAGGCGCGCTACCCCTACACTCGTCTCCGGGAAGAAAACGATCGCCGGAGCCGTGATGAGAGCGAATACGAACTGGAGGACACCGGCGTTTTCGAGGAGGACCGGTTCTTCGACATCGTTCAGGAGGTTGCCAAGCGAAACGACAACGACCTCCTCTGGCGCATCACCGTCACCAATCACGGTCCGGACGATGCCCCGCTCCACATTCTCCCAACGGTGTGGTTTCGCAACACCTGGCGCAAAGGGACCGGCACTGAAGCGAACCTGGCGAAGCCCAACATCGAACGGGAAGATGACCACCTTCTCTTCCACGAGTACTTCCACGCCGAAACCGGCAAGGGCCTTGGCGCCTCCCACCAAACCGGCTGGATCGCCCTCGTTGTCCGCCTCATCCGTGAACGACACCAAAAGCTCAGTCATTTTGACGAACAAAGCTCATAAGAACCCCATCAAAGCACCCGGAAATTGGCGATTCGATTTTCGCAATTAGCCCACCAACCGGTCCCTAAAAGCCAATCGCTAGATCAACCGCACTCCACCTC
>JAPKDJ010000104.1 GCA_026421245.1 Akkermansiaceae bacterium | reverse complement strand
CGTCATCAAAAAGCGGGCTCGATTCCGGAGGCGATGACGTGATCACGTCATCAAAAAGCGGGCTCGATCCACTGCCTGCGGAGGAATTTTCCGCCAAAGGTGTCATTGATTTGGTAGCGTCACCCCCTCGATCAAAGACCCGATGGAATCTTGGCTGGGGATTGTCCTGGAGAAAGATCGGCGGCGTCGATTTTGATACGGGAGTAACCAGCTTTGTTGTTCCAGGAGTTTTTGGCGAAAATACATTCGCGCCTCCCGCGGGGATCGGTCCCGCAACAGGGTTGTTCGACCGGTCCTATGACAACGGATTCATCCGCCCGGGCCTCCGGACTCCTGCCACCGGGAGAACGACTGATTATGAATTCCAAGACCAGGATCAGGTGCAAGGGGATAGCCTCTTCTTCTCAGCTACGGGGGGAGAACGTCGTGTGATTACAGCTTCGTCTCCTTCGTCGGCGACCGGATGGAAGGAAGAAGATGGGTGGAAGATTTCTCCATATCTGAGTTTGAGCCGCCTCACGGATCTTGGAAACGGTTGGAAGATCGGGCCATCCTTCCATTTCAGCTTTACGAATGTCGATGGCGGACGGGGAGGGCTGAATACTCTGAATGCCAGTGAGCGCCATGACATATTTGACGTAAGCGCCATTGATCGGTTTGACTCCACGGGCTTGGTTCTTCCCAATGCCCCTTATACTGGATCACCGGGAGCGATTGCTCCGCTTCTCCCCGCCGAGCCTGCCAACCGGACATTTGAGGAAACCTTGAGAACGAGCGATACTGCCCTTTTTAGAGACTCGGTGCAGGAGTCTTTGGATATCAATCTTTTTGGTGTCTCACTTGGAGCAGAGGCAGTTTATCAAACTAATGGCCGCTTCCTCGGAGGTATCGGAACAGGGGTGGTTTTGAATATCGCCGACTGGGATGCGAAGCGAAGTGACCGGCTCATTCAGGTCACCAACGGAGGAACTCCGGTTGACGTTGGTTCGGCTAGATTCCATAGTTCCGGAACAGATTTACTGTTCGGCTTTTATCTGCAGGGATCTTTGGGATACCAGCTCAATGATTCATGGTCGGTCGAGGCAAATGCCCGCTACGACTGGAACGAATCCTTCAGAGACTCGGTTGGAGGGAGCAATTTTGACGTCGATCTAACTGGTTTCACCCTCGGAGCAGGAGCCAACTACTCGTTTTAATCCCTTAATTTTCTGCACAGAACTGCTTGATGGCGAAGCCTTTCGCCGGAGTTCCCTTTTTGACGGCCTCACTCGCACTGGGAATCATTGCGTCAAGAGGTGGCAATTAGTTCAGCGATTGCGGAGGGCGGCTTCAACCCGGAAGCACCAAAATCAGTTGTTTCATAAGATCCCATTGGAAGTTTTGGTGTCGAGTCGTTCTCCAAGGCTGAGATTATGATCAAATCCGAGGGACAATGGAGTCAGAAGAGCAATTTTCTAGCAATCAACTTGCTGGCACGGGGAAAATTGAGACTAATTTGAAGGTGCCTATTCTGAACCTCTTACGACGCGGCCGCAGCCTAGCCATAACCCGGCTTATTGGCGGCGCTCTTCTGCTGCAAGCCCCCACCGCCTTGGCCACCAATTGGCAGGCAAATATCAAACCAGGCTCGGACATTGTCATGAACGACCTGCGCTGGCCCGTGTGGGACGCAGGCACCTACTATTGCTTCTGGTATATGAGTTTCTATCCCAAGTTCTCCGCACTCTATGGCGGCGTGGCGGTGCACGGTCCGAACAAGACACCTGGAATGTTCACTTCATACTGGTGTGTGACCGAGGCTGTCTATGAGGGGCCAGAATTCTATGGCAAGGGCTTTGGCGCAGAAGGCAGCAAGGGCGGAGCGAACGGGGCTCCTACCTTCCAGCGTCCAAACTCGTGGTACCGCATGGTGATGCGGACCTTTCCACCCACCCGGGGAGCCGAAGGAAAAACCAATGTCGGCTGGTGGATCAAAGATATTGAAAAAAACAGATGGTACACCCACAGCGTGCTGCGTATCCCAAAGGCGGTCACAGGCTTCCAAGCCAACAGCGGGTTTGTGGAAGCTCTCGCTCCGGAGTCCACCCCTCGCGCCTTCGAGCGCCGACTCGGCTACTGTCGCCTGAACGGCAAGTGGCACGACTCGCCTCTCAGTGCGAATGACGAACGGAAATTCAAACTGATTGAGAACGATACCGTCGTAAGGTTCGATCGTTCAGGCCCCGACGGCGGCGCGAAGAAAGAACAAACCTTCTTCCCTACCAAACAGCCTGCCACCCCGATCCTAGACAAGCCCGCAATCACGCAGACGAAGGCACACGCGTGGGGTAATCAGGTAAGCGTGAAGTGGAAGATTCCACAAAACGCATCACCACAACTCGGCTACAAGCTCGAGGTCTTCGCGGATCTCGAGGCAGAGGGAACACCGCTTGTGATCTGGGAGGATTCCGCTCCCCACGTCATCAACAAGCGTCTCGATACAACGGTCCCGGCGAAGTCGGTGAGACTGACCGTGACCGACATTTTTAACCAGAAAATCGTGGTGGTCATCCCCGTGAAAAAGACCTCCCTTCCCGTGCCCTCGGCCTCGGACGAAATTAAATCTCAAGCCGGACTCAACTACCATTACTACGAAGATCCAAACGGCGAAACGTGGAAAAAACTTCCGGACTTCTCATCCCTGAAGCCGGTTAAGCAGGGCTACGTCACGTCTCTGGACGACACCGTGCGGGAGGATCGTGCCACTGGCTATGCAATCCGCTATAGGGGCTATCTTCAAGTTCCTGCCGATGGCCTCTATGTCATCTCTGCAGGCACCAGTGACGGAAGTCGCCTCTCTGTCGACGGCAAGCTGATTGCGGACAACGATGGCATTCGCAGCACCTCCCAAAGACTCTACTCGCTTCCGTTAAGCAAAGGCCTTCGTCCTTTTGAGCTCGAATATTTCAAAGGGGCCAATGACGGAAATAGCCGACAATCGACCACCGCCAAGATCGACATCTCTTGGGAAGGGCCCGGCTTCGAGATGCGCAAGCTGACGAGGGACGACTTCATGTGCAATCAAAGCGCTGACGTCCCCTCGGCGACCCTGGTGCTGAAGAGCGCCGTTTCCAAAACCCCCGATTCCGCCGGGGTGCTGGAAGATAACTTGGCGAAGATTCAGATTAGACTCGAGCGGCGCAAGCAATCGATCCAGAAGCTACAGCTCTTTGCAGGGAAGGTTCTTCTAACCACCAAGCTTGGCTCCGACATCGACACCGAAGGTAAGGTCGACATCAGCGTCTTGCTGCCCGAGGGGAAAAATCAAGTCTGGGCGCGGCTGTGGTTTGGCGACGGCCATTCCAACGACTCCGCCAATGAACTGGAGCTCGAAGCACAAAACCGAATCGCCGAACCGTGGCAGTTCGACAGTATGTTAAAGGGTGGATTCCCTCTCGCGGTCCGAGGCGAGGTTGACAGAGCGTCTTTCAGGGGCGAGGGCTACGGTTTTGTGCACCAAACGGTCGCCGGGGACTTCACGCTCACCGCGCGGATTGCGGACATGCCCCTGACCTCGAAAGAAAATGGCCTTTGGCCTTCAAACTGGCTGGGGCTCTCGATTCTTTCCAAGCACTCAAATCCAAAAGTGCCCATCACCGACAAGGGGCCATACAATTCTGAGATCAGCCTCTTTCTGACCGCCGAAGGAACGATGAAAGGAGGCAAGGACTTTCCTGACTTGGCCGGAAGCAATATGAGCATTGCTTCATTCGAAGAGGATCACCGCTGGCTGAGATTGATTCGGCGCGGGCGGCGATACCAATCGTTCACTTCAGCGGACGGAAAGACATGGCAGCTAGCCGATGAACGTTTCGCCAGCAATCTCCCCGAGGAGGTCTACGCGGGTGTCTGTTTCCGGTCGGGACCGAACAAGAGCCGCAGCCTGTTCCAGGGCACCGTCGATCACATCAAGCTAGAGAACAGTATTCCTCAAGAGCTGCGCGAAAAACCCAGAAAAGAAGATCTGCGCCTTGAAGATCGCATCACCGCATTGGTGCAAGCACCGAAGAATCCTGAGACCCTATTTGCCAGGAGCGTGGGCAAGGGGCTGCTCAAATCCAATGACCAGGGAGAGACCTGGACCGCAGTGAACAAAGGATTAACAACTCCTGATGCCCTGACTGTCCGATCTGTGGCGGTGCATCCCGAAGATAGTTCCATTGTTCTTCGCGCTGGTGGCAGCGTCGTGAACGGTGAGCTGAAGAGCGGGCTCTGGAGAAGTGAAGATGGCGGCAACTCCTGGAAGCTAGTGACGCGCGAGATCGATTTTGATGGCCGCGGCCCCACCACCCTGTTTGGCGAGGTCATGGTGTTCTGCCCCCAAGATCCAAACCTTGTCGCGACCGGCGGAGAAACCAAGGGCCTATTCATTAGCCGGGATGCAGGCGAAACGTGGACCAACATTGCCCTAGCAGGAGAGCGGATCACCAGCATGGCGTTCAGTCCGCAGCCCAACAAACATTCTAAGGCACCGACACTCGTAGTCGGCACCTTTGCCGACAGTGAGTTTGAAGCACTTGGCTTAGGCGAGCCGGTAACGCCAGTCGAAGCACCCGGACGAATCTATTGGCTCAACCTCACCAACGATGAAAACCCGATCAAGCCAACTAAAGCCGCCGAGCTGGAGGGCTTCGGCATCACCAACATGATATTCGACACCGAGAGAAACTTTGTGAATTTAGCCACCACCCGAGGTGTGTTTTACACTTGGGGCCACGGGGCCATGCATGCGAGGCGCAAACTCGGCACGTCGAACGACAGGCTGTTCACTGCCATCGGAGCTCGGCCTTATGACAAATGGAGCAAGCTCACCTGCGCGGCACCATTCTCAGGAAAAGAGCAAGCCCCGGTCTACTTCACCAAAGAACGCAGCCGTAATTGGTCCGTGCTATCTGAAAAAACGGATCTTCGCTTAAATGCAGGAATCTCATGTATTCTCCCTGATCAGGATATTACCACGGCACTCTACCTGTGTAACATCTACGGGATTTTCAAGACAAGCGACGGCGGAAAATCCTACAAACTTGTCCACAAATAGCCCCAACTGACTTCTTGAAAAATATCGCTATCATCAAATGAATCGGAAGATTAACAGAATGGTTTGCAATCTCCTGCCCCTGCTGACGATCTTGGCATTTCTAGCCGCTGCGCCATGGGCTACCGCCCAGGACGTCGATCCGACCACAGACGCGCAGAATACCCTAGACCACTTCTCCCCACCAATGGGCTGGAACAGCTATACCGGCTACAGCATTGCGGTAACGGAACAGGAATTGATCAAAAATATCGATGTCCTCAGCGAGAAGCTCCTCCCTTTTGGTTACGATACCGTCACGGTAGACAACGGCTGGTTCCTCTCCGGCAAGGGTGATGGAATCACCATGAATCTGGACGCATATGGCCGCCCAGATTCACACGAACACTTCTTTCCAAACGGGTTGAAGCACACCATCGACTACGCCCATAGCAAGAACGTAAAGTTCGGCATTTGGCTCCTCCGGGGCATCAACCGCCGGGCGGTGGAGCAAAATCTGCCGGTCGAGGGAACGAAATACCGCATGAAGGACATCGTCGACATAAAGTCGATCTGTCCTTGGGCGATTGCGCCGTGGTGGAACTACGGGGTTGATATGACCAAGCCCGGTGCTCAGGAGTATTACGACGGACTCGTTAAAAAATACGCTGACATGGGCGTCGACTTCATCAAGTTTGACGACATCGTGCCGAATCCGGATGAAGTGGAGGCGGTGGTCAAGGCAATCAAGAAGTGTGGCCATCCGATCGTTCTGAGTCTCTCTCCCGGCAACGAAATCAACGTCGAACATAGCGACGCCTACAAGATGGCGGACATGGTGCGCATCACCAGTGATATCTGGGACAACTCCGGTAGTCTCAAGACGACCTTCGAGCGGTGGGAAGCGATGCAGGATTACAAGGGACCCGCAACGGGGAGTTTCTTAGACATGGACATGGTCTGTTTCGGCCGACTCTACGTAACCGTGAATGGCGGAAGAGATTGCAAGTTCACCGATGACCAGAAGCGCACCTTCATGATCCAGCGCGCGCTGGCCGCATCCCCCTTGATGCTGGGCGGCGTCTTATACAGCATGGATGATTTCTCGATGAGCCTGTTCAAAAACCCAGACATCCTCAAGTGCAACCAGAATGGTGTCATCGGCAAGCTAGCGCATCGCGTGGGGAAGATCGACGTGTGGAAGACCTCCGAGCATGGCAACCCAGAGAGCGGTTGGATCGGCATCTTCAACCGGGATGGCAAGGCCGGAGAGACAATCGAGCTGAGTATAAAAGAGCTCGGTTTAAAAGCCGGCCGTAAAGTAATCCTGAAAAACTTGTGGACAGGGAAACTGCTTCCAGTTTTAGACCGCCAGCGATTCAGTATCCCGTCCGACGGGGTGGCGTTTCTTCGTTATGATCCTGTTGGCAAGAGTGACGGCAGGGCAAAGTAGACCGAAAAACGCGGAGCATTTTAAGATGAGAAAAACCACGAATCAAGTAAATCGCAGAGTGATCCTGCAGTCGGTAATAACCGGGGTGCTTGCTCTGTTCTTGCCGCTACATGTCGTTTGCGCGGCCCCCTTCCCCACTAAACCCAATATCATTTTCCTCATGGTCGATGACATGGGCTATCACGATCTGGGCTGCTACGGCAGCAAAACGATTCTCACGCCGAACATCGACAAGATGTGTGCGGAGGGAATGAAGTTCACCGATGTTTATGGAGGATGCACAGTCTGCGGACCATCACGTAGCGTTCTCATGACCGGCTACCACAAGGGGCATACCCCGGTCAGAGACAACAGGGGCGGCATTCCCCTCTTCCCGGAAGATATCACCATCGCTGAGGTGCTTAAGAAAGCCGGCTACGCCACGGGTGGATTTGGCAAATGGGGGCTGGGTAATCAAGGGACAAAGGGCGCTGCTGAGCGCCAGGGATTTGATACCTTCTTCGGCTACTATAATCAGTGGCACGCTCACACCTATTACACCCACCTCTTCAGAAACAGCGAGAGAGTCGAGCTCAACGGTCGCTACACCCATTACCCGATCTACGAGGAATCGATCAAGTTTATCAAAGCGAACAAGGACCGCCCGTTTTTCTGCTACCTCCCGTGGACCGTCCCACACGCTCCTTATGTTATTCCCGAAGACGAACCGGCCTGGCAACTCTACAAAGACAAGCCATGGGACCACGACTCCAAGGTTGCCGCCGCGATGAATACCATGGTCGATCGACAAGTTGGCGAAATCGGCGCCCTGCTGAAGGAGTTGGAACTCGACGACAATACAATCCTATTCATCACCTCAGACAATGGAGCTTCGCGCAGATTCGAGGGCACCCACAATTCATGCGGCGAAATGAGGGGAGGCAAGCGATCCATGAATGAAGGAGGAATTCGTGTTCCCATGATCGTCCGCTGGCCCGGAAAAATCAAAGCGGGAGCCGTCAGCAATTTGCCGTGGTATTTCCCTGACGTCATGCCGACCTTGGCAGAACTGGCGGGTGTCTCGGAGGAACCCCCCAAGGATATCGACGGCATTTCGGTGGTTCCGACACTACTTTCAAAAAGCACACAGGAGAAACATGCCTACATGTACTGGGACGATTCGTGGTATCACAATGAAGGTCTACGTATGGGCAAGTGGAAAGCCATCAGGAGCAACAACAAGTTCAAAGTGGATCCCAATGTTGAGGCACACCGTGGCATGTGGAAAGGCATGGAACACGAGTCCGGAAAGATCCGACTCTACGATCTAAGTAAAGACCTCGGCGAGAAGAAGAATCTCGCCGACAAACACCCTGAGGTCGTGGCCAAAATTGCCGAACTCATGGACAAAGCCTGGGTCAAACCACGTAGCCAAAAGGATGGCGGCGTTTACAAAGGCTTGAACTGACAAGAGGTTCAAGAAAACGCGGACGAGAAATTTAGTCCGGGACCATTCGATATCGCTCACCCTACAAACGACGAGAATTGTGATCTCATGAAGATCTCCAAGGGGAAAATGAAGATGAAACAAACCTCGCCCACTCGTAAACCTTCCGGGAGATTACAATCTCGAATCACTTGCCGAGAAACTGACCGGAGATTCAGAGTAAGTTCACCAAAGTCGATGTCGTCGACCTTCTCAAGTCTATCCCCGAAGCGCCCGAACCTGCAAAAGAGGCGTGGCTTGAAACAAGCCTATCAGGACGTGCTCCGGAGACATTCATTCATCATCGGAATGATCGAAAGCAGCACAGGCCATCCTTCATAAAAATCGCGTTCGTGGCTTTTGTGGATGATTCTTAGAGATCTCTATTAGATCGACCTGTCCATTCTCGTTTGGCAGCCTCTTCAACCGCGCCTTAATCGGACGACTCTCAACAACTGACCTCATGCGAACCCAACTGACCCGAAGAAATTTCCTGCGTGCCGGAGGAGTCGCGATCGCCCTCCCGATGATGGAATCGTTCACCCCACTTGCTCGTGCGGCCGAAGGCAAAAAATCCGTGAAGCGCATGGTTTGCCTGTCGAACAACTACGGAATCTATCAGAAGGCATTTTTCCCGAAAGGGGCGGGACGGGACTATGGACTTCCGCCGACCCTGCAGCCGCTTGAAAAGCATCGCGAGGATTTCACCGTCTTCTCCAACCTCGATCACGGCCTCACGGGCGGGCACGCCTGTGTGCCTACTTTTTTGAACGGGATCCGACCGGACATGGCCTCGAGTTTCCCCGAAGGGAACATTAGCATCGATCAGAGGGCAGCCGAGTTCGTCGGAGCAGCTACCCGCTATTCGTCAATGACGCTGAAGGTGAAGGAATCCAACCAGACCAGTTTCACGCGCACAGGGGTGCAGGTGCCCGCAATTGATGTGACCGCGATGTATCGCAAGCTCTTCCTTGAGGACTCCGCCGAGGCAAAAAAACATGAGCGATTGCGCCTGAAACGACACGGCAGTATTCTCGACACCGTGCTGGGCAGAGCCAAGGCGGTGAACCGTAAACTGGGGAAGCAGGATCAGCAAAAATTCGCCGAGTATCTCGATTCCGTGCGGGGCCTAGAAAAGAAGATCGATCAGCAACACCCCTGGCTCGATCAGCCCAAGCCTAAAACCGAGATGGAGGAGCCTCGCCCCGCTCCACAAACCGCCGATGAGATGAAGATCATGATGGAGCTGATGGCTCTGGCGATCGAGACCGACTCGACCCGGATCATGACTCTCTCCAGCGGATTTTCCAATGGCGACTTCGGCTTGCAGGGCGGCTATCACGGCTTCTCACATCATGGGGAGCTCCCAGAGAAAACCGAGGCTCTCAAACTCATCGAAGGAAACCAAATCGCACAAATGGCTCACCTCATCGAGCTCTTGAAGGGGAAAGAAGATACCATCAACGGCGGCACCTTGTTCGATCACACGATGATCCTCTTCGGATGTGGCATGGCAACGGGAACTCATTCCTGTAAGAACATGCCGCTCGTCCTCGCCGGTGGTGGATTCAAATTAGGCGAGCACCGCGCAATGCCCGAGGGGAAAACCGACCGGGTGAAAGCGTGTAATCTGTTGCTGTCCATGCTGCAGAATTTCGGCTTGGAGGTGGACCAGTTCGGCACGAGCACCGGAACACTTACCGGACTCGAATGGGCGTGACCATAACGCAACGACATTCGAACAAGTAATGACACGATTCCTGAAGAAAAAATCAAGGCCGCATACTCTGCTCCTTGCGGTGGCGATTGCCGCTGGGATCCTTCCACAGGTTCTCATGTCCGGGGCAGCCGAACCCGAGCCAAATGCGCGTTGGGTTCAAAGTTATGATGCCGGTTACCCGGACGCCAACGGGGCCTGGGCGGGAGGTTCCGAGATGATGCACCTCGCCTCACACAAAGGAATGCTCTTCGCATCCAACGGCTACTGGGTCGATGCCC
>JAPKDJ010000103.1 GCA_026421245.1 Akkermansiaceae bacterium | reverse complement strand
GTAAGCGTGCGGCGCAGCGAAGACGGCGGCACGACTTGGGGTGATCCGATTGGCATCGCCAAGGGATTCATGGGCGGCGGGGTCACCGTCGATGAGAACAGCGGCGACATCCTAGCATTCATCGAAGAGCACCACCCGCCAGCGCCGCTGACCGTTTACCGAAGCAAGGATCATGGCAAGACCTGGACGGCACAGAAAACCGAGATCAAACCCGACAGTCAGGGGCACGTGCCGTCGATGCACATGAACGACCACGGGATCACCCTGCGCCACGGCGAGAAGAAGGGCCGCCTAGTGCGCCCATCGCGCTATTACGGTAAGAAGAACGCCCGTGAAGAGTGGCCGACGCACTACACCAACGCGATCTTCAGCGACGACGGCGGCAAAAGTTGGCAGGCGAGCGAGCCTTTCCCCGAGATGGGCACCGGCGAAGCCTGCATCGTGGAGCTCTCCGACGGGACGCTCTATTACAACTCGCGCGTCCACTGGGACAAGCGCCCGAACTTCACCAAGCGTCGCGAGGCACGCAGTAAGGACTCCGGCGCCACCTGGATCGACTTCCGCATCGTCGCGGTCCTGCCCGACGGCCAGCAGAACCGCTCCTACGGCTGCATGGGCGGCCTGACGCGCCTGCCGGTCGCCGGCAAGGATATCCTCCTTTTTAGCAACATCGAAACCCCGAATGCGCGGCGTGAGAACGGCACCGTGTGGGCCAGTTTTGACGCCGGGAAAACGTGGCCGGTCAAGCGCCTCGCTAACCCGGGACCGAGCGGTTACTCCTCGATGAACGCCGGTCGCCCTGGCACTCCGAGCGAAGGTTGGATCTACTTCATGCCTGAGTCCAACGGCGCCAAGGTGCTACGTTTCAATCTCGCATGGGTGGTCGCGGGCGAAGCGACCGGCGACGGAAAGATCCCGGATTGGGCGAAGTAGCGCGCCCTGCTATCGGTAAAAATCGATCCAACTGACGGTGGTCTCTTTCGGGTTTTCCTCGAGGAACTTTCGGGGCAACTGGATTTCGAAATATCCGTCCTTGAGTGAGATCTTGCCACCCGCTCAAAACATATCTCCTAATTGAGTTGCTGACCTATCGACTCATTCTGTAGGGTGTCCTCTCCACCAAATCCAATCTCATTGTAACCGGCAACATTGGCGATCAAATCACCTCCCACCTCAAGACACAAGGTCGGCTAATCCCGATCCGCCACACCCTTCAAATTCTTCGCGACGCTTAGACCACCTGAGGCATCAAAACCCCATGGACAGGTCTCAATATAAGACCACTATTTTTCACCAGCCGATTTTCCGTCAACAGCAAACAATTAAATCTAAGTAACAATTCACTGTTCGCCCAAACTTGCACTCCCTATTTTAAATATGAAAACAGCCCACACTCAGACGATTACAATCGCTCTCCTCTCACCACTGCTGGCGCTTGCCACACTCACCACGGCTACGTTGGCGGCCCCGCTTGCCATCAATAATCACAGCTTCGAGAATCGAGAACTTGGTGCAGGAGGTTGGACCAATGAGCTCAATGACCCAACTTTGATTAACCTTGATGATCCCGATTGGATCGGCCTGGAGGGCGCAAACAGCGGAAGTGCTTTTATCGAATACATTGGCGGATTCAAATCGGAGGGCAACCAGCACGTCGGGATGGCCAATGGTTACTATGCATTTCAAAATACGGGCATTCCGTATGAGGCGAATACACTTTATACCCTAACCGTTGGAATGGGTTACCGCAATGCCGGCCAGTCTGGATCCGACTCCATGTCGACGATTGGCCTAACCGTGCTCGACGAAGCTCCCAGTGCGAGCGCATTCCTCAAAGGAATAGACACGAATGACCAACTCGCCCTCGATTCCCTGTTGAAATCGAATGCGGTGACCGCCGATTCAGTTGCTCTCAATAATGCTGTCGGATTGACCTTCACGGATGTCACGGTTGAGTTCGCCACCGACGACGAACCTCCCGCTGGTAATATTGTGATTTTCATTGGAGATGACTTTAACGGTGCCCGTTCCCACTTCGACAATGTGAGGCTGGATGCGACGAGCAACTTGGATCCTGACGGTGACAACATTCCAAGTGAATGGGAAACCGGCACAGACCGCGGCGTCGCTCGTAACCTGGATCCAAGCGTCAACGATGGCGGAGAAGATCCGGATGGTGACACCCTAACCAACTTCGAAGAGTTCGAAATGGGAACCCATCCCCAACTGGCCGACACCGATGGCGATGGCCTAAAGGACAATGAGGAAGCCGTGACGGATCCGCTCAATCCAGACAGCGATGGAGACACTCTGAGCGATGGCGCCGAAGTACTCACCCACACCACCGACCCAAACAAAACTGATTCGGATGGCGACCAGTTCGAAGATCAGGCAGAGATTGCAGCAGGAAGTGATCCCAAGCAATCCGGGAGCTTTCCCGCCGCCGTCGGAGATATCCTGTTGGGTGTCAATTTTGTGGGAGGCGATGCCATCAGTGCTGGTGCCTCCGTCACAGGCATTGCGGGTATTTTCGGCCAAAGCAACTGGAACAATGCTCCCGGCGGTGCCGGAGATCCTCTCAGCCTCGTAGACAATGCTGACAACGCGTCCATCCTTCGCGTAAAATGGGCAACCAATGGCCCTGGCGCGATTGGGGTGGAACCAGGCGCTGCCGATGCCGATGCCCTCTTAATGCACGGTATTTTGCGACCCCGCGGCAGTGGTGCAGGAGGCGACGATGTGATCACTCAAATCGAAGTTCGCAACATCGCCTACCCGACCTACGATCTCTACCTCTACGTCGTATCCGACGGAGGCTCTGAGGCGACATTCACCGCGAACGATGAAATCATAAATGCGACCGTCGCAACCTTCGATGGTGAGTTCGGACAGATCGTCGAGAATTTCGATTCAGGCAACTACATCGTATTTAAGGGCCTGACTGGGCCAACCCTTACGATCACCGGTAACGTCGTTTCCGGCACACCAGGCATTGCCGGATTCCAGATTGTCCGTTCCACAACAGACACCGATGGCGATGGAATGCCCGACGTCTGGGAAGAAGCGAACGATCTCGCTCTGACTGTGGACGATTCCACTTTGGATCCGGACAACGATGGTTTGAACAACCTCGCCGAATTCAACGCCAATACCAACCCGCGGGACAACGACACCGACGATGACGGACTTTGGGACGGCGTCGAAACGAATACCGGAACCTTTGTGAGCGCGTCTGACACCGGCACAAATCCCCGATCGAAGGACACCGACAAAGACGGGCTAAGCGACAAAGTCGAGACCAACACCGGAGTGGTTGCCAGCGCAACAGACTCGGGGACTGACCCGAACAACGCCGACTCTGATGGAGATGGCGTAAACGATGGGACTGAAATCGCCGCCTCAACAAATCCAAATGACAAAAACAGCTTCCCTCCCTTCCCCATCCCAATTGCTTACTGGTCATTCGATGATGGAGCGCTTGAGACAGCTGACCTCATCGGCACAACACCGGGAACCGTAAATGGTGGAGCGGTCTTCGTTGAAGGCCACACAGGGAATGCAGGCGATCAGGCCATCCAGTTCGATGGAATTGATTCTTCTGTGACTACTAACGCTCCTTTGCTCGACGGTCTCACAGCGTTCGCGGTCGCGGGCTGGGTAAAGTTTGACGTTGTTCAACCCGGGCGCACTGGACTGTTCGGACAAAATGACCTCGTCGAAATGGGCGCAAATACCTCCATTTCCTGGTGGAGTCCGGATGGCGGAACGATCGACACAGGGGTGGATATTGCCGAAGAGTGGACTCACATCACGATTGTCGGCAGTGAAGATGGGCGCGTCATTTACATTGATGGTGAAATCGCAGGCGAGAACGATACACCCCCGGCTGGAGGCACCTCCGCATCGAGCTTTAATATCGGCGGTGATGGCATCTGGGACGGAACAGGAAATTTCTTCGAGGGACTAATTGACGACGTTGCTATTTGGGATGAGGCCTTGTCAGAAGATCAAGTGAAGCAGCTCGCTGACGGAACATTCAATCCTCTCGGCGGCGCACCTGGAGCTGTGGAACTTGCGATTACTAACATCTCGGTCGCTGCAAATGGTGACGTCGCACTGACTTGGAACTCTGGAAGTTCTCCGGGAAAAACCTATGCGGTTTTTTCGACTGATGATCTTTCGATTCCGCTAGAAGATTGGTTGGAGATCAATGATGGAGTTCATCCCGAGGGCGAGAGCACGACCTACATCATTCCATCGGGCCTTCTGGGTGATGAAGATAAGCTCTTCTTCTTCGTTCGCGAAAACTAGAAAGATCCGGTTCCAGGTCGCGGGTTTTTCGGAATCGAAAAAGCGCGCGCGCTAGACAAGTATTTCGCCGGGGTCGTCTTCAAGGCGGCTCCGCCGTATTTTCGATGCCCTAACTGCAGTGCAAAATATCAGAGATTGCGCTTACCCGTGCCGTGGGACAGAACAGAATGAGACGACCACTTCAAACCGAACACTGGAAGGCGCTTGTCATCACTCACATTGCGCAGGTCAATAAGAAGAAAGGCAGCCCATGCAGCAGGGCTGGAACCGTAGGACCCTCTCCCAGTGACTGCACAAGGATCCAAGCTTCCTGATGGATGCTCGATGTAACTTGGGAAAACACGGGGAAGGAGCGGAGAGAGTATCTAGCATGGCTCAACCATCCCTCCCGTGGGGCTACCCGCCCCCTACTGGGCGGCGGCACGAGGGCTCTGCCACGGTTGTCCCAGATAACGGAAGAGAGTGATCGCCGGAACACTTCCATGTCCCGCATACCCTGCGCAGGCACAAGGAGTAGCAAGCGAGGAGTCCAGCTCCAAAGAGTTTTACTCCTCAGTGGCAGTCCCCTTTTCGGCCTTAACTCGCCAGAAGCCAGAAGCGCTATTTCCGGGGGGCAACTCCAGGTGCTGCGACAAACAAAGTAAGCCGGGCCCGATCGTCCCTCGCTGCGCCCCGACTACACCGGTCGCTCATTGACTTTTGGGGCCAGACCAGAACAGCCCGGAAGCCACCGTAGTCAGCAGAAGCTGCTGTAGGCGCCGCCCAGGGACTCGCAGAACGGGAGCCCCCCAGCAGAAGCCACGAACCACGCGGTCCGAGCCTCACACCGGGCAATCAAGGTAAATTCGATGGACTATTTGCGCGACCGTTTCCTCAGCACGAGAGCTAGTCCCGCCATCCCTATCAACAAAGTCGAAGATGGCTCGGGGACGGTCTGATTCACCGTAATATTGTCAACGATCCACTCGGGCGCGCCAGCCCCTTGGACAAAGCCCCAATCCCATCCTCCCCGGAACTGGACTTGTAGAGTGTCTCCAGCACCCAAGATGCCGAGTTCTCCGACCGAGGTGACAAACCCCCCAGAGTTACCGCTGAACATGTCCAATCCAACCATATCGTCAATACCCTCGGGATACCCCCAAGTATTACTTGATTGCATCGTATCATTGTAGCCATTCTTGCTGAAATTCGTCAGTTGGGTGAACGCGGCACCGTTGACGCTGGTCATGATCACTCCACCATCCCACTGTCCTTCAAGGAGCGTTTTGTGGTCAAACTCCAGAGAGACCGGACCATTCCCAGAAACATTGATCACGGGACTAGTTAAATGATGCTCATATGGCCCACCTTCTCCCCCAATCACCGACCAAGCATTGGTGGAGTCCACACCGTTTGGTCCCACGACCCACGGTCCTGAAGTATCCCCACCAGCGTTCGCGCTGGGATTAAAAAGAGCCGCGACATAGCCGCCGTCATTCGAATTAAAGTCCTCAACATGGATACTGGCTGCTGATGCTGGCTGCGCAAGGCAAGCGAGACCAAGAGTTGAGGCTGTTGTGAGCAGCACAGGGTTAATGGATTTTTTCATCGTTTATAATAATTATGTGTGTGTGTGTCCAAATTTGGACAAGTAAACTTCTTTTAGAGATCGCTTCGTGAGGGCGCAAGCTAATTCTAAAATAATTAAGCATCTCGCTGCAGCCTATCGGACTTGAGCACACCGCGCCCGCGATTCCTGGAGCTCCCCTGTATCAGGATCCCCGAAAGGCTTGGCTGCTTAGATGCCGAGGAGATGGAGAAAATCGCCCCCACGATCCCAAAAGGGCCCTACGCGGATGAGATTGCCGCCGATGACCATATTAGTCTTCGCTCAGTCTGGCCCGAGCTGGATAATTGCCTCTTCAATCTGGAATTCATGCCGCTGACATTGAACTAGAAGAAAGCCGCGAAGGTAACCCAACGGCAGATCGATCTCGCTCGCTGCGAAAACAGCCTGACAAGATGAACATTGAAGTGCTTTCTTTTTCATGATTAGCAGCCATCCAAGCAGCCCCATGACGAATGATCCGATTGTCAACATTACTCCAAAAAAGCCTCCAATCCCCTTCGGTCCTAGGGCGCCTATCCGACCCGCGCCGGCATCGTCGGCGAGAGAACAACAGGGCCCACTCATGCTACAGGGCGACCACGGCCCGGTGGCCTACCGCAAGGTGTGGATGGCGGAGCTGACGTGAATCTCATCTTCCCTCGCCGATCCCTCCAATGACGACCTCAACCGTTCAACCTCAAAAGTAAATTCCTAGCAGGAAAGGGATAATCAGGCATATGGGGCAAGCCAAAGAAGATCTAGATAAGACTTTAGCCAAGCTGATTAAGGAAGCGAAGGAGGATTGAAGATCGGCTCCATGAAGGCACGCGGCGTTCAAAGCCCAAATTGAACCGCGAAGCTCAGCGTAGCAAGCTGGACCTACTCGATGTCTAGTTCAAGGCATTCAATCGAGATCGACTCTGCACGCCCCGCCTCTAAGCCTAGTGCGCGGAAGCACAGCAGATTCTCGCCAACCGCGAGAAACTTTGCATCCACGCTCCACTCAAGCCAGCCATCGTCGCGCACCTCCGCCAGGCCAAGCCGAATGTTGTTCAGTCTCGATTCGATCCTACTGACATCCAATTTCGCGAGCGGTCTCGCCCGATAGTTACCATCCCCATATCGATAGTGGGTCGACCCGGCTGGAATCTTATCTCCGTCCGCCCCAGGATCAGAGAAGAGCACACGGAGTTTCGCCTTGGGGCCCAATTCAGCTATATCCAATTTTAGATAAGTCAGACCTTTCCCATGTTGTCCGAGTTTTGCTGGCAGCACGGCGAGGAGATTTGAATTAGCAAAGGACCAAGGCTGAAACTTACCGTCTTCGGGATGCCCAAACTCCCAGGGATGCCCACCGGCGCGACGCTGAATAACGTAGGTCATCTCTTTAGCCCGCAGAGTTGCCAGTTGACCAAACTCCCTGAATCCAAGGGAATCGTCTTTCTTACCAGCTCTGCCATCAATACGGCCGCCGCCGAAGTTGAACAACATCACGCCATCCGGCTTCTGCCTCCAAAAATTTGCCATAACCGCACGATGGTAACGCAAGGGCGGGTAGGAGTAGCCATCCGATCCGTGGTGACGATCGTGGCTGGGGTAGAGTTTCACCTCTCTATCCCCGATAATATTCTTAAATCCTCCAAGATCCACTTCCAGCGAACGTGCTCCAACTGCAACGATGTCAACCAGCCCATCACCAATCCAGCGCTCGATATCGATACCATCAAAGTGGCAACCTGACACTGAACTCGCGACCTTCACTCCAAGAAGAATCGGCCTTCCCTTTTCAATCTCCACCTCACGGACCATAGCCCGAACCGATATCAAAAACTCCGTCAATCGATCACGATTTTCCCATTGTCGTCCCACCGGTAAGTAGGGAGCATGACGGACGAAATCGAGCTGAATACCATCAATCTCGTAGCCGCTAACAAGTTCGCGGATGGCTTGAATCTGCAGAGCCTGCACTTCCGGCAGAGCATAGTTCCACAAGGCTGCGTCCCCTCCCCACTTACCCTTCTTTTCAGTCTGCCAATTCGAGTGGTCCCACGGGATCCGCGGATCATGGGGCGGCTCCGGATCCTCGCGCCAGTCGAGCAACCAATTCGACCTTTTCCGTTTCAATGGCTCCGGGCTCAAATTGGCAATCCCATTGATACGATAGGAAAAAAACACCTCTAATCCGCGTTCGTTTCCGACTTTGACCACCGCAGGAAGAAAGTCATTCCCTTTCGCAAACCAATCCTGCAGCCCTTCGATCTGACTCATATGCTTGCTCGGCCAGGGCACCGCGCCGCCGCCAACGTCGAGCATAACCGTATCGATTTGACTCTTGGGATCATTAGCAAATGCATAAGTATTCTCGACCACCTTACCTATCTTCATTGATGGCTTGAAGCAGTCGAGTGCGGCATCGTGGTGCAGAATAATTCGCCGGCGGCGATTTACCGCACCGCGGTGGAGAGCAGCGACTTGGGCCTTCGTTTTAGGTGGTTGCAAAGCTTTCCCCACCCCTTCCGGTAGTCTCTCGAGGAAAAGATACTCTACAGCGCGCGATAACCAGCCGCTATCCCACCGATGCGCTTCAGCTTCATGGAACTCGAATACATGAGGTATCCCGTAGTCGAACAGCTTGTCGTGAAATCGGTGGACACTATGGACACCATCCCTCTTGTTACGGTAAGCCATCATCACGATCCTAGTAGGACCATCAATCAACTCGTGGGCATGGCGGTCAATTTGATTGAGCACCGCATAGTCGCGGTAGTTCTCATTCGTTCCAAACAACTTCTCATCGGCTTCGATCATCTTATCGAGATCGAGCCAAGCGTCCCAGGCTGCGACCTTGCCAAACATGTCGAGATGGCGAAGCATCAGCCAGAGACCACCGCTACCCGAAGCACAAAATCCAGTGAGGTAGCGTCCTTGCGCTTGCGCGATTGTAGGGTAATGCTGATCAACGAAAGGAACGACATCGTGGACGAAATAACTTTCGTCCTGCTGGTTTCTCTTGGTGGGATGATTACAATAGAGAGTGCCGCGGGGGTATGTCGCCATCACACAAATAACACCATATTTGTCGGGGAAATTTTCTTCCTGCGCAATTTTGAACGGTTTCCCCCAGGAAGCATCTCCGTCAATAACCGGCAAAATATAGAGAACCGGATAGCGCTTTCCCTCATCCATCTTGCTGGGTTTCAGAACATGGATGGCCGTCTCCACTCCACCTAGGTATTTACTCCGGATCTTGTGACTGATGACTCCATCGAAACCCGCCTGGCCCAGAGCGCTCGTATTGAGGAAGAGAAGAAAGAGAAAATTCAGGATCGTTTTCATCGCTGATATTCTGCCCGTTTGCCGCCCCCTCGGCGACCAAAAGAAAATCCCTTATCATTTAACGAACCTTTTCCCCTGGTAATTAGATACATGATTAAAATTCGCTAGGCGCCTCACTCCGCAACCCCAAAGATTAAGACATCGTCGCCCAACAATAAGGGGGATCGGCGAGCTTCTTGGCCTCATCAAAATAGCCAACTTGTAAAATCGTTACTTCTCTTTAGGATCTGGCTGACATGAACATGCCAAAGATAGGAATTAATACTGGAATCATCTTAATCGCGCTTGCCCTTCTAGGTTACTTGGGAGGTGGGATGGAAAGCTTGACCGCCTTAATCCCTGCAATTGCTGGAGCTCCCATTCTCTTGGGCTCCCTCCTTGCAAAGAACCCGGACAAACTCAAACTAGGAATGCATATAGCTGCGACCTTCGGTCTTCTTGGCTTCCTCGCCCCTCTCGGACGCATCATCCCTACTGCAATGAAGGGAGATTTCGAACTCAAGCTCTCAACCGGTTGCATGATCACTATGTCTCTAGTCTCAGCAATTTTTGTGGTTCTATGTATCAAGTCTTTTAAGGCGGCGAGGCAGGCACGCTCAAAAGGGGCTTAGAGAAAATTCTAAGGCTACCTAAAGAGGATTATCCGAGTATCCTCCAGCATCATTGGCCCCCTTTTCTTTGTTCTTTCTTCCAACCAAAAACTGGCTTCAAGATCTTTCTCCCCTCGCCAATCCCTCCAATGACGACCTCAACCGTTCAACCTCAAAAGCAAATTCCTAGCAGG
>JAPKDJ010000190.1 GCA_026421245.1 Akkermansiaceae bacterium | reverse complement strand
CTTCGGGGGAGAAGGCGGAGATCGAATACTCATTCCTAGAGCAGAACTGGCAGAAATGGACAGCAGAAGAAGTGGAAGCCTGTCGGGAAGATGTCGCTCTGTTAGATCAATCGACTTTTGCGAAATATCGCTTCAGTGGAAAGGACGCCTTAGAGATTTTGCAGAACCTATGTGGGGGAGATATTGATACCGAGATCAACAAGGTGATCTACACCGGTCTCTTTAATGAAAAGGGAACCTTTGAAAGTGACCTGACGGTGGTGCGCGAGTCCGAGGATTCCTTTTACATCATCACCGCGACAGGTCAGCAGATGAAGGACTACGACTGGATCATGCGTCACACCCCCGAGGGCGCCGATGCCACGCTGACGGATATCACTGAGGACAGGGCCGTGATATCGGTGATGGGTCCTAATTCCCGCAAGCTGTTAGAGAGAATCTCTGAGGTCGATTTTTCCAATGAAGCGTTTCCGTTTGGAACTTCTCAGCTGATTGAAATCGCCGGGATCAAACTCCGAGCCGTCCGACTGACCTATGTCGGCGAGCTCGGTTGGGAGTTCCATGTTTCCTCCGGTAATGCCCCTGCTTTGTGGGATGTTCTCTTTGCAAAAGGAGCACGTCCCGTCGGTAACAATGCCATCTCGGCCATGAGGATTGAGAAGTCCTATCGGGCATACGGCCACGAGCTCTCACCGGATGAAACACCGCTCGAAGCAGGGCTGGGATTTGCGGTTTGTTGGGAGAAGAACTTTCTTGGAAAAGAAGCTCTGCTCACGCAAAAAAAAGCCGGCCTTAAAAAACGAATGGTCAACTTTGTTCTCGATAACGCCTCAGTGAAACTTTGGGGAAGCGAGCCAATCCTCTGCAATGACGAAGTCTGCGGCTACACCACCAGCGCTTGTTTCAGCCCGACTTTAGGAAAAAGCATCGCCATGGGCTATGTGAAGTCTGAGCAAAAAATCACAGCGACTTTCCTTCGCGAGAATATCTTTGCCATTGTGAATCTGGGCAAGACACATGATGCGACCGCTTCCTTTTCTGCACCATACGATCCGAAGCGGGAGAAGGGAACCAGATAACCCCTTGGGTTCAAACCGAAAGTGCACCGGTTTGAATCCAGGGGAAAGGCAAAGACTATCGGCAGGAACGTCCCCCGTAGTTCCCGTAGCGGTAATTGTTGTAACCAGAAGTGTGGCGACGATGCTCACTTCTCGTCCCGCTGCTCCGCCCCACCGAGTAGGCGATTACCCCCAGAGCAACTGCTCCAATGGCAGCGCCGGCAGGATCAACCGTCTGGCTGCGGTTTCCATAGGAATCGTAGCTTGTCGTGCAGCTCACACCCATCGCTCCAACGAGAGCCACGGCAATCAGTTTCATTAAATTCTTCATCACGACCATAAGACCAAAGATCAGAATGAAAAATTCAATTCGCCGCACAAAAAACAGCTGAATCAAAGGCCGAGAGAAAAAGGAGCGGCGATGGGAATTAAACCCATATTTCCTGGTCCTACTCGAAGTGCCCTTTCACCACAGTTCGCTGAGCCCTGTGACTAGAGAAATCCATCTCTTCCGAGCTGTCACGATCGAATACGACCGTGTCACGAGTCCGTCAAGGTCGGTCGGTCGGGCAGCCCCTTCCTTCCCCTCTCCGGCCCCTTCAACGACGCTCGCTGAATGCCCAGCAGCGCGTCCTCCCGGAAGCCGACTTGAAACGATCTCCTCGCCTGGAGGCTCGCGCAGTGACGCTTGTGCGTTACCACTTAGCACCCTTCGGCTTGGCCCCTTTGGCAAGGGTCTTCACCGAATAGAACCCGGTGCGGGCCGTGATGAAGAGGGTGTCGTATTCGTCGCCGCCGAAGCAAACATTGGCAGGATGTTCTGGGGTTGCGATCACGCCGATCTTCCCGCCGTCCTTGTCGAAGACGTGGATCCCCCCGCCCG
>JAPKDJ010000004.1 GCA_026421245.1 Akkermansiaceae bacterium | reverse complement strand
AAAGCAGACCTGATGGATTCAACTTGAAAGCTCAACGATAGGGGATCGATGCCGATCTCCATGTTGCAGTCGTTTTCTTTTATAGATCAGGACGATTCTCAAAAATCCTTACGGGTAAACCTTGGCCTTTTTCCGGCCAAGCGTCGTTGCCTTTTGGGCGCCGAGCCCTACTGGATCTCGCGGACACGGTAGAATTTACGCGGCGTTTCGACTGGGAGGAAGTCGTTGAAAGAAGTCGATTCGCCCTCGCTCTCGACACTATCATCGAGCTCTTCCCATGCGCTAAGATCGTCTGAGGAATCGACCGCGTAGTTTCTGTTCGCTCGTGAGTTCCACGTGATCACCGTCTTTCCAGTCGCCACGTCGTGATTGATTTCTGTGATCACGAAGGGCACTGGAGAGGAGATTAGATCCGGCGGATTCGCTCCTGTGGCGAGGTCCATGATCTGTTCGGGGGCCAAGGGATTGGCGAAGATGGCGAAATCGTCGATCCGACCGGCAAAGCTGTTGGCCAGGGTTGGCCCCTCTGCTCCGAGGGTGATGATGCCGTCAAACGGATCAAGGGGCTCGCCACCACTCGCAGCCGCGCTCAGAACCCCATCAATCCAGATTTGGCGTTCGCCGAACTCATCGCGCTGGAAGACGAAGTGTTGCCAGACATTGATCGCTGCTCCGGTGGTGGTCAGGCGCTGAGGACCACCACAACAACCTGATTGGTCGAAGTAAATGGTGCCATTCCCCCAGGGTGTGTGTGCTTGGAATCCGCGCTGGTTCCCGGTCGCATCCGGGGAGTGAATCCAAAAGGCACTACTGTTGCCATTTCCTGTTCTGAACTGCCAGAAAGTAACAGACATCGAGTTGTTGATGAATGCTTGGTCGAGATGGGAGCCAGCGGGTGTTTGTGCGTAGGCTCCGTCGTTGATCGCGCCGAGTTCGATTGCCTCGTCTCCCGGGTTGCCAGTCGTGCCCATGCCAGTGGTGGTTAGGACTGCTGATCCGCCGAGTACGGCGGCAGGTGTGTTGCCAGCTTGATCAGCCAGTTGACCGTCAAAATTGAAATACGCTAGCAGGGTGAGTTCGTCCGTGCCCAAGGTGCTGTCGATGTCAGTCGGGTCGCTCCCATTGCTGATTTCAAGAAAGTCGCCGAAGCCGTCGCCGTCGGTATCTACTCGAGTCGGGTCTGTGCCGGGCTGATTCGCATCGACGAAGGGCTTGGTTGGATCTTCCACATCGTCGCTGAGACCGTCGCCATCCGTGTCGGAGTTCTTCGGATCCGTGCCGGTGTCAGTCGCATCGACGTAGGTGCCTGTGTTGGTCTCAACGCCATCCAGAAGATTGTCCATGTCGTAGTCGTCGTTGTCCGGCTCGAGGCCAGCTTCGAATTCCTCAAGGTTCGTTAGGCCGTCCAGGTCCAAGTCACCGTCCGGGCCGTTGTTCGGATCGACCGAGCCGTCGTCACTCGAGGAAAGGCCAAAGGCCACTTCCCAAGAGTCTAACAGGCCGTCATTGTCGGCATCTTCGGGTTTCTTTGCGATATCGCTCGGAGTGGCGGTGCCCGCTGCCAGCTGGCCGATTTCCGTCTCGGTGAGAGTGCCGGAGTAGACTGCAAATTCATCCAACATCCCGGTGAGATTATTGGTGCCGCCACCGTTAGCTCCTATCGTGACGATGCCAGAAAAAGGATCCAGCGGCTCTGCCCCTGGGGCAGTTGCCGATATCGTTCCGTCGACCCAGATCTCCTGATTGCCGAGGCTGTCCCGCTGGACGACGATGTGCTGCCAGACGTTTGCATTGATAAGTCCTCCGGAGGTCAGGCGCTGTCCACCGCCACAGCATCCGGACTGGTCAAAGTAGAATGTGCCGTTACTCCACGGAGAGTGAACCTGAAAACCGCGCCCGTCATCAGCGGCAGTCGGGGAGTCCACCCAAAAGGCCGTCGTGGCGAAGAATCCGCCGCCGCCGTCACCCACGTTGACTTGCCAAAAAGACACTGCCATCGAATTCGTCGTTACCGCGAGGTCGAAATGTGATCCGGCCGGAACGCGTGCGAAGGCACCACTGCCGGCCCCCGCGCCGAGATCGAGCGCGTAATCGCCCGCGAGCCCGGAGCGCCCGCCCATGTCTGCCGTGAATGCCGCAGGTGCCGTGATTACCGCGTCTGGAGCGATTCCACTGGAGGCAGGTGCGACCGCTGGGTCGGTGTTATCGTCGAAGTCGTAGTAGCCTAGCAAATCTGCAGCCTGACTAGATTCGGCAGCCAGAGAGATGAGGGCGAGAAAGGTTAATGAGGATGTGGGGTATTTTTTCACAAGGATTTGAAGCTAAGTTTCACATTTTTTATATGAGAAATATCAACGCTGACATTTTCAGTTTAGCGAATTCCTGTCAACAAGTCATTTATGGGGCCTCGCCCTACACCGGCTTTTGCTTGCCAATTGGCAATTCTGTATAAATCTAACAGGGATGGATCAAAAAAGAGAATGTGAGGATAGGATGAAATCTTCCTTGCTCGAGGCGAGTCGTGCTGATCTGGCCTTGGTCTATCGCCTCGCATACGTGAGCCAGGCAACCAAGCATTTTGGTTCGGATGATCTCGCTGATATTGAGCAGAAATCATTGTCCCTAAATGCGGACTTGGACATCACAGGAATCTTGGTGATAGACGAAGGAAGAATTCTTCAGATTTTGGAAGGAGGAAAGCAGTCTGTGATCAATCTATTTGAGCGGATTTCAAAAGATCCTCGTCATGAGTCGGTAAAACAAGTGGCAGGAAGTGAGCAGGACCATCGACTTCTATCTTCATGGAGTATGGTCGCTGGTCAGGCGTCTTCGACGCCCGAAGATCTACGGGCGGATTTCCGCCTACTTCACGACAGGCTCACGAAGCGCGAGCGCCTTGACGATGTTTCCGCTGAAGAGGTTGAATTGCTAAAGGTGATCGCTCTGTTCCGGTCCGTGCCAATTTGATCTGGAATCTCTTGAGGGATCATGAGGGTCTTGAATTCAAAAATCAGGACATCGGGTTTGGAAACCTGCCGCCCCGTAGATGGGCGGTCATCGGCTCCTTGTAAAAGGTAAGGGACGTCTGGAAACCAAAGATTGATGGAGTCAATTTTCAGAGAACACGCCGGTCATTCTTCGTGTGTGATTCGCGCGAGATAAACCGATCTCACATCCCGCCAAGCCTGCAACTACTGGCTCAGATCGAGCGGAGTGGCAAACACGCCGTTAATCGCTCGCCGGATCGCGAAGATTTCTGACTCTGCTCAATGAGATCCCAAATAACCGCTGCCAAAACAATCCTTGGCATGGTGGGAAGGAGGACTACGTTCTCGCATTATGAATTTCCGTCCTGAAACGTTCTGCGGATGAAAGCCGCTCGTTTTTTCGCCTGATTCTCCGTCTCACCGTTCCCGTGCTCAATTATCTCAGCTCAATTCTTGCCCCTCTTTCCCCCGTAACTCCCTCTCCGATCCCTTCCAGCAGTCCACCCCCAAAGCAAATTCCTAGCAGTCAGTCATGTCCCCGAAACTCGTCGGCATTCTTGTTTACCTACTGATCCTTTTAGGCATCGGGTGGTTCGCCTCCAGGCGAGTGAAATCTCTCGGCGATTATATCGCGGCGGGAAAGCGGCTGGGGTTTCTCCCGGCTGCCCTTTCGGCGCGAGCCACCGGTGAATCAGCCTGGCTGCTGTTGGGGCTCACCGGGATGGGCGCCGCGATCGGCCTCCAGGCGTTCTGGGTGGTGGTCGGCGAAATCGTGGGAGTGGGCATCGCCTGGCTCGCGATGAACCGGCGCTTTAATCGGCTCACCACGAAATACGGGGCGCTTACAATTCCCGACTACCTGGAGGCACGATTTCGAGATACTTCTCATTCGCTAAGGCTCGTTTCCGCATGCGCCTTAGTCGTATTTGTCATGATTTATGTCAGCGCCCAGATCGACGCGACGGCGACCGCATTCAACAGCTTCCTGGGTTGGAACTACCTCACCGGCGCGGTGGTCGGGTTCAGTGTCGTCGTCATTTACATCGTGGCTGGCGGATTTTTGGCCGTGGTTTGGTCGGATGTTTTTCAGGGGACATTGATGTTCATCGGTCTCGTGACTATCCCGATTATCGGTCTCTTTTACGCCGGTGGTTGGAACAACGTTGCCGACGGGCTCGAGGCACAAGATCCTGGTCTGATGTCCATCTGGGGCCCGGCCGGATTGACGCTGAACAACCTTCTGGCAATCGTGGCGCTTGTTTCGATCGGCCTGGGATTCCTCGGTTCGCCGCAGGTTTTTGTTCGCATCCTGGCGCTCAAATCCGAATGCGAGGTCAAGAAGGGCGCCATCGTCGCGATCTTCTATACCACCCTGACCGATTGCGGGGCGGTCATGATTGGTATGATCGGGAGACACCTTCTCATGGGGCCGCAAGATTCCCTAGTCGCCGTCCTCGGGGCCAATGGGCAAGACGTCCTTCCCTTGATCGTTGAAATCCTCATTCCAGTGACCCTCATCGGCCTCGTCATTGCCGGGGTCCTATCCGCCGCGATGTCGACGGTCGATTCCCTGCTGATGGTCGCCGCGAGTTCCGTTGTCCGCGACGTTTACCAGCGGATCATGAATCCATCGCTGCCCGATGAAAGCTTGGTGAGACTATGCCGGTTGACGACTGTTGTGCTGGCCATGGGTGCTTTTGCACTCGCGATGACGGTCGCCTACGCCATTCCCGAGCGGACTGTCTTTTGGTTCATCGTCTTTGGCTGGTCCGGGATCGCCGCAACGTTTTGTCCAACTATGATTCTGTCCCTTTTCTGGAAGCGATTTACCCGGCGAGGCGCTCTTGCCGCCATGATCTCGGGTTTTCTCGCCGTGCCGTTTTTCAAGTTTGTGATGCCCGCGCTGCCTGGCGCCACTGGCGAGGCTTTTGCAAATCTCGAGGAGATGTTTCCGGCCTTCGTGGTCGGCTTTACCGTCGCCATCTTTGTCAGCCTTTTTGACCGAAAGGGCCAACTGGCGCTTCAAGGAATCGAGGCCGAATTGAAATCTTAATCGGACTGACGTGGCTGTAGGTGGGCGCAGATTTTAGATAGCCCCCTTTCTTTCCTCTCCGATCGGTTTCAACGACGCCCTCAAGCGATCACCCCCCAAAGCAAAATCCTAGCAGCAGCAGCCTTAAAGAAAGGCGCCGTTGTTTTGTGCGCCTGGTTTCGTGGGCCTAGGACGGCCATAAATGCCTGCTACGTGTATGTGACACGGAAATGAACTCTCGAAAGCACGTCAGTAGACCTTCAAATCTCCACCAGGCATGAAAGTGGAGGCGACAAAACCCCAAATATTGTCCTTCGGAATCTCGATGAAAGCGACAACGTTGCTGGAACCGTCTCTGTCCACACGAAAAGCCATTCGATTCTCATTTCCCCCGCTTTGAAAAAAGAGTGACCGAGGTCCGTTACTCCCGTCACCGCTGAAGTCGAAAATTCCCCAGGATTCTTCGTTTCGGAAACTTCCAGTTTCATCCAATAGGAAATGGGAAATTCAGCCCGAAATATCCTCAATCGGCGGATCGAGTCCAATGTAGCCCGTGTCGTCAAAAGGTTTTTTTCTGGAAAGGCCCGAGGGGGAGGAGACTGCGGGATTCCCATCAAATCCTTCGAATGTAGTCATCTCTGCGCCGGAAGCGAAAAGGGGGGTATTGGAAGGCCTAGGTAAAGAAATCTTCCCATGATGAGGCGGTCTAAACGTGGCGACGCAGTATACGTTTGCAAAAAATTTAAAGAAATGTTGAAAGTCAAGGTATAAATGGCCAGTATGAAGAATTCACTGGTATTTTTTTACTTTCGTTCCAGGCTGCCGCCGCAATGCCGAGCCGTGAAACGAACAATCGTATCATCCTTCCCACCCGCCGCACCTTTCTTGCGGCCACTACCGCGGCCGCGGCCAGTTTGGTCGCCACGACTCAAACCTCCCACGGATTTCTTTTCCGTCAATCTCCGCCGCTTAACCTCAATAGTCTCCCTAAAACTTGGTTAAAGCTTGAGGGAGAGCAAAAAGTTCAGAGTTATGCCAAGTATTTGACAGGACTTCGACTCAAGTATGTGACTCCTCTTCAGGTCATTAAGTCCCATGCTAAGACAAAAGGGAGCCTTTGGAATACGCTGCCTCCCAAGTCGATGTGGCGCGCCATGGCGGGAACGCTGATGGCTGCAGACCGCGTCGCAGCTGTTCTTGAGCAACCTATTAATGATGTAGTTTCGGCATACCGGAGTCCTGCCTACAATCGTCGTTGCCCTGGTGCCAAGCCCCGCTCCTGGCACATGCAGAACTTCGCGCTCGATCTTCAGTTCAAGGCTTCCCCAAGCTCCGTCGCCTGCGCTGCGCTTTATGTGCGTTCCAAGGGGGCGTTCCAAGGGGGGATCGGACGCTACTCCGACTTTACCCACATTGATACCCGTGGTCACAACGTGGACTGGTAAAATTTCCAGCCAAAGAGAATTTCGAATAAGGCCACCTTACGAGGGGGGCTTTTTTATGGACTGACCTAGGAAGCCCAGTTGGAAATGGGAGTGATGGAAACTCTCTTAAAATGAGTCGGGAAGGTGGAAGACGTGTTGGAAAGAGCAGGAGGCGTCGATATCGTAGGCATTGGAGATTTAATCCTAAAGGTTGACCTGGATCCTATACAGATTCCACGGCGCGGGCGCAGCGAAGGATTGTTTTTTCTCCAAGGTGTGGGCCAAGGATTTGAAGTCCAATCGGGAGGCTGTCGATGGGCTCAAGAGGGACCGAGATTCCGCAGTTGCCAGCGAGATTCGCCGAAATTGTGTAGATATCAGCGAGGTAGTGTTTAAGCGGGTCTCCGGAGGCGGCTCCCATTTTTGGGGCCGTTTCCGGGGCGACCGGGGTCAGGATGGCATCGACCTTCTCAAAGGCTTCTTGAAAGTCCCGACGAATGAGAGTGCGGACTTTCTGTGCGCGAAGGTAGAAGGCGTCGTAGTAGCCGGACGACAGGACGTAAGTTCCCAGAATGATCCGTCGCTTGACCTCGGATCCAAAGCCAGCCTCCCGGCTGTCTTTGTAGAGAGAGAGCATGTCTGCCGGGTGATCCGTGCGATTTCCGTAGCGGACCCCGTCAAAGCGGGAGAGATTTGAAGAGGCTTCCGCCGGTGCGATGATGTAGTAGGTGGCTACCGCATACTCGGTGTGAGGGAGGGAGATTTCGACGATTTCGGCTCCCTGTGATTCGAGCTTCTTTGCGGCAGATTCGATACGCTCGCGAATTTTTGGGCAGAGGCCGTCGGCGAAATATTCTTTGGGCAGGCCGAGTTTCATTCCCGAAACGCCGGCGTCCAAGCCTTCGGTGTAGTCAGGCACCGGGTCCTCCAGAGATGTTGAGTCGCGAGGGTCGATTCCGGCCAGAGCATTGAGAAGAAGGGCTGAATCCTCCACGGTATGAGTGAGGGGGCCAATCTGATCGAGCGAGGAGCCGAAGGCGACGAGGCCATAGCGGGAGACGCGTCCATAGCTTGGTTTTAGGCCTACGACACCGCAATGACTGGCGGGTTGACGGATGGAGCCACCGGTGTCCGAGCCAAGGGAAGCTGGGATTAGGTTGGCCGCGACGGCGGCAGCTGATCCTCCGGAAGAGCCGCCGGGAATGTGTCCGGGAGCGGAAGGGTTTTGAGTTGTTTGAAGGCCGGAGTTTTCGGTTGATGAGCCCATTGCGAACTCATCGAGATTGGTTTTTCCAAAAGGAATGGCGCCGGCGGCTCTCAGCTTGGTGATGGCTGTGGCATCGTAAGGAGAGGTGTAGGCGTCTTTGAGAAATTTGGAGGCGCAGGTGCAGGGCTGGCCTGCGACGTTAATGTTGTCTTTTATCCCGATGGGAAGACCGCCAAGGGGGAGAGAGAGATCGGCTTTTTCGGCGGCGGCAAGGGCGTCCTCGCTATGATGGGAAAGAAAGGCTCCGACATCGCCGTCACGTGATGAAATCTGAGCGATGACATCTTCGACAATGTCGCGGGAGGAAATTTCGCCCGATGTGAGTTGGCGGCGAAGCGAGCTAAGAGAGGAGGCGGCGAGTGACATGTTCGAGAAAGATTAGGCGTCGACGACTTTGGGAACCCGGAGTTGGTTGTCGGCTTGGTCAGGGGCATTCTGAAGAAAGCCCTCGGTAGGGAGGCTTTGAACAGGGATGTCTTCGCGCACTTTGTTAGAAAGATCGTGGGCGTGGGCGGATGGCTCGATGCCTTCGATGTCGACTTCAGAAAGTTTTTCGATGTGCGCCATGATGCCCTCAAGCTGCCCGCCAAAACGGGTGACTTCTTCTTCGCTCAAATTGATGCGAGCGAGGTTGGCGACATAGCGGACATCGATGTGGGAATCAGCCATGGACGGAGGATGTACCGGAGAAGCGCGGGAGGGAACCGCAAAGACCGAGCATGATGGGGAAATCTCTGGATGCTAAAGGTCCAGAGTATTAAGTCTTGAGAAGACGGGCATCTTTGGGGCGCTTCTTCCGCTCCATTCCATGATCGCTTGAATTTTCCACATTCCCGAGTGGTCAGGAGAGCACGCCGTAGCGAACGAGCGAACTGTAGATCCACCAGCAGACCGACACGGTGGCGGCAGAAAGGAGCACAAAAAGCACGGTATTACGGGTGCGATAGCGGCGCTCGTTGATGATTTGTCCTTTGCTGAGATCGGCGTAGAAACGACGCTCACGACGACGGTCCTCGAAATCATCGGGGGCCGGGATGATGTTTCGTTCACGTTCCTGTTGTTCGAGCAACTTCAAGGGAGCATTCTCGATCAATGATTCATACTTCGCGATTTCAATATTCAACTCCGAAAGCTCATTAAGCGAAGGTGCTGCGGGTTGGCGTTTCATTTTGCGGAAGAACATAATCCGATGGAGCTTACTTGAAGAGATAGATCAGAAGGGCAAGGGAACCAAAGATGATGACGGGCAGATTGAAGGCCAGTCCATTTCGAAGCATGGTGAGGAAGTTGGAGTTCGACGTGATGTTGCTGGGCGAGGAGGATGGGGCGCCTAGAACACTGCCCTTGCCGGAGCCGTTGAAATAGGCGGCGGCCTGCTGGTATTCGTCTTCTGCTTTGTCCAGGATAACGAGGGCGTTTTGGATCTCGGTGCTCAGGGATTCCTTGGGCCAAGCCTCCGGGTTGATCGTTTCGATCCGGCTGAGGTGATTGACGAAAGAGGTGCGCGTTTGGTCAAGGTCGCCCAGTTCTTGTTTTGAATCGAAAAGCTCGCGTTCGATTGTGGTGATGGCGGTGGAAATTTTTTCGGAAAGATCAAGTTGCCCGTTCAGGAATTCCTGCTTGCGGTGGTTCAGGTCTTCGAGAGCGAGTTTTTCCTGCTCCAGCTCTTTGCGCTGGCTCTGAAGTGTTTCAAGTTGTGACTGGGCGTCGGCCAACTTTCCTTCGATGTCTTCGGTGAAGGCGGGGTTGTCAGATGAGATCTCCATCTGGGTTTCGCGGACTTTAATGTGTTGTTTGCGCTCTGCGGTGGTTGCCATAATGTCGGGGGTGGTTTGGAAACAGCTGAGTGAATCTAGCATTGAGACTTACCGGAAACAAGTTTTTAATTAAGAAAACTTAGATATCCTTCAATCCTGATTATTCAGGAAGGTCGTCATCGCGAAATGGCTTTGAATACCAGCGCCAACAGGGGCGGAAGAGGGCTTTGAGATCTTCGAGGAAGAGGTAGGCCGCCGGAATGAGGAGGAGGGTGATTGCGGTGGCGAAAAGAATTCCGAAGCCGAGGGAAACGGCCATGGGCTTGAGGAATTGGGCGTGGATTGCACGGTCAAGCATCAGGGGCATGAGGCCGGCAAAGGTGGTAATTGAGGTCAGGAAGATGGGGCGGAATCGCCGGACACCCGAAATGAGGACGGCTTCTTTCAAGCCCATCCCTTCCCGTCGTTTTTGGTTGATGAAATCGACGAGGACGAGGGAGTCATTCACGACCACACCGGTGAGCGCCATGATTCCGAAGACTGAGAGCCAGGAGGGGGTGATATCAAGGATGATGTGCCCAACGTAGGCTCCGATGATTCCAAAGGGGATTGCGAGGAGAACGATGAGCGGCTGCAAAATGGACTTGAAGGGGATGGCCAGGAGCGCATAGAGGACAAGGATAAGGCCTCCAAAGAGCCAGGTGAATCGACTGCCTGTTTCTCGGTCCTCTTTGACATATCCCGCCCAAATCCAACTTAGGTTGGGGTCCTTGGCGACAATGGCGGAGATTTCCGGTTCCAGCCTTTCGGCCATTTTAAGAATCTCTACCTCGGGGGAATCCGGCCGGGCATTCACGTAGGAGACTTGCGCCCCGTTGAGTCGTGTGATGGTTCCGGGTGCCTCCTGGAGTTCGGCGGAAGCAACGGTCGAGAAGGGGATGACAGAGCCGTTAGGAGCCTGAATCGTGAGATTTTCAAAGGTGAACATCGATTCCCGCTTTTCTTTTGGCAACCGGACCATGACGCGGATTTCTTCGCCCTCTCGTTGGAGGCGTTGAGCCTCTTCCCCGTAGAAGGCCTGTCGAATTTGTTGGGCGAGTTCACGTTGCGTGATTCCCAGTTCAAGGGCCTGTGGTTTTAGGGTGATGGCGAATTCCTCGCGCTGCCGTTGGTTGTCGGCGTGGGCTCCCTCAATGCCGTTTTGTGCTTCGAACAAAAGTTCCAGTTTTTCGGCAGTGGTGCGTTTTGAATCGCTGTCGGGTCCGCGGAGTTCGATGCTGAGGTCATTGAGTTCGGAGCGACCTCGGCTTCGGCTGCCCCATTCGCCTGAGACACGGAAGTCTCGAACGCCGGGGATTTTTCCGACTCGTTCCTGCCACTGTTTGGCAATTTCAGCGTTTGTCGGCCCCGGTTCACTCCGTTCACTTGGAGGCATAATTTCGAGGGAGGCGAATCCCTGCTCGGGATCGCCGGCTCCTCCGTGGCGGGATGAGCCGGTGCTGCTCATGATATTGCGAACCAATGATTCTCCGGTACCTAGATCGATGAGGTCTCTTTTGAGATCTTCGGCGCAGGCTACGATGTGATCGATGTGTTTGTCGGTCTCGGCGAAGGGGGTATTGTCCACCATGCTGAGGTAGGCCGAGATGCGATAGCGTTCGACCTTAGGCATATCGACAAAGCCCATCGCACCGCTTTTGTGATAACCGACTCCTGCTAGGGCGAGGGCAAAAAAAGCGCACATTGTGGTGTAACGGTGATGGACCGCGAAATGGAGAACGGGACGATAGATTTTCTCAATGAATTTTTCGAGAGAGTCGGCGATCCTCTTTTGAAAGCGGGAAAAAAGCCCCATCTTTCTGCGGTTCGTGTTGAGATGTTTGAGGTGGGAGGGAAGAATCAGCTTGGACTCGATGAGAGAAAACACGAGGACTCCTGCGACGATAGGGGGGATTTGGTTGGTCCAGTTCCCCCAAAAACCGGGAAAGTAGGAGAGGGGGATGAAGGCAACGATGGTGGTGATGGCTCCAAAGGTCACCGGAGTTGTGACCTCCTTGGTGCCGAGGACGGCGGCGTCGAGGGGGGTGAGGTCTTCCCGTAATCGGGTGTAAATGTTTTCGCCGGTAATGATGGCGTCATCGACGACAATTCCGAGGACGATGATGAAACCAAAGAGGCTCATGGTATTGGCAGTGATGCCAAAGTAGGGCATGAGAAGGACACCTCCGGCGAAGCTGATAGGGATTCCGATCACGACCCAGAAGGCGAGCATCGGCCGGAGGAAGAGTCCAAGGACCACGAGGACGAGGCCGGCTCCTATCATGAGCGAGTTTCCAAGGGTCGTAAGGCGTCCTCTGATCCGGATCGATTCATCGTCCCACGCAAAGAGGTTGATTCCATCCGGGAGGAGGTGGGTAGATTTTTCGATATAGTTGGTGACAGCGTCGGAAATTTTGATCGCGTTTTCATCGCCCGACCTAAGGATGTCGATCATGATGGCGGGTTTCCCGTTGAATCGGGTGATCGTTTCCGCGTCTTCGAAGCCATCTTTGAGTTGGGCTAAATCCTCGACCCGCAGTTGCGCGCCATCGGCCGAGGTGACGACGATGTTGGCGAAATCATCCCGGCTGTAGGCCTGCTCGTCAGTCCGGATCATGATCGATCCTGCCGGGGTTTTTAAGGAACCTGCCGAGAGGGCGAGCGACGAGCGGCGGATGGCATTGACGAGATCTTGAAAGGCCAACCCGTGGTCTCGGAGCTTTCGATCGTCGGCTTCAATGCTGATTTCGAGCGGAAGGTTGCCCCGCATGTCAGTCCGTGAAATTTCGGGGAGATCGAGCAGTTCGTTTTCGATCCGACGAGCTGTTTTGTAGAGTTCGGTGTCGCTGAGATCACCGGTAATCGCGATGGTGAGAACCTCACGATAGTTCGACATGTTGGGGATGTCGATCCGAGGGCGTTCGGTCTCCCCGGGAAAGGTGTTGATGGCCTCGACCCGTGCTTCTACTTCATCGCGGAGTTCCCGCAGATCGACCCCGTCCTCAGCTTCCACGTCGATGTTTGCGGACCCGCTGCGTGCATGTGCTTCAATGAGTTTGACACCCGGGAGATCCCGGAGAACGCGCTCGACGGGGATAATAATGTGTTCTTCAACATCCTGCGGGCTGGCGCCGCGGAAGCGCATGTTGATTTCAACTTCGCCAATGTCGTAGGATGGCGAGACCTCCAGGGGGATTTTGTTGAAGGCCGTGTAAATGCCGCCAAGAATAATCGCCACCAGAAGAAAATTGGAGGCGATGTCATTTTTGGCGAACCAGCGGATCATATGGACCGACTATAACGGGAGATCTTGAGCTGTCCTGTCGTTTCTTGGGAATTTGCGAGTGACCCAAAGATAAATGATACCAGCTCCGCGCCCCACCAGTAACCCGGGGACGAAGGTCGGGTCGCCTTTCCAAAGGAGGAGTTTGGCATAGAGGGTGATTATGTGAAGGAGGCGGGTGGGCCACGGGGAGGAAGTGAGAAGAAGGAGGAATCGTGTTCCGGGGTGAAAAAAAGCCGCAGGGACTGGTGTCACTGCGGCTTGGGTGATGAAGGAGATCTGGCTTGGCGTTTGGAAAAAGCGGCAGCGTTACTTGTTGTTGACGCGGGTGAATTGTTTGAGGCGGAGGCCGTTCAGAGCGATGAAGCCCGTGGCGTCGTTCTGGTTGTAGGCTTCTTCCTGTCCGCCTTCCATAGTGGCGATGTCTTCGTCGTAGAGGCTGTTCGGGGAGCGGCGCCCGGCATTCATGATGTTGCCTTTGTAAAGCTTGAGGCGGACTTCGCCGTTCACGGTTTTTTGGGTCTCGGTGACGAGGGCCTGGAGGGCGTCTCGCTCGGGGGCAAACCAGAAGCCGTTGTAAACGAGCTTGGCGTAGGTGGGGATGAGCCCGTCGCGGAGATGCTGGGCATCACGGTCGATGGTGAGGGTCTCGAGGTCCTGGTGAGCGGCGAGGAGGATGGTGCCACCGGGGGTCTCGTAGATGCCGCGTGACTTCATGCCGACGAAGCGGTTTTCGACGATATCGATGCGGCCGATGCCGTGTCTGCCACCGAGGTGGTTGAGCACGCGCATGACGCCGTAAGGGGTGAGGAGGGTGTAGCCGTCTTGCTCGCCTTTGACTTCGAAGTCAGAAAGCTCGCTGAGGTAGCTGGAGAGCTTGTCGTTTTTGAGTCCGATGATGTTTCCTTTTTCGAAGAGGCATTGGAGATACTCGGGAGTGTCGGGAGCGTCTTCGGGCGAGACGGAGAGGACATACATGTCGGTGTCTTTCTCGGTGGTGCCGTCATACCAGGTGTCCTCGAGCGCGCCGGCTTCGAAGGAGATGTGGAGAAGATTACGGTCCATGGAGTAGGGCTTGCTTTTGGAAGCTTGGACGTCGATCCCATTTTTTTCGCAGTAGGCGATCATTTCAGCACGGCCGGGGAATTCTTCGCGGAAGGAATCGTCGCGCCATGGGGCGATCATTTTGATGTCGGGAGCGAGGGCATTGAGGGCGAGCTCGAAGCGGACCTGATCGTTGCCTTTTCCGGTGGCTCCGTGGGCGATGGCGTCGGCGCCTTCCGCGATGGCAATATCGAGCATGCCTTTAATGATGCAGGGGCGGGCGATGGAGGTGCCGAGGAGGTAGCGGCCTTCGTAGACGGCATTGGCCTGGAACATGGGGAAGATGTAGTCGGCCGCGAATTCTTCCTTGAGGTCGCCGATGTAGCATTTGGAAGCACCCGTCGCGAGGGCTTTGGCTTCGAGGCCATCGAGTTCCTCGGCCTGACCGACATCCGCGCAATAGGCGATGATTTCGGCGTTATATTTTTCTTTGAGCCAGAGAAGGAGGACAGAGGTGTCAAGACCTCCGGAGTATGCGACCACGATTTTCATCGGGGTTGGGATAAGGCAGAGACGGGGGAATGGCGAAAGTTTTTTTTAGCTAGGCGAGGAGATTTTAATGGCTCACGCAGAGGCGCGGAGGCGTAGAGGCTTGGCTGAGGAGCTTGGCTTGTGGACCAAAAGCGGGAGCTTTGGGCTCCCTATTCCTGGATTGAGATCCCGGGCTAAAGTCAGGTGCCCGTAGTTCTAAGGGACTTCGATGTAGAAGGGTTGGGTGAGGATGCGGAAGAAGCTTTTGGTGGAAAGGGGGAGGACTGTTTCAGATGGTCCGATGATCTCGATGGGAGCTCCGATCTGTGACCAACTGAGGTCGAGGAGGGTTGAGCTGGATTCGATGATGTATTCGATGCCTTCAATTCCCGTAAACGAGACAGCGGCATTGCTCCCATCGGCTGAGATGTCGATTGCCGGAGGAGAGAGGTCTGGAAGGAGGGCGAAGTTATCGAGGGCGATCGTTTTTCCGTCGGCGGAGTTGGAGCTGGGATAGAAATTCACACCAATTTCGACGATGTCGCTCAAGACGGATGCGGTGACTTCGGCAGGGACGAATTCCTCATCATCTTCGTCGTAGATATACCATTGGTCTTTGGAGAAGGAGTTCAGGAGGCTCGACCAGCCGGAGTTGAGGACTTCAAAGTAGTCGCTGTAATAGAAGGTGTCGCCCGCGAGGATGTAGAATTCGACATTGTCGAAGGATGGAAGGTCTTCGACGTAAATATCGCAAGAGACCGAATCAATGCCAGCCGAGGCGTAGTCTCCAACAAAGAATCCCCCGGAGGAGATGGTGTCGGCGAAAAGAGAAACGCCAGCATCTTGAGAGAAGGTAGCGTAGATCTCGGCATCAGTGGTGCCAGGGAGTTTCCAGGAGGCGTTAAAGGCTTCGCCAGTGGCGTAATTGTAGAAACCCCATCCGTCGGCATTGTCTTCTTTGGTAAACGACTCGATCGCGCCCAGAACCTGAGCCTGGAGGGGGGTGGCAAGAATCAGGAGAGAGGAGAGGAGTTTCATGTTTATTTAGACGGAGGGGCCCGCATTTTTCAGAAATTGAATGAGAAAATCGATTCTTTTTCGGACCTCGCGAGTTTCCAGGAGGCGTTGGCGGTCGTTTGAGTCGTGAATGAATTGTTGGGCAACAGCATCGGAGCAGGTGGCTGAGTCTCCGGCTTTGTCGAGGGTGGCATTGATCTGTTCGTTGACTTCGGAGGGGAAGCTGGAGAGGGCTCGGTTGATGGCGCGGCGGAGGCGGCCGAGGGATTCTTTTTCCTCGGCGGCGGGAAGGGTGGTGTCGAGGACGGGACGGATTTTGGCGTGGGGGTAGGGTTTGTCGTCGAGCCATTCCTCGAAATAAACGCGTAAGATCCCGTGGAGGAGGAGGTTGGAGGTGCCTTCATCGGATTCCCGGGAGGCGCGGATGAGGCCGATAGTTCCGACGGGGGCGGCGCAACGGTCTGGATCGGTGCTATCGTCGCCCAAGAGGTTGCCGACGCAAAACATGCAGTTTCCCTCGATGGCTTCTTCGAGCATCTGACGGTAGCGAGGCTCGAAGATATGGAACGGCATCCCTCCGTGAGGGAAGAGGACGGTGTTGGGCAGGAGGATGACGCCGCAGGTTTCGGGAATGGTGAGGGAGTTCACTTTTTGGTGAGAGGTTTTTAACCACAGAATGAGCGGAAGCTGGTCGATCGCGTGGAGTTAAGGGGTGCGATTTGCGGATCGGCGGCGGCATTGAAGGCGTTAACGATCTTGGTGTCGGCGATGAGGATTTTTTCGACGACGAGGTCGGGACGAAGCTTTTCGATGAAGTGCTTTTTGGAGTGAACGGGGTATTCGGGCTGTTACTCGAAGGAGAGGCTTCGTTATTGAGAATTCGAGGCCGAGTTTCAGTTCTTTTTGAACTTCGATCGCGGCCCCGATGATTTACTTCGAAAGGTCTGAATGAGGATAGTTCTCTTCTTTGTCAGGAAATCTCATCAACCAAGCTTCTGCTCTTTCTGTGGTCAATTTCTCAAGCTTGCGCGAGGGCTTGGTTGAGGTCTTCCAGGATGTCGTCGATGTGCTCGAGGCCGACGGAGAGGCGGACGAGTTCGGGGCGGATGCCGCCGGCCAATTGCTGCTCTGAGGTGAGCTGGGAGTGGGTGGTGGTGGACGGGTGGATGGCGAGGGATTTGGCATCGCCAAGATTGGCGACGTGGGAGAACATCTTGAGCGAGTTGATGAATTTGGATCCGGCTTCGGCGCCTCCTTTGATGCCGAAGACAACGACGCTGCCGCCTTTTCCGCGGAGGTATTTTTGATTCTTAGCGTATTCGGGATCGCCCTCGAGTCCGGGGAAGCGGAGCCACTCGACTTGCGGGTGGTCTTTGAGGTGTTTGGCGACGGCGAGGGAATTTTCGCAGTGGCGTTCCATGCGGAGGGGGAGGGTTTCGATTCCCTGAAGAAACTGCCATGAGTTATCGGGGGCGATACAGGCTCCGAGGTTGCGGAGGGGGCCGGTGCGCATGCGGAGAATGTAGGCAAGGGGGGCGAGCATGTCGGGGAGGTCGTGTCCCCAACGGAGGCCGTGGTAGGAGTTGTCGGGATTGTCAAAGAGGGGGTGTTTTCCTCCGGCCCAGTTAAAGCGGCCGGAGTCGATGACAATGCCGCCGAGGCCAGTGCCGTGTCCGCCGAGCCATTTGGTGAGGGAATGGACGACGATGTCGGCTCCGTGGTTGAGCGGACTGGTGAGGTAGGGAGTCGAGCAAGTGGCATCGACGATGAGGGGGATGCCGTGGGCTTTGGCAATCTCGCCGACGGCGTCGAGATCAGTGACTTCGAGGGCGGGGTTGGAGACGGTCTCGCAGAAAAGGGCGCGGGTTTTTTCGTCAATCGCGTTTGCGAATTGCTGGGGATCTTGTGAGTCGACAAAGCGAACCTCGATTCCGAGGGCGGGGAGGATGTCTTTAAACTGGGTATAACTGCCGCCGTAGAGGTTGCGGGCGGAGACGATGTTGTCTCCGGCCTGGGCAAGGTTGATGATGGAGTTGAAAATTGCGGCGGTTCCGGAGGCGTGCGCGAGACCGGCGAGCTCGTGGGCTCCTTCGAGAAGGCAGATGCGCTTTTCGAGCACATCTGTAGTGGGATTCGTGATTCGGGTGTAGATGTTCCCGAGTTCTTTGAGGGCGAAAAGGTTGGCGGCGTGTTCGGTGTCTTTGAAAGTGAAAGCGGTGCTTTTATAGATGGGGACGGCGCGCGAGTGAGTGTCGGAATCAGGCTGGTGGCCACCGTGGAGACAGAGTGTTTCGTGTTTCATACTTAGGAAGTCTTAGCATGGATTATGCGGAAGGGAAATAGTGGGTGTGGAAAGTCTTATGCAGACGGGTGAAGGAGGGAATCGGGTGATTTTCGGGGGGTTGGTAGATGGCGATTTACTTTTGGAGTTTGCCTTTTTTCTGCGAGCCTATCGCTCGGCTGTGAAGCTAAATGCCAAAGGCTAAGAGCTCATCGCGAAGTGGTGTGGAGATTTTTTGAGAGGTGATGATGGAGGGGGATTAAATCTGCAGGGTTTGGGGGTATTTCTGGCGCCAGAGTTGTGAGGCTGGGAGGATTTGCTCCGTTTTACGGGTGGGGGAGAGTTCCCAAGTGAAGGGCATTTCGGGTTTGAAGTGCTTTAAGAGGTCGTCGTATGGGAGTGAACCAGTGAAGGGGACGCGGTGGTCGCGTGCGGGCCATTGGACGTCGTGAAGGTGTGCTCCGATAAGATAGGGCGCCATTTTTCCGAGCCACTCGTCGTGGTCGAGGAGTCCGAGATTGTGTTTGAGACCGACGTGGCCGAAGTCGTGCCAGTAACCGATTTGAGGGCAGTCCTTGAAGTGCTCCTGCAAGGCGACCATTTCGCGTTCGTCGGGGATGTCCTCGTATTTGGAACGTGACTCAACCGCGAGGATGACGCCGGCTTCTTTGGCGGGTTCGATGAGGCGTTCGAGAGTGTTGATGGCGCGCTCGTAATATTTGGAGCCGGATTTTTCACGCTTCTGCACGCAGGCCAGCTTATCGTCGGCGTATTCGTCGGTGAGTTGTTCTCCCGCGGCGAGCTTTTTGGTGAGGGCGCCGGTCCACTTCTTGTGTGGCATCAGGGGGACGGAGCCCATGTGGAGGACCACGTAATAGGCCCCGAACTCCTTTGCGATTTCGAGGGTTTTAAGGGTTTCGCGGAAGGCTTTGTTGCGTTCGTTTCGGTTGTCGGAGGAGAATTGGTAGGCGTCGGGAGCGTCGATCATCACCTCGGTAGGCGAGGGGAAGTAGTTGTGGACGCCGATACATTTGAACTTGTTGGCAGCAAAGGCGCGCTGGATGCCTGGGAGCTTGGCGACGGTCATCCCGTGGGAGAGCTCGAGGGTGTCGAAGCCAAGTTCGAGGATTTCATCGATCATTTCCTCGCCGTCGGTGTGACGGGAGTTGTTCCAGCAGGTGGAGAAGGCGAGCATGGGTTAGGTTACCGGGTTATTTGGGAGTTGGTTGATTCGGCTGAGAGGAGGGTGCTGTCGGTGGCTGGGGTGCCTCGAGCTTCTCTTCGGTCGTTTTTGAGATGCAAATGATCAGTCACGTGGCCTTTGCTTTGGATTGACGTCAAACCGAAGGAGGTGAACCCAATACTAAACATTAAATTTTGAGTTTTTGAATGCTTGATTCTGAGCTTAGACGAAAGTTTAAGTCTCCGGAGACTTGGTTGAGGGAGCTTGGGTTGAGGGCCCAAAGCTAGAGCGTTCGGCTAGATTAGAGTTTTTCGATGATGCAGTAGAAGGCGCCTGTTTCGCCTTTGGCTGATCTGAAGATTGGAGCGATGGCGTGGGAGCCTTTGGTGAGTTTGGTGGTGAAGGAGATGGCGGTGTCTTTTTTTCCGACGGGTTTGGTGGCGATCTCCTTGCCATTGAGGAGGAGGGCGGCAGTGGCAGCCTTTAAGGCGACACCGGGGGTGGTGCGGAAGGCTTTGGAGGCGCCGGGAACGTTTTTTCCAGGAGGGAGGGTGGCGTTGATGGGGTGTTTGGCTTCTTCGGGCCAGCGAAGGAGGGAGATTTTATACTCTCCTTCTTTCAGGACTTTGATGGCCCAGTGACCGCCGAATTTCTTTTTGTTTCCACCCTGTGCTGCCCGAATCATGCCCTGATGCCAGGGAGGGCCGGTGTTGAGCCAGTCGTGGGCAGTCATAATGACTTTGGGGTGATCCGGATGGCCGAGGTGGATTTCAGTGGTTTGTGGGAATGACGGGGAGATGTCGGCCCACCATTGGTCGTAGAAGGCGCGCATTTTGGCGATTTGCTCCGGGTTATCTTTGGCAATGTTCTTTTGCTGACCGGGATCGGCTTTGATGTCGTAGAGTTCCTTGCCGTTCACGAGGCGGTATTGCTGGGACATGACGGCGGATTTACGCCATTTAACGGGATCCACGACACGTTGTGAGTCTGTGACAAGAAAACGGTCGGGCCAGTGAACATCGGAGTTAGGATCGAGGAGGGCTTTGAGAGTGGAGCCATCGAATTTGACGTCTTCGCTGTTGGGGACGTCACAGACCTCGAGGAGGGTGGGGACGACGTCGACGGCGTGACAGAGGGTGTTGATCTCCCGATGTTGGCTGAGTCCAGCAGCGGGCCAGTGGATGAACATGGGGACGCGGTGCCCCCCATCGTATTCAGAGCCTTTTCTGCCCTTCATGCCGGCGTTGAAGACGTTGGCTCCGGTGGCAGTGCCGTTGTCGGTGGTGAAGATGAAGAGGGTATTTTCGGAGATGCCGAGGTCGGTGAGGAGCTTGCGGGTGGCTCCGACGTTGTCATCGATGTTGGTGATCATGCCAAAGAAGGCGGCGATGCCATCCTTTTGGTCCTCGTAAATATCCAGGTATTTTTGAGGACAATGGAGGGGGCCGTGCGGGGCGTTGGTTGAGATGTAGGCGAGGAAGGGTTCCTTGGTGGCGGCTTTGGCTTTGATGAACTCGTGGGCTTTTTGGAAGAAGACGTCGGTGCAGAAGCCTTTGGCGGGAACGATTTCCCCGTTGTGGAAGTAGGAGCCATCGAAGTAAGAGTTATTCCAGAGGTCGGGGGTTTGGCCGACGCCACCTCCGCCATGGCGGTAAACTTCTTCAAAGCCGCGGTCTTCGGGACGGTAGGGAAAGTTGTCGCCGAGGTGCCATTTCCCGAACATGCCGGTGGCGTAATCTTTGGAGAAATGCTGGCCGAGGGTGACTTCGTTTTCGCGAATCATGGAGCGGCCCATGATGGTGTGCCAGACTCCGGTGCGGTTGGTCCAGTGGCCGGTGAGAAGGGCAGCACGGGTGGGGGAGCAGGTGGGGGCGACGTGGTAGTCGGTGAGGACGGTGGACTCGGAGTGGAGCTTGTCGAGGTGAGGGGTTTTGATGACGGGATTGCCGTGGCAGGCGAGGTCGCCGTAGCCCTGGTCATCGGTGATGACGATGACGACGTTGGGACGAGTTTGCGCGGATGCGAACTGGATGAGGGCGAAGAACCCGAGGAGTTTTTTGATCATGGGATTAGTTGGCTATGGGGGAGCTAAAAAGAATCCCGATTCCTATAATTAGGATCACGGCGATTATGTTGGCCGTTTTCGAGAATCGGAATTGAGGGAAGATTATTTGGATAAGGGCAAGAAGAAGGAGAGAAAAGGACGGAATACGAATGGTGTCGAGACCCCCGTTTGCAGGAGAGAAGAATAAAAGGCAAACCGTGTATACAAAAAGCCCCCAGTAGAGAAAGTTGTTCTTAAATTTGGTGCGGTTTGGATCTTCCATTCGGGGAAGCCATTCAAATGTGAGATTTGAAAATTGAAAGATGTGATTTGAGGAGAGAGGTTTGAAGCACGATGAACTTGACAAAAGATATGCTGATTGCGGTGTTGATGGGTGGGCCTGGAGCAGAGAAGGAAGTTTCGATGGCTTCGGGAAAGGCGGTTTTACAGGCTTTGCAGGAAAAGGGATTCCAAGCGGTGGGAGTGGAGGTGACGGATTTGGAGCCGAAATTGCCCGAAGGGACGAGCTTGGCGTTTAACGTGATTCACGGGACATTTGGGGAAGACGGAGAGTTACAGAAGTATTTAGAAGGTCTGGAAATTCGGTACACCGGAGCGGGGGTGAAGAGTAGCGAAGTGGCGTTTGACAAGAATTTGAGTAAGGAGTGTTTTTTAAAGCACGAGGTTCCGACGCCGGGATCAGAGGTGGTTGATTGTTCATCGGGAGTGAAGCCACCTGCAATGAAGGTTCCTTTTGTGGTGAAGCCGCCGCGAGAGGGGTCGAGTGTCGGGATTCGGGTGGTGAAGAAAGAGAGCGAAGCAATGGAAGCGATGGAGCATGCGGCAAAATTCAGCCACGATTTGTTGGTGGAGGAGTTTGTGGAGGGTCGGGAGCTGACGGTGGGGGTATTGAACGGGGAGGTTTTTCCGGTGGTCGAGATCGCGCCTCCTGAAGGAGATTGGTATGATATGGAGACAAAATATCCGTGGTTGAGTGGGAAAGAGAAGGGGAGCCAATACACTTGTCCGGCGGATTTGACGTCCGAAGAGACGGCGGTCGTGCAGGCTGCGGCGAAAAAAGCCTACAATGCGTTGGGAATTGAGGTTTACTCTCGGGTGGATGTGTTGTTGAATCCTTTCGGAAGTCCTTACGTTTTAGAAGCCAATACTATCCCTGGAATGACCGAAACCAGCCTGCTTCCGATGGGAGCGGCGGAAGCCGGGTATACATTTGGCGATCTATGCGTGAAGATTGCCGAACTCTCTCTGGCCGCAAGGCCGTGAAAAATAATCCCTCCATGTTTCCCCGTCGTACATCAGGCCGCACACGCAAATCGCGTCAGCGGATGCTAGCCCTCAAGGTGAATTCGCCCCGGATCATGATGTTTGACTGCCTGAAATTTGCTTCCCGATTTTTTAAGTTGGGGGTGGCGATGCTGGTGATGGTTGGGGTGGGATTTGGTCTGAGTCACGGTTGGAAAAAGCTCTTTGTCGAGAACAAGGAGTTTCTGGTGAGTCAGGTGAATTTACTGACGATGGAGGGCGACGAGACGGCGTTTTTGACTCACGAACGATTGATGGCTCAATGTGAGATAGATGCAAATGCGACTATTTTCTCTCTTGATACGGATCAGGTGAAAGCGGCGCTCCTTGAATTGCCTGAAATTACGAACGCAAAAGTGAGCCGTCGGTTACCGGGAATTTTGAAAATCGAAGTCACCGAGCGTAGGCCGGTGGCCTGGGTGGCGTGCCAATCGCTGGGGATCAAGGAACGAAGCCGAGACCGTGGGTTTTTGGTGGACGAGAAAAATGTTCTTTTTCGATGTGCGTCCGAGGAGCTTTGGGAATTTGCGGAAACGCTTCCGGTTGTTTTAGTTCGGTCGGCTGAAAAAAATGAAATCGTGGAGGGAGAGCCGATTTCCCACGAGGGTTTGAAGTATGCTTTTAACCTCATTAATCTTGCGGAAGAGAAGCTGGTCGGTGAGGAAAAGCCGGCGCGGGTTGTGGTGAAAGACGAAATCATGCTTGAAATGACGACTCTCGGCGGCGTTATCGCAACGCTTTCATACTACAATCTAGAACGTCAGCTTGAAAATTTCTCAAAACTGACTTCCCATGCCCGTGATCAGGGGAAGGCTCTTGCCCAGGTAAATCTCATTCCCCGTCGCTTCGTACCGATTCACTATCGCTGAAGTCATCCCTCAATTTAAGTTTATATGGCACGCTCCAAGATTCACGTTGGCCTCGAAATTGGTTCCACCAAAACCGTAATGGTTGTGGCGGAGATCAAACCGGATGAGTCCGCCAAAATTCTTGGGATGGGGGAGACCCGCACGGCTGGAGTTCGGAAGGGAGAGATCGCAGATTACAAGCAAGTGAGGGCTTGTGTGAAATCGGCTTTGCTCGAGGCCGAAGACGTGAGCGATGTCGTCATTAAGAGTGTTTTTCTCTCGGTGACAGGTGCTCACATCAAGGGAGTCAATAACACAGGAACGTTCCGTCTTCCCGAAGATGAGAAGGAGGTTGACCGACATCATTTGGAAGAGGTTAAGGAGATTGCCCGTGACATCGCGATTCCAAGTGAGCACGTCTATCTGCACCACTTGGCCAGGCATTTCACTCTCGATGGCCAGGCGCACTCAACGGTTCCTTATGGATTGTTGGGGCGCACGCTTGAAGCTGATTACCATATCGTGCACGGGATTCGCCCGAGGATTCAAAACATTATCAAGTGTGTGCGGGAGATCCCGCTTGATGTCGATGATGTCGTTTTTGCTCCAATCGCTTCGGCTCAGATCTGCCTCAATCGTGAGCGCAAAGAGGACGGGGCCCTGGTGATTGATATTGGTGGTGAGACGACCGACTACGTTCTTTATCTCAACGGAGCGATTGCGGCATCGGGTTGTGTTCCGGTGGGTGGCAATCATGTTTCAAATGACATTCACTTGGTGACCCACATTCCATTTTCAAAGGCGGAGAAGGTCAAGATCGCGGAAGGGAATGCGTCGGCTGATCCGGCGAGTTCGGTGGGGATTGTGAAAGTAGAGGATGAGAAAGGGTTCCCGCCCATTGAAATCAACAGACAGCTTCTTAACGATGTGATTCGTGGACGGCTTGAGGAGGCCTTTGAGCTGGTGGTGGAGGGGCTTCCGGAAGGAGCGCTGGACCAGATAGGAACCGGCGTGTTCTTAACGGGTGGATCGAGCCAGATGCGTGGAATTGGTGAGTTGGCGTGCGAGGTTTTTGATCTGCCGGTATACAAACCCGAGCAACCCGACGTGAGCGGGGTGCATGCTTATTTCAAGGATCCCCAGTATGCGACGGCGCTTGGCTTGATTCGTTACGCCCAGATTCTCGATGAAGAGCGACCGGGGGCGCGCATCGGAAAGATGAAGGGCTTGTTGAAGACCTTCTGGCCTTTTGGAACTTAGGTCCTAGGGCCTACTGGAAGCGAATGCCCACTGGTTGTGGTTGCAGGGAAGTGGTTCCCGGCTGGGGGATAGTGATCGGGGGATACCCTCCGGAGGACATGGTGACAACTAGAAGGAGAAGTGAAAATCCGAGGAGGCCGACGGTCGCAAAGCAGCTGGGCTCGAACTTGGTTTGGAATACGTTAGCTAGCTGCTTTTCTGCAAATTCCTGTTGGTTTTTCTCTTTCGCTATTTCAGCAGGAGTAGCGGCCTCGCTTTTCTCTCCGGTATTCGCGGAGGATGCCTGCGCGAGGGTCTCTTCCAGCTCCTTCCTTTGCTCGTCCATAGCTGCCTCCATGGCGGGGAATTGCTGGGCCATCTGGAAGCTTACCAAGATCGCTCCAATCACGAATAAGACTTGGGCAATCAGGACTAAGGTCTTGGCTTTGTTCACAAAGCCGATCAAAGCGAAAATGAGTCCCAGGCCGACTGCGATGAGACAAATCATGACAAGAGCCGAGCTGTCGTAAGGACCATCGTTCGTGTCTGCGTCATCCATTTCTTTGGCCACGTCATCGACCATCTTGTCGGCCTCTTTTTCCGGTATTCCAAGCTTCTTGAGTGGAATTTGAAATTCGTCATTAGTAGAGATCCTTTTCGTGATTGTTTGGATTCCGGTTTGGGAGATGGTCTTGATCCTTCCTTCATCACCCATGATCTTTAGGTCCATGCTCAGTGATACCCACGGGAGAAAGAATAAGATCAGGGCGGCGAGGCCTGTGACAATGGTGAGTATGCTCACCCAAGTGGGTGCGGGATTTTTTCTAGCGGGCGCGGGAGCACCTGGAAGTGCAACCCCGGAGATCTGGGGGCTGAGATTGATGCTGGCGACGGGTGCAACTTGCACGGGAGCGGCAGCAGTGAGAACCGGAGCGGGTGCGAGTTCGACGATCTTGGGAAGGTCGGGAAGGAGTCCTTCAACGCGTCCAGCCGGAACCCACTGGTCGAGCCCCTCGGTCCAGATCATGGTGTCATGATTGATGTTGCCGGTGGTGTAAAAGCCCTGGAGATCCAGGAAAGAATAGGGGCCTTGCTCATTGCCCTCACCATCAAGGACGCGCCACAAAGATTCGTTCATGCCGCGAAGCTAGGCATTGGTTACCATTCGTCAAGCCAACCGGCTGATTGCTTGGGGGTTCATAAGCCCTCCGATGATTGGAGCCCTTGCATAAGCTTCACCAAATCGAAGGTGGCCTGAAGGAAAATATCGTTGTGTCCAGCATCTGAGACCGGGTAGAAAGTTTTGATTTTTGAGGGGGAGAGTTCGAAAAGTTTTCACCATGGTCGAAGGGGATCATCTGATCATCTTCCCTGTGAATGCCGAGGAGCGGGGTGTCAAATCTCTTGATTTTCTTGAGGTTGGGGAAACGATCGCCGGGTAAGATGGATCACGGTTCGGAAAGCACTTAGAAATGGCGAGATGAGGATGACTGCGCGATGCTTTTCGCGGGAGGCAAGCCAGTAGGTCGGGCCGGAGTCGACCGATTGTCCGACGAGGATGACGTCAGTGGGATCGACTCCAAGATCGGAAGTGAGATGATGATACGTTAAGTCGATGGCGTGGTTGCCTCCCTTTTCGGTGGGCATTCCCGATGACGGAGGCTGATGATGAATCGCGTTTTTTTCTGATCTTCGCCGAGAGTTTTGAAGGAGGTGTGATCTTTGGGGTAGGGGGTGCCGGGAGGTTGGAAGATCAACCTGTCAGCGAAGAACCAGGCAAAGAGAGCGAGAAGAAGATAGGCCCAGGCGATGGTGTGGAAAGGGCGCTGGCATGACCACGTTCCAAAGAGGACTTTTCCCAGTTCATTCATGAAGGATGCCTCAATCACGCAGGTGGTCCAGTGATCTAGTTGGACAAGAGGCGAAGGATTCCTCATGCTCTGAAGTCATGAATCGACGTTCATTTGTTCGTAGTTCGGCGGCTTTTTCGGCGGCACCTTTTATAGCAACTTCCCGTTCTCTCGGGGCACAGTATGGGGAGTTTGGTGACCTTAAAAAGCGGGTGGCTTTGATTGGCTCGGGCTGGTATGGGAAGCTTGATCTGTTGAGGTTAGTACAGGTGGCGCCTATCGAGGTGGTGGGGCTTTGCGACGCAGATTCGAAGATGTTGGGAGGGGCGGCGGATTTGGTGGCAGCGAGGCAGCTTTCAAAAAAAAGACCGCCGACTTTTAAGTATTACCAGGAACTGCTCGATCAAGAGAAGCCGGATGTCGTGCTGATTGATACGCCTGATCATTGGCACGCACTGCCTGCGTTAGCTGCGATCGAAGCGGGAGCGGACCTCTATTTACAGAAGCCGATCTCGGCCGATATTGCCGAAGGGCAGGCGATCTTTGATGCGGCACGAAAGAAAGGGAGAGTGGTTCAGGTTGGAACTCAGCGACGTTCAACTCCTCACTTACAAGATGCAAAGAAGCAGGTGATTGATGCCGGGTTGCTGGGCGATGTCGGGCATGCCGAGATTTGTTGCTATTATCACATGCGAAGCCGAACTTCGGTAGAAAAAGCACTGGCCCCGGTGCCGGAACATTTGGACTGGGATCTCTGGACCGGACCCGCTCCGATGAGACCCTATAATACGGTGGTCCATCCGAGGGGCTGGAGGGGATTTAAGGAATATGGCAATGGCATTGTAGGGGATATGTGCATTCACATGCTGGATGCGGTCCGCTGGATGCTGGGGCTGGGCGAGGTGAAGCGAGTGTCATCGAGCGGTGGGATCTATGTGGATACCAAGAGCATCGCCAACATACCGGACACGCAGACGGCGACGTTTGCCTTTGATGATCTCGAGGTGGTTTGGAATCATCGAACGTGGGGAGATGCCCCCGATCCGGAGTTTCCCTGGGCGTTCTTTATCTACGGAGAAAAGGGGACCTTGAAGGCGGACGTTCACAAATGGGAGTTCACTCCTCGCGGTCGCGGGAAGAAGTTGAGCGGAAAGGTGACACTGGAGCTGGATGAATATCCCGAAGATAGAACTGAAGAGGGGATTGAGAAGCATGTTGTCCCGGCAGTGCGTGCCCACATGAGGGATCTTTTGTCCCGGATTGAAGACCGCGGGCGTCCGGTCGCCGATATTGAGGAAGGGTATCTTTCAACGTCCGCTTGTATCCTAGCGAACCTGTCCCAGGAATTGGGGCGCTCGCTAGAATGGGATTCAAAAGCCCGGAGGGTGAAGGGTGATGACGAGGCCAATCAGCGACTGGCGCGACCCTACCGGGAGGGCTACACGCATCCCTCGCTGGCGTGATGAACCAAAAAAGCGGCAGTCCTGAGACTGCCGCTTTTGGTGATTTGATTCGCTGGAGCTAATGAGTTCTACTTAGGCTCAGGGAGTTCTTTTCTTTTCTCGAGGACCTTGTCGACGAGCCCGTAGGCGACCGATTCCTCGGCTGACATGTAGTTGTCACGGTCGGCATCTTTTTCGACCTGATCAGAGGATTTGCCGCTATGGTGTGCTAGGATGTCGTTGAGCCGACGCTTGAGGCTATACATGAACTCGACGGTACGTTCGACATCGGCTGCGGTTCCCTGTGCTCCGCCGCTGACCTGGTGGATCATGACGTGGGAGTTGGGAAGGCAGAAACGCTTGCCTTTGGTTCCGGCGGTGAGGAGGACCGAGCCCATGGAGGCGCAAATTCCGATGCAGTAGGTGTTCACATCACAAGTGAGGAACTGCATGGTGTCGTAAATCGCGAGGCCTGCGGTCACGGATCCTCCCGGGGAGTTGATGTAGATGTGGATGTCCTTCTTGGGATCCTGCATCTGAAGGAAAAGCATCTGGGCGATGACGGAGTTTGCCACGCCGTCGTCGATGCCGGTTCCAATGAAAATAATGCGGTCCTTGAGGAGCCGGGAATAAATGTCAAAAGCACGTTCACCACGACCATCGGACTCGATGACGGTGGGGATGTAGTAGTTGTTTTTCGGAGTGAAATCTCCGGATTGAGAGGTGGGGATCATGAATTATTTTTCTTCAGTTTCAGGTTCAACCTCTGTGACATTCGCGTGCTCGACCAAAAAGTCAATGGCCTTACTAAAGAGCATATTTTGACGGATATTTCCAAGTTGTCCGTTTTTCTGAAGTTCCTTCATGTAGCCTTTGACGGGCTTTTTGGCTTGCTTCGCCATGACGGTGACGCGTTGAAGCACCTCGCTGTTTTCCACCTTGAGCTCTTCCTTCTCACCGATTTCGGTCAGGAGGAAGTTGGTCTTGAGGCTGTTTTTGGCGCGAACCTGGGCTTCTTCAAAAAGTCCGGCTTTTCGCTCCTCGACCTCATCCTCGCTCATGCCGGCCTCGAGTCCTTCGCTGACCATGGCGTCGGCTTGTCCCTGGGTCTCGGACTGAAGGAATTCCTCGGGAACGTCGAAGTCGGTGAGTTCGTTGAGCTTGGCGAGGACGCTGTTGATCTTGATTTCCTCAAGCTGGCGTTTTTGGCGGAGGTCGAGGTCATCACGGATGAGGGCCTTGATGTCATCGAGGGATTTTCCAGCTTCGATTTTTCCAGCAAACTCATCGTCGAGTTCAGGAAGGCTTTCGTTTTTCAATCCGGTGACGGTCACGGCAAAGACAGCTTCCATGCCACGAATGGACTCAATAGGGAAGTCGTCGGGAAGTGTGATGGTGATCTCTTTGTCATCATTTGGCTTAGAGCCAATGAGAGCATCGGTGAAACCGGGGAAGAAGGCTTCGTCCTCAATACGAATCCAGTAGCCTTCATTTGAGGCGAGAGACTTGGCCTGTTCGCCGCCCACTTCGTCGAGGGGCTTTCCGTCGATGGTGGCGGTGTAGTCGATGATGGCGAGGTCACCTAGCTCGGTGGCGCGGTCGGTGATGTCCTCATAGTCGGCAAAGCGTTGGCGAAGTTGCTCAAGGTTTTGATCGACAACTTCATCAGTAATTTCGGATTTAGGGACTTCAATTTCGAGGCCTTTGTATTCTGGAAGGGAAATTTCGGGAGCCGTGATGATCTCGGCTTCAAAGGTGAAGGAGCCATCAGCCTGATGAGTGACATTCTTGGGGTTTTTCACGCTCAGGACCTTGAGGTCGTTGTTCTCCTTGAGTGCTTCTTGAAAGCTGTTTTGAATCAGACGGGACTCAACCTCTTGGGTGATGTTCGAGCTGTGGGCTTTTTCGATGACCGACAAGGGGGCTTTGCCGGGACGGAAGCCGGGGATGCGAGCCTGAGTCACGAAGCCTTTTAGGACCTTGTTTCGCTCTTCGGTGACTTTTTCTGCGGGGACCTCAACGCTCAGGGCGGCGAGGCACTTTTCTTTTTTCTCCAGGCGGATGTTCATGGCTGCGTAGAATCTGCGTTTGTCGCGGGGGGCGAGAAACTAGTGAGGAACTGTGAGGAGGTCAAGGGAGGGGAAGAGGGATTTTTTTTTAAATTTGAACGCAAAAAGCAAATGAGTTGACTATTCATTGACCTTGACGTGAGCGGCCCTAATCGGCGTAATCTCAGGAGTCAACAGACGTGTTTTAGCTTATGCGATATTCCTTGAACCCAAAACAATCTCTCCAGGCGTTTATGCTCGGTATCCTCCTCGCCAGTCCGGTGATGGTTGGAACCACTCACGCGCAGAGCTTCCTGCTTGAGGCCGAACAATTCGACGGTAAGACAGTGACTTCCGTTGATATTCGTTATCGCGGAGCCAGGACAGTGAATGAGGCCCGCTTGAGGACTCACATGGCGATTGCGCCTGGAAAGAAGTATTCGCAAACCATGCTCGATGAAGACATCAAGACACTTTACGCGAGTGGCTTGGTGGACGACGTTCAGTTCTTTGCTGAAGAAGTGGCCGGCGGCGTCAAGGTGATCGTGGAGATGGTAACACGCCCTCTCATTAGCGGTCTTGGATTTTATGGAAACTCGACCTTCTCTGATAAGAAGCTTGCGAATGAGACCAAGCTGGGAGTCGGGCAGGTTCTCAGTGATGCCCAGATCATCAAAGCCCGAAGGAATATCGAGAAGTATTACGAAGGATACGGATATCCTGATGTGGAGGTGACACACCGGTTGCAAGACACCAGCCGCGCGGGTTATGCCGATCTGGTTTTTGAAATTGAGGAACATAAAAAGAGCGAGGTCTATCGCATCCTCTTTGAGGGAAACAATGTCCTTAAGGATGCGGACCTTCGCAAGGAAATGGACACCAAGGAGAAGGGATGGTTTTCATGGTTCACCAAGTCTGGGAGAATTAACACTGCGGCGTTGGACGAGGATATCGCCAAAGTCGAGGACTACTGCAAGAGTAGGGGATACTGGCGCGCCAGAGTGGGTGCTCCAAAGCGGGTGCCACGTAAGGGGGGGGGAGTGGATCTCGTTATCCCGGTCAACGAAGGTCCCAAGTACATCGTTAATTCGGTCGAATTCCCGAAGATCAAAGTCTTTAGTCGCGAGGAATTACTGCCAGCTCTGAGCTTGATCGGAAATATGCCATACTCATCAAAAAAGATGCGCGATGACATCCGCATGATCCGCAGTTACTACGGTTCCCGAGGATATGCTGACGTGTCGGTTGTTCCTGATGTCCGAGAGACCGCTGGTTCCAAGGTGAACATCTTCTATCGTATCACTCCCGGTTCCCGCAAAAAAGTGGGCCGCGTAAATATTCAGGGTAATATCAAGAGTCAGGATAAAGTGATTCGCCGGGAGGTGCCTATGCGACCGGGTGAAAACTTCAACTCGGTGGATATCGATACCACCAAGCGTCGTCTGCAGAACTTGAATTACTTCGACAATGTTCAGGTGACGAGTTCGAACAGCTCTCGCTCGGGTTACCGTGATGTGAACATTTTGGTAAACGAGAAGAAGACGGGCTCGGTTAACTTCGGTTTTGGTTTCAGCTCGGTCGATAACATCGTTGGTTTCGTCAATCTTGAGCAAAACAATTTCGATATTACGAATTGGGGGCGATTCACCGGGGGGGGGCAGCGATTTAGTGTCAGCCTCAGGGCTGGTGCCAGGCGGAAAGATTTCCGGCTCTCGCTCGTGGAGCCTTGGTTCCTTGGGCAGAAGCTCTCACTCGGAACTGAGCTATACTATCGGGACCTGCTTTACCTGAGTGATGAGTATGAGCAGACGAGCATCGGAGGCTCGGTGTTTCTTCGTAAGCCGGTTGGTCGTAAGGCCTATGTGAAAGGAGAGTATCGTTTGGAGACCATTGATGTGAAGGCTGACAGCGATACCTCACCTGCCTTCATGGCGGAGGATGGTAAGTATCTTCGCAGCGCACTTTCGCTGAATTACGTTTATGACAGTCGTGACAGCAACAAGCTGCCAAGGAAAGGTCACAAGGTTGATCTTGGTGTGACGGTTGCCGGTGGTTTCCTCGGAGGAGATGTTGACGTTTACACTGTTTCGGGAACTGGCACCAAGCACTGGAATTTGGCTTGGGATACGATCCTAACGGCTCGCGGCTCGTTCGCTTTCGTGGATGAGTTTGGTGGTGACGGTAACGTTCCTATCTTCGAGCGTCAGTTCCTCGGTGGTTCCCGTGACCTTCGTGGCTTCGAGTATCGTGACATCGGTCCTCGTGATCCTGTCAGTAATGAAGTTCTTGGTGGCGGAACCAGTATGTTTTCCTCGCTTGAGCTAACCTTCCCAGTTGTTGAGCGGGTTCGCGGAGCAGTCTTCTACGACATGGGATTTGTGAATCAGGATTCGTGGGAGTTTAGTGGAAGTAATATGGCGAGCGACGTTGGTTTTGGTCTTCGTCTTGATCTGCCTATTGGTCCGCTTGCCGTTGACTATGCCATCCCACTGCAGTCGCCTGATGATGAGGCTGACGATGGCGGGCAGTTCAGCTTCTATCTGAATTACCAGTTCTAGGAGGCTGTCGCCAACTTAACTTTTCAAGTGCGTCCCGGGAAGCCGGGGCGCATTTTTTTGGTTCGAACGCGACTATTGGTTGAGGAAGTTCTCGAGGAGGTCAAGCCCAGCATGCTGGCTCTTTTCCGGATGGAACTGAGTGGCGAGGAGATTACCTTTTTCGATGACCGCACAGAATTTTTCTTGGCCGTATTCGCAGGTCGCCGAGATTACCTTGGGATCTACTCCGGTGGGATAATAGGAGTGGACAAAGTAGAAGTAGGGTTTGTTATCGAATCCTTTCCAGAAGGGCGAGTCGGGCATCTTAAGATCGAGAGCATTCCAACCCATGTGGGGAACTTTGACCTCTTTGCTGGTGAAACGTTTTACGGTTCCATGGACAAGGCCAAGACCGGCGGTTCCGGGTGATTCCTCACTGGCATCGAAAAGAAGTTGGTATCCCACGCAGATTCCGAAGTAGGGCTTGCCTGATGAGATCCATTCGCGAAGTGATTCGACGAGATCGAGGCGGCGGAGGCTATCCATGCAGTCGCCAAAGGCCCCTTGTCCCGGGAAAATGAGATGAGTAAATTCGGCGAATTCCTCGGGCTTCGTGATCAGGCCGGGATCATATCCGAGCGAACGGCATGCATTGATGACACTGCGGAGATTCCCGCGGCCGTAATCGATCATTCCGAGTTTCATCGTTCTTCAAAGAACTTCCTTGGTGGAAGGGATGCCTTCGCGGCGGCGGTCGTTCTCCGAAGCGATACGAAGGGCGACTGCCAAGGATTTGAAGATGGATTCGGCGATGTGGTGGCCGTCCCGACCGTAGAGCACTTCGATGTGGAGATTACACCGTAGGTTGGAAGCGAGGGCGCGGCAGAATTCTTCTACCAAAGTGAAGGGAAAGTTCTGGGCATCGGGGGTATTGTCGGGAGCTCGGAGTTCGAGCTGTGGGCGATTGCTCAAGTCGATGACGCTTCGGCAAAGAGTTTCATCCATGGGGACATAAGCGTGTCCGTAACGGCGAATGCCCGATTTGTCGCCGAGGGCCTCCTTGAGGCATGCTCCAAGGACGATGCCTGTGTCCTCGACGGTGTGGTGGAAGTCGACCTCTACGTCGCCGTCTACTTCAACCTGAAGATCGATGAGTGAGTGACGTGAGAACAGCGTCAGCATGTGATCAAGGAATGGGATGCCGGTTGCAACTTCGGAACGTCCACTGCCATCGAGGTCGAGGCTGAGTTTGATCCGGGTTTCGGCGGTGTTGCGTTGCTGGGATGCTGTTCGCGCACTCATAATATCGGGGAGAGAGTGACGGGATTCTTTCAGAGGGCAAGAGTGATTACTCGCTGGTATTTCCTGAAATGATCCGGTCCAGGAGTTGCTCGAGTTCGGCTTCTCCGGGCGCACTGCCGAGAATCTTTTGGTCCTTAATCAAGATGACAGCGGGTGTTTGAGGGGTGATAGAAGCAGGCATTTCAGGTAAGGCTGCGAGTTCTTTAGCTCCGTTGAGTGGTCGAATGGTGAGGTAAGGAAGGTGTTTTGGGGAATTCAGGATGCCAAGAAGTTTTTTGACCTCTGCAGTGGTGATGTCTCCCTGGAGGACTGCAACCAATGGTTCCTGTCCAAGAGCACATGAGGCTATGAAGTCAGTGTGATTGACAGCGGATCTTTTTGCCATCGGAGAGATGATCTTAGCGTGAAGGTCCAATATTTTACGGTATTTATCGTCTGTAGTGAGAGCGAAAATTCGATTGAGGATGTGGTCGAGAGTTCCGATGGAGGACTCGCCGTAGATCATGGACAGGTTGTGTTGGCGGAGAGGGATGATTCGCTCGCCGGGGATGGATTCTGCGAGGAGACCATTCTCTGATCCGAGCTTGGAAATCGCTTCGTCAAGGATCTCACGGGAGGTGTTAAACCATTTTTCATCGAGAGTTCTCTGATAGAGATAAAAGAAGGAGAGACTCGTGGCGGCGTAGTCGAAGCAACGGGCTTGCAGGAATGCAACCCTGTTGGAGTGGTGGGACATTCCCTGTTCTGCATCGCGGTATTCTCTCAAAATAAGGTTTGCGGTGGCGATGGCCGTGGCGAGATCAGCGGGCGTCTGGGAATGCGCTGATCGGGTGAGCTGAGCCTTTAGAATTAGTGCGAAATCGGTAAGGGTCGGCACTGTTTCTTTAATGAATTTTGTATTCTTTGAGCGATGGTCGAGGAGTTTTTTTCGGATAGACGAGAGGGTTGTGGTGACTTCGTTGCCAGTCATCTGATGTTTGGTGGCGATGTCTGAAAGCGGCACTCGTCGGTTGAGAGAGTTCTGTTCGTAGTAATTTCCGAGGGGATCTACGGCTGAAGGCACGTTCCCTAATTTTTGGAGAGAGAAGGCAGTGGTCGCGATAGACATTTCTTGAGGGGTTAGGATTTTTTCCAGAGTCTCGAAATTCCAAATGAACTTTCCGGGTTCGTCCTGATCTCCGACGGGTGATAAACAGATGGTTGACGTTTTCACCCAATTTTTTTCCATGCTGTCGAGCAAGGTGAGTCCCTCGTTGATGAAGTCATCGTCTTGGAGGATTGTCCCCACGGTTAGTAACATCGAGGAGATCCGCGCTTGAGAGGAGATGTTTTTTGAGAAGGAAGGAAGGGACCAATCGGCGGTGCGGCGAGCGTAGAAAAAGGAACCATCGAGGTGGTCTTTGCTAGCGCCATTGAGAAGTTCGCGGGTGACTTCCTTTGCGGCCTGACGGCAGAGTTGGCGGACTTCGTCGGTGAATTGCTTTGAGTTTGAACCAAGTGCCAAAAGGACCAGAGTGTTGGTCGGGAGGAGTCCGCCAATGCCATCGAGATCCTTGTCACCGAAGCTATATAGAGAGCTCAGCTGGCGGGTGTTTCGGCGAAAAAGTTCATCCCTTTCCTCCGGCTCCTGAAGCTTGTATTGGAGGAGATCGAATCTTCGCTGGCGCGCTTCATTGTTAATTCGGCTGTTCTCCACGGCATATTGGGACGACCTGCTCCAAGTATCCTCAACCATTGCAGCGGCATTGACGATCATGGTTTCAAGCTCCCATCCTGAGAGGCTGCCAATGGGGAACCATGCCAGCGGCGAACCTTCCTGGGTGAGCCAGATCATCATGGGGAACGCCATCGCCCGCGGAATTTCATTAGAGAGGTGGTATCCCAGCGAACCAATCTCGGGGAATGAAAGCGTATCGACAGCGGTGCAAATGGATTGGCTGCTGATGAGATTCCTGAGTGTTTCGGACTTGGAAATTTCCTTCGCCACTGACCGAGAGCCCCCCTCCAGCGAGTTACCAACAAATGCGAAGATGGGACGTTGGGTTCTTTTAGCCTTTTCGAACAAGGATTGATCCCACTTCTGCCAGGGTATTTGATCGTTGGCGAAGGATTTCAAGTAATCTGTGCGTGAATCGACCATCTCATTCTTGAGCTCATCGAGCGAAAGCGTGACCGTGGAACCGCTGAAGTAGTTATCCTTTTCGAAGCGACCCTCTTTCTTTGTTTTGTGAGAATCCTCACAGGAGCTAAGGATGCAAGAGGCGGTGATGAAGGCAAAGCAGGACAGTGAAAGGCGCATTGGGAGGAGAATTGGCTGCTGAAGGCAGGATGCTAAGAAATTTGGAGGAAATGACCAGACAAAGGCTTTTTGAAATGCTTTCCTTCCTAAGGCTCATTCGGAGCGAATTATTTGCAAGCATCCTGTCTACTTAACCTGTGATTACTCTCGCTATCACCAGTCAGAAGGGCGGCGTCGGAAAGACGACTCTCGCGATCAACCTTGCCCATGCATTTGCCCGAAGCGGTCGAAGGACCCTTTTGGTGGATTCTGATCCTCAGGGTTCGGTCGGGCTTTCACTCACCCGCCAATCCCGTCACCTATCCGGATTTTACGATATGCTGGGAAACCCTTCGGTGAGTGCTGAAAATATTATTGTTCCGACCCGGTTGCCTACGCTGAGTTTGGTTGCCTCCGGACGTAGCAGTGCCTACGAATTGGGGGGAGGCTCGATGGGGGTGACCCTGCATCGAGTTCGTTGTTTTTTGTCAGAAGTGGCGGCGCTGAATTACGATGTTTGCATCATCGATACCGCCGCAGGGCTTTTTGGAGCTACGGCAGATGTTCTGAGCGCGAGCACCGGGGTCATTGTGCCTCAGCAGGCCGAACCTCTCGGAGTTCGATCAGTTCCGAAGATGTTGGAAGCTTTGGCGCGGATGCGAGTGGTCAATCCCCAGCTCCAGGTTCTTGGTGTGGTCCTGACAATGGTAAATAAGAAGCTTCCCGAAAGTCTGGAATCAGCTGAGGCCCTTCGAAACCTTCTTCCTCCCGAGATGGTGATGCAGACAGTCATTCCGCGTGACGACCTTTTTGTGAAAGCGAGCGCCCGAGGCCTTCCCGTTGGGGTCATGGAGGAGGGAGCTGAAGCATTGGCCATTTTTGAAGGACTCCGGACCGAATTGGAACGCCGGATTGTCCCTCCCAACCCTCAGAGTGCTGAGTATGCAAAGTGAATCAGTGAATCAATGGCTTGATGCCGATCAAGTAAGAGCCCTAGCCGAAAGCCTCCTGGCTCCGGGGCCTTCACTTAATCCTTCTCCGAATGAATCCATTTACGGAGAGAGTTTTGAGGGATTCACTGTGGTTGCGGCTGAGCAATCTTCATCAAAGGCGCTCCAGAGTTTCTCTAAAGCTAACCCCGGGGCCGTTTCCGCGCGCGGTATTTCTGAGAAGCCGGAATTAGCAGAACGTGCTTCTGTAGAAAATCCTGCTGCCGTAAGGAAGACGGTGCCAAGTCTTCCGAAAGAACCTGAGATCAAGCTTGAACCTATTGAGCAGCCTCGTCCCCGGCCCCAGGGAGCTCCCACTCCCGTTGCGCCTCAGTCACTGAACTCTCCCCGGTTGGGAGAAAAAGAAAAACAACGTCATATTGTTGCCTCGGCCCAAGCGCCTGCGCGGGAACCTCAGCCAGCTTCGTCCCAACCCATTAAGATGAAGCAAACCCCTCAGGGGGAGGTTCACCCGAACCGATCTCAACGGCCCGAGCCTCAGCGTGCTGCGGTTGTGCGATCTCCATTTAAGAGGATTGCCCAGAAACAGCCCGACCGGAAGGAGCCGGTTCAGCGAGAGACGTTTCGTCCGCTACCTCTCTCAACTCGGCTGCAGGCATTTGGCGTTTGGTTAAAAGAGCAAATTTCCACGCAATCCTATTTCATCTGCGACCGGCATGGCGAAATCGTGGTTGATGAGGTCGGAAGTGAGAAATTGATCAAAGTGGCCCGGACTCTCGCCCATGCCTCAAGTAGTGCCGGCCGGCAAGTGGGCGATGATCAAGACCTGGGCTCTCTCCATGTTAAAATTGGGCCCGATCGAGTGATGGAGGTGGTGCCAAGGCATTCCCACTTTGGACTCGTCGTTCTGGGATTGATCGTTCCACGTCCGCTTTCTCGGGAAGCGGCGGGTTCTGTATCCAGAGCACTTGCGACCGCCTTAGCGGATCAATCATCTCCGGGTCAGTGATCGGTGAAACAGGTAGGTTGCCGGAAGGAGAAAGGCCAGTGACAGGCCGATGAGCAAGATCCGACTGTACCACTGTGTGCTTATCATGAAGCCAAGAAAGGGTTTTTGCTTGGCCAGGAAAATGTGAGGGTTGTCGGTTCTTCGGCCATCGAGGCGCGAAGTCTCGGCAAGTTCCACCATATTCTCCACTCGCTCGTTGACGTAGAATTGCGAAATGGGACGAACCTCCTCTTTCGTGTCGATCTCAATTTTGATTTCGGCTGCTTCCTCATCCTGAATCCTCTTTAGCTCAGCGAGAGGGTCTTTGAAAATACGTTCTGCTTCCGCGACATCATCCGCGACGGCAGCGAAGAGAATACGTAGCTTTTCGCCTCCGTCTTCGAGTTCCTTTTGTTCGCCGGGGTTAAGAGTTTTGAGGTCCTTTAGTTCATCAATCCGTTTTTGCAGCGGACGACGCACCAGTTCGAAGCGGTTTTCGGTGGCTTGTCCGACAATGGATCCCTCGAAGGCGTAGCGGAGAGGCATGATGGTGGATGGCACGGGTTCACCACCTTCGTCACGACCATCGTCACCCCCAATAAAAAGGCCCCGGTTCATCTCTGAAAATGGGATTAGGGCTCCTGCGAGAAGAATTTGGGGGACGAGGATCAGCGGAATAGCTCCAAGTGCCGTCCTCTCGGAACGGGCCATGACTGAAATGAGGAGGGCTAGCGAAGTTCCACAACAACCGGTGAGGATCATCCAGCCGAGATGCGTCCAAAAGACGTCGTGGAGATTTAACGAGGCATGGGCCACCGCAATAAAAACGGCTGACTGGACAGATACCATCGCGGTGAGAACGATAAATTTGGCGCCTAGATAAAGAACCGGGTGGGGGCGGCAGTTGCGTTCCCTGCGAAGGACCGGGCGGTCCCGCAGAACTTCGGTGGCGCTGTTGGTGAGGCCAAAAAACATCGCTACTGTGACTGCTAAAAAGAGATATGATGGCAGGTGCAGAGCCGAGTGGAATTCGTAGCTGCCTTCAGCCGAGGCACGTAAGGTCAGCCCAATTAAGCCTGCAAGAAGGGGCGCTTCCAGTAGCGCGGAGTAAAAGGTGCCCCGGTGCCGGAGTTTTGATTTGGCCGACCGGGCAAGGTGAGTTTTGAAAATCATCCACTTTTGTCTCCGGCCATGAGACGGTGGCTCCGGGGCGGGAACCTGATCATCGGCGGTGGGGACATCCGGTCCCACCGTCCCCTGACTGGATTGGTTGAGGAGAAGGTGCGCCATGACCCGGCGGTTTTCAAAGCGTTCTTGCCAGAAGTCGGGTGGGAAGCGACGTTTTGTTTTTGCTGAAGTTTGAAGCTGGAGCATTGGAGCTTCCAGAACATCAAAGACAAAGTCGGCACCCTGGTGGTTGGATTCGTCAGGCTGGAAAAGTTCCAGATCGAGGGAAGCTTCTTTGAAGTAGCCCACCATATCCCGGGGTGTCCCCAAAAAAGCCATTTTTCCTCCACGGTCCAAGAGGAGGACGAGGTCGAAAGCTTCCAGCACTTTCTCACTCGGACGGTGTAGCGAAGCCACCACGATCTTGTCCTGTGCAAAGCCGTGAAGAGTATCGACGACATGCTCCGCGTCCTTCGAGGAAAGTCCGGAGATTGGTTCGTCGAAAAGGAAGATTTCGCCTCCACCGATTAAATCTAGTCCCGCGTTGAGACGCGACCGCTCGCCTCCACTTAGACTCTTGGAGTCGGGGCTCCCGACGCGTCGTTCACCAATACGTTCCAGTCCCAGTTCTCCGAAAAGGAAGTTCACCCTTTTTTGGATCGCGGTCTCTGAAAGGTGGGGCCGTCGGATCGCAGCAGCATGGGCGAGATGCTCACGGGCGGTGAGTTGCTCGCTCAAGGCCTCTTCCTGTGGCATGAATGAGATCAGTGGCGAGAGACGACGTGGCCGTTCGTAGAGAGATAAGCCGTTGAGGCGCACGTGACCGTTTTTGGGCCTTCGTTGTCCTGCGAGGATCTCTAACAGGGTGCTCTTGCCGCTTCCGCTGGGTCCGATAATGCACATCATTTGCCCCCGCTCGAGTTGGAAGGAAAGACTGTCGACCGCCTTGCCTCCCTTCCAGAAACTGTGGTTAAGATTCTCAACTTGAAGGTGGCGAACAAGGTTACGTTCTTCGTCGAGAATATTGTCTGAGAATCGGCAGCGCAGGGCCTGTCGACTGCTTAAGCGAATGATTGAACCATCGGGAAGTGTTTCATTCCTGACCGGAAAGCCATTGGCAAGGATGGTCTGTGAAGATTCGATGACTTCGATTTCGCCTAATCCGGTGGTGGGGTCAAAGTCGAGCTCGAGGACAAAGCGACTCGCTAATCCAGGAGTGACCAACAGGCTGTCGCCAGAGAGTTGGGACGGGTCGTTGGATACTCGTACTTTACGTCGTCCGGCAGGGAGAACAAAGCGTTGGCCGGTTTGCTGGGTGAGACGACGAAGTGATTCGAGGGGAAGAGGGTCCTTTTTCCCAACGTGAATGAGATCGTGGTAATCGCATTGATACTCGATTCCTGCGGCAAGCGGCTCGCGATCACTGTCGGCGAGAGTAGCTTCCTTCAGGGGGGTGAGATGGACCCGATGACCGAAAGCGAGCTTTGCGATGGCGAGCCGGGACATACTTCGGCTCAGAGTGAATTCACCATTGTCTTCCACCAGATACAGGTCGGAGGAGATTCCCTTTTCTTCTGCTTGTAGAAAAAAGGCGAGGTCGTTGTAGCTGAGCCTCCATCTTCCCGCGAGGATTTCATCAGAAGGCCGGATTTGAAGAAGTCTTCCCGGATCGAGTTGGTGTCCGCGAACCCAAAGCGGTTTCTCGTGCAGGTTGCGAACCAGGATCAAACCTCCCGCCTGATAGCAACGAAAGTGGGAAGGTTCGCCATCCTCACAAAGCCGAACTTCATTGGGTGGCCCGCATCCAAAGTCGACTCTGGTGAGAAGGTCGGTCTTTTCAGCATCGCTAGAACTCAGTTCACAAAGGACGGCTTCGCCAAGCTTCTTTGTTCCGATGGATTGCATCACATCAGAGAAGCGCTTTCTTTCCTTGGAGATGTCGCCTCTCGCCCGGATGACCGAGTAGAGTTGCAAGGCAAAGGCGGCCTTGTGCTCGGCCGGGAGGTTCTTTTCTAGGTGACGGAGGTCCGAGTCAATCGGTTGGGGCTGGGCAACCGCGGATTCAAGTTTTCGACCTAGAATACCGTGATCAACGTTTGGAAAGACATTTCTGGCAAAGTCAAAAACGATCTCAAGTTCCCGGTTCGAGGCATGCCCCTCATGAACAATAAAGGATACGAAGACCTGCGAAAGAGCGCCTGCGGTGCGCTCATATCTCGCTTCAAGCGAATCCCGGAACAGAAAATGCTTGGCCCTGGACAGAATTCGGACGGGACCCATGGTGAACGGTTAGTTATAGTCTTGTCCCAGCCCGAACACAAGAGAGGCATCAAGGCATTGCCTTCGTTGATCAATCGGTCATTCTAGCCCTGATGAGACGCCTTGTTTTAGTTTTGCCAGTCTTTGCGGTGCTGGTCAGTTTTGGCATCGTGAGTTGCGGAGGTTTCTTCTTGGAATATCCGATGAGGCGTTCTTCCGTGTATGTTGCTGTTTGGCTAAAGAATTGTTCTCGGATCAGCTGGTTGCCGCGTCAGGTAAGTGGTCGATACGACGGGGCTTCCGCCCATGACAATATCAAGCAAGCGGCGGCGGGTCTCGTCTCCAAAAGAAGTTCCTACGGGACTGCTCCCGGGGGGTATGTTAACCTTGACCGCCGGATGCTGCGCGCCATGTGGGTGCTGGTCAAACAAGGGTACACCTTTCGGGTGACTTCCATGGCCGGGGGTTCCCACAGCCGGTCGTCCCTCCACTATGCCGGACTGGCCTTCGACGTTGATTACATCAACGGCGTAAAAGTTGGATACGGGAATCCCTACTGGCGGAAGTTCATGGCCCGTTGTCGCGAATTAGGAGCGACTGAGACTTTTGGACCAGAAGACCGTGGCCACTCGGCGCATATTCACGCGGCCTGGCCTCGCTAGATTGAAAGAGCTACCTGCCTTTTTGTTTCAGATAGATTTGCCCATTGGGATAGGAGCTGAAGAGAAATGATATATCGAATGCCGAAGTCATCGGTTTTGATGAAACTGTTTCCGACCGGCGTGAGCGTCCCCGGCTTCTTGTCCTTACCAGGGAGTCGGATATATTTCCGGGTGAATTCTTCGTCGTGAATTTTGGTGAGGAGATTCATGTGACCCGAGCGGAGTTCTTCGACAGACATAGAGTTTGGCTGGAAGTTGATGTCGAAGAGGAGACCCGAGAACGAGGAGGCTGCCCTCTCTCGGCGACCTTTTCGCTGGCGCCGCGATTTCCGAGGAGGAACTGGCCGATTATCTTTGGGGTGATCATTGGAAGCTTTCGGCTACGGGTTTTTCATCTGCGAGGCGAGGGAGAGGTTGGGGTTAATCCCAATGTTGAGATCGTCGGCGGTGCGGTTTTCAGCGGCGAGGAGGGCGGCGAAGGCGATCATTCCTGCGTTGTCGGTGGTGAGGGCGGGGGGAGTGAGTTGGACTTTTATGCCGGCGTTTTCGGCGGAAGTGGTGAGGGATTCTTGAAGGGTGCGATTGCAGGCGACTCCTCCGGAAAGAGTGATGAGGGAGTGGCCATATTCTTTGGCGGCGCGGATGGTTTTTTTGACGAGGGCATCGATGACGGCGGCTTGAAAGGAGGCGCAAATATCAGCGAGGTGAGCTTGGGGATCGTCGATTTTTTGGAGCTGATAGAGGACAGCTGTTTTGAGTCCGGAGAAGGAGAAGTTGAAGGGAGCGTCTTTGAGAACCGCGCGGGGGAAGGCATACGCTTTCGGGTCGCCCCCGCGGGCGTGCTTTTCAATTTCTGGTCCGCCCGGGTAGGGAAGTTGGAGCATACGGCCGACTTTGTCGAAGGCTTCGCCGGCGGCGTCGTCGATAGTGCGACCGATGAGGCGGTATTGCCCGTAGGCTTGGACATCGATGAGGAGAGTGTGGCCGCCGGAGACGATGAGACCGAGGTGGGGCGGGATGTGGCCAGTCTCCAGGAAGGGAGAGAGAAGATGCCCTTCCATGTGGTTGATTCCGAAGAAGGGTTTGTTGGCGGCGGCGGCGAGTCCTTTGGCGTAGGCGAGGCCGACGAGTAGGGAGGAGGCGAGGCCGGGGCCGCGGGTGGCGGCGAAAGCGGTGATGTCATCCAAGGCGAGGCCGGTGTCGTCGACAGCTTGTTGCACGAGGGGCCGGATACGCTGGGCGTGATTACGACACGCGACCTCGGGAACAACTCCGCCGTATTCGCGGTGGATGTCGATTTGCGATGAAATGAGTGAAGTGAGGAGTTCGGGCTTTTTGCCGTTTCTCCGGATGAGGGCAACTGCGGTTTCGTCACAGGAAGATTCGATGGCGAGGATCATCTCTTTTTTCTATGTGGCGGGGGCAATTTTTTGAAGGCCAAGAGCAGCCAGGGCGAGGAGCGGGCAGATGATCCAGAAGATGAAATGTGGGGCGAGGACGAAGACGAAAAGGTAGTCTACCAATGGGATGGCGGCGAGAGTGCGGGAAACGAAGGCTCCCACGTCGTGATTGGCACGGAGGAGTCGCACGATCAAGGCAAGGACTACAATGAAGAGAACGAGAGGCGGAAGGGCCATTCCACCATGGGTGAGCAGAAGCAGCCCGGAGAAAAAGAGGATGGGGGCGCAAAGGAAGAGAATCGGGAGAGTTTTTTGAGAGTCGCTGACGGGATCCTTGGATGTTTCGGCTCGGGCGGTGAGGGAGATTCCGAGGATGTAAGCGCCGAGTCCAAGGGCAAGGAGGCCGAAGAGGGGGAGTTTTTGGACGTCGATGGATACGAATTGTTCCCATGAGAGGAGGGAAAAGGCCGCGGTCGGGTAGATGAGAGCTCGGGCTCCTGCCATGAAGAAGAAGCTGGCGGGGTGGATCTTGTGCCACTTGGTGTAGGCGAGGATGCAGATGATGATGCCGGCGGCGAAGAGTCCGGCAGGAGGGCTAACGAAGGTGCTGAGGAGCAGACCACCGCCCATGAAGACGACGGAGAGGAGAAGGATGGTTTGGTGGGGCCAGCGACCAGAGGGGATGGGCCGGTCAGGCCGGGTCTTCTGATCAAAATCGAGATCGTACCAGTCGTTGAAGAAGCACCCGCCAAGGTAGAGACAGGAGAGGGCGAGAGCAATGAGGCTTAAGCAGATGGGACAGAGGTGGGCTTGGTCCTGAAAAAGATACCATCCTACGAGAATCCCCAGAAGTCCGTTTGACCAGACGGTAGGCAGGTTGGCAAACCGGCTCATGGCGAGAAGGTCGATGGCTTTTTGGCGGGTCATTTGTCCACGGAAGAGAGCAAGGGGGCGGGGACTTGGGAAGTCTAATCGGTGCCGGGACCTTCGTCGACCTTCGTGGCGGTCATAATTATCCGCCGATGGTTCGCAAGACTGAAAAGAAGCCGATACGGACGTAGTTACTCGAGGGTGAAAATGACCTCGATAACAAGTTTGGAAACTGGCCACTGGCGAACAAGCAGATGGCGGCGGAGCTGAAGTATGCGGGGTATGATTTCCACCTCCATTACGGGAAGTGCTTTCATGCTTCCAAGGCAGCGGGGGCGAAGTTGCCGGAGATGCTGCGATACTGGAAGAACTAGAGTTCCTTTTAAGCTATGCTTGGACGAGAAAAGGAGTGGTGAAAGCTTCCTCGAAGGTGAAGAACTCTTCGAAGTCGTTGAGCGAGTCTGAGTCTTGTCTTCCAAAGACGCCGTTTTCAATGAAGAGGAAGACGATCTCGCCAACGTGCCGGCATTTGGTAATGCCCCAGTCATCAAGGAGGGTGGCGCCCATGGGGCCGTATTCCTGGATCACGTAGTCGCGGAATCCCTGCAGGAGCTCCCGCCCGCTGACGTGGCGCTTTTCGCCATTGGTTTCACGCGAAAGGCGATCGACGGTGAAGTCGAGGGCTTCTCGTGCTAGAAAGTAAGCCCCCGGTTGGAAGCGGTTTTCTTTTTCGAGGATTGAGGCAACAGCGTGCTCGAATTGATTGGACTGCATGGTGGAGTAACTAGATTCTACAAAAAACCCGCGGATTTGTCGATCAGCGGGCTTTGAAATTACATGGGAAGTTCGATGAAGCCTTCCAACTTTCGGATTCGGGTCGGGTGGCGCATCTTGCGAAGCGCTTTCGCCTCGATCTGACGAATCCGCTCGCGGGTCACCTGGAATTGCCGGCCGACTTCCTCGAGGGTGCGGGAATATCCGTCTTTAAGACCGAATCGCTGCTCGAGAACTTCGCGCTCACGCTCGGTGAGGGTGTCGAGGACTTCAATAATCTTGTCCTTGAGCATGGCAAAGCCAGCTTCTTCCATGGGGTTTTCGGCCGACTTATCCTCGATGAAGTCACCGAAGGAGGTATCGTCCGAATCACCGACTGGGGCTTGAAGTGAAATCGGTTGCTGAGCCATTTTGAGGACGGCACGAACCCGTTCCACGGGAAGGTGGATTTCCTCTGCGATCTCATCGGGAGTCGGTTCGCGACCGTATTCCTGAACAAGCTGTTTTTGCACGCGCATGAGCTTGTTGATTGTTTCGATCATGTGAACCGGAATTCGGATGGTCCGGGCCTGATCGGCGATGGAGCGAGTGATGGCCTGACGAATCCACCAAGTGGCGTAAGTCGAGAACTTGTATCCGCGACGGTATTCGAATTTTTCGACCGCCTTCATGAGGCCCATGTTTCCTTCTTGAATGAGGTCGAGGAAAGAGAGCCCACGGTTGGTGTATTTCTTGGCAATCGAGATGACGAGGCGGAGGTTGGCTTCAACCATCTCGGTCTTGGCCTTGAGAGCCTTGCTCATCCAGAGGCGGAGTTCGTGGTTGGTCGCTTCGAACTGCTCCACATTGTGCCAGGACTCGAGAGTGAGTTCCTTGATCGCGGTCTCAGCCTCGGCTCCTTTTTTACGGGAGTATTTCCAGATCTTCTCCTGATACTCGGCAACGACGTCGCAGAAGTCTTCAATGACTTTTTGCTTGAAGTAGTAACGGCTGTAAAGTCGCGCGATGGACTGAAGGTTTTTGGAGAGAGTGGTTTCGAGCTTCTTCTTTCCGCGGGGTGCCTTGGCGGAGAGCTTTTTGATGATTCCGGTGGTTTCCTCGTGGATGGCGCGGACTTGATCGCAAAGCTTGGGAAGGGCTTTCATGTAGCGCTCGCGGCTTTCGATCTTCTTGTCCAGGATGACGCGGTCGAAACGCTCCTTACCTCGCATGAGTTTGTCAGCGAGGGCTAGGTAGCCAATGGTGGTAAAGCCGAAGAGGTGAAGGTATTTTTGGACTTCAATTTCAGCGTCTTCAATGCGCTTGGAGATCTCCACTTCCTGCTCACGGGTAAGGAGGGGAACCTGACCCATTTGCTTGAGATACATGCGAACGGGGTCATCGAGGATATCGAGCTTCTGGTCTTTAGTCTCCTCTTCAGAATCGAGGTCTCCCTTCTTCTTGTCCTTGTAACGATCGACCTCGGATGCGTCGATGATGTCGAACTCCATCTGGCGGAGGCGTTCCAGAATGGCGGTGATGTCCTGTTCCTCGACGAGATTGTTCGGGAGAATCTCGTGGATGTCATCATAGGTGAGGTATTCCTGCTCTTTCGCAAGTTTGATTAGCTCACGGATCTTTTCCTGAATTTCAGGAGTATCGATGCGGTTCTTTGGTTTTTTCCCAGACTTAGTTTCGGGAGTTGGCGCCGCTTCTTTTTTAGGTGCTTTTTTGGCAGCGGACTTTTTTGGAGCTGCTTTTTTTACCGAGTCCTTCTTCGTGACTTTCTTTGCAGCCTTTTTTGCCGTTTTTTTGGCTGGAGCTTTCTTTGCAGCCTTTTTCGCCGCTTTTTTGGCTGGAGCTTTCTTTGTAGCCTTTTTGGCGGGGGCCTTTTTAGCTGCTTTCTTAGCGGAGGTTTTCTTTTTTGCCATGATGGGAAGTGGGGAAATGAGGTCCTGAGAGCACAGCTCACCTATTATAGTCCAGCAGGACGGGCCTGCGGGGAGGTGTTTCTTCGTGACGAAAACGTTTTGGTCAAGGATTTTTCAACGACATCGGCTTATGGTAGTGGCTGATTGGCGAAGTTTCGATAGAATTACGCTTTATCGATAGGAATGGGGCCTAAATGTCCTCGCGCGTGATTAGGTATTTTTTGGCGCAACGGGGGCATTGGAGGGAGAGGGTTGCGTCATCGCCGAAAAGTTCGGCGGGTTTGTCCTTCCAGGCACTGAGAGTGGGGAGGATTCTTTCCAGGGAGCAACCGCAATGGAACTTGAATTTCCGGGTTTCGAGCGTTTTTGTTTCTTCGGTGTCGACAATTTCACCTACGAGTTCGGGAGTGAGGCTATCGAACCAGTCTTTGTCGAAGTCAGGTTGGGCTGAGATGAGGACGTAGTTGTCATCTGGAAGGCGGAAGGCCCGGCCAGGGCGTTGCTCGGATTGTTCGTAAAAGTGCTGAATCCATTTAATGGGGTCGGCTGTCTTGACCTCGATGGTGGAGGTGCGGGCTTCTTTGTTCGGGATTGTGGTTTGTGAGTAGAGGAAGTTGCGGTCGGGTTCGCGAACATCTTCAGTGAAGAGTCTGCCGACGATGTTTTCGTGAACGGACGATCCGGTGGCAAAGAAATTAACCCGGGGAGCACGAAGGTTGGCGGTCCAGGCAATGGTCTCCGCCCATGGCCTTGCGGTGAGGTGGAGGGTGAGGACCGCGAGAAGGTCTTTGAGGATGGTGTCGCGGTTTTCCGGATGACGCTCTCCGACATCCATGAGATGAAGGTAGTAGTCAGTGTAGATCGGAGTGAAATCGGCACGGACCATCAGGCAATTACGATGACGGACAAAGATGGATTCGACCTTGGTGAATTCGGCGACGGGTTCTGGACTCGGATCAGGCATCGGCTCAAAGAGGTTGCTGGGAACTTTCCTCCTCGTCAATGGCGAGTCGTTCCCGGGCGGTGGCGAGGTAGTTTTTGTCGATTTCGAAACCGGTATAGCGGGGCACTTTCATTCTTTGCGCAGCGAGGGCGGAGGTGCCGATGCCGGAGAAGGGATCGAGGAGGTGGTTTGTTTCCTTGATGCCATGAATGCGGATGCATTGCTCCACAAGGGCAACAGGAAAAGTGGCGGGATGGGGGCGTTCCTTGTCGCGTGACTGGATGGTCTCGTATGGGATGAACCAATTGTTTCCTCGGCAGCGTTTGTCCTCGCCTCCGGTGTGGCCCCAGCGGGCGATGTTTGATTTGTCGGCGTATTCGACTCCGGCGGCGCGTCGTTGGAGCGGGACATTTCCGGATTTGGTGAGGTGGAAAAGGTATTCGTGGCAGTCGTTCACGAAGCGTTTGGACTGGATCGGTTTAAAATGGCCGGCGGAGATGGTTTCTCTCTTTTTTGTTTCGACCGAGATGGATTTGATCCAGTGGAAGGTGTTCTGAAGCACGAATTCCGGACCTTTTTGGGTGAGAGCGAGAATGATCTGGTGGGGGAGAAGGGGGTCGGCGGGTGCGGCTCCGACATTGAGGAAAAAGGAGGCTTCATCTTTCATGACACGACGGACTTCGGCGGCCCATTGCTGGCACCAGGTGATGAATGTGGAGCGATCCGAGGTGTCATCGTAGGCGCCATAATTGATCCCTATGTTGTAGGGCGGTGAGGTGACAACGAGATCGACGGATTCGGCAGGCATCGCTTGCATTCCGGCAAGGCAGTCCGATAAGAGGAAGTCGATCACAACAGAGATTTGAGTGAGAATGAAAAAAAGTTCAAACATTCGTTTGAAAAATCGAATTCGAGGTTTAAACAATTGTTTGAAAACAATGGTTGTTACTTCACAGAAAATCACCGGAACAAAGCTCGCTTTGATCGAAGCGGCTTCGACCTTGTTTGCGGAGAAAGGGTTTGAGGTGGTTTCTGTTCGAGAAATTACCGGTCTGGCTGGAGCAAACGTCGCATCGGTGAAGTATCACTTTGGTTCGCGTGAGGGGTTGATGGATGCCGTGGTTGCTCGAATGGCGACGCCAGTCAATGAAGAGCGGCTTCGGCGTCTCGAAGAATTGGAGGACCGGAGAAGCGCGACGGCTCGTGATTTGCTCACCGCATTTTTTGAGCCATTACTTTCGCAAATCAAAAGCAGCCCATTGAGCGAAAAACTTTTTGTCAAACTGATGGGGCGAGTTGTAGGTGATCGACCTTATGAATTCCCAAATGAGGTGATGGGTCAGTTTCGCGAGGTTGCCGGGCGATTTGTTCCGGCGTTCATGGCGGCCTGCCCCGGGCTCACATCCGAAGATGTTTTTTGGCGCATCCATTTTTCCTTCGGAGTGCTCTCAAACACTCTTACCCATGGCGAGTTGGTAAAGAAAATTAGTGGCGGCAAGGTTGGCGACGAAGACCTCGCTACCACCCTCAACCGTGTCATCGATTTCTGCGAAGCAGGCTTTCAAAGATGAAATTTTTTCTTCCTGTGCTCGCGGTCATTCTTGTCGGATGCGTGGCTAAAGCTCCTGACTCCCGCATCGAGGCTGTTTCGGATCTACCACTACGTTGGCATTCAACTCCCGAAGCAAAGGCTGGGATCGATACCCGCTGGGTGAGTCGGGTGGGAGGTTCGCGGGCGGACTCTCTGGTCCGAGAAGCATTACGTTCGAATCCCGATATGAGGATCGCGGAGGAGAGAGTGATTCGCGCGGTATCTGTTGCAAAAACGGCAGCGGCCTCGATGAACCCCCAAGTGTCAGCCGGACTGGATGGGGGACGGCAAAAGCAGATTTTTGTGGGGTTTCCCTTCGGAGAAGGCGGTGTGCCTTCCTCGATTTCTGAAAACTTTGGAGGAGATTTGTCTGTTTCTTGGGAGCCCGATATTTGGGGGTTCAATCGTGCCGGACAAGCTTCACTCATTGCAGATGCTCAGGCCGAGGGGAATGCTCTTCGAGCGGCGCGGGCTTCACTGGCGGCTCAAGTCATGCGGGCATGGCTGGCACTTGTAGAATCAAATGAACAAATTGCTCTATCGCGGGAGTCGGGGGGCTTCTTGAAAGCAACGCTTGAGATTGTGAGAGATCGTTTTGCCAACGCTTTGACAGATGAGGGTGGTTCGGCGGCTCAATTTAGATTGGCTGAAAGCGAAGTTGCAAACAATGACGCTGTCCTCGCTCAGCGTATGGGAGAACGTGAGCAGGCGATTCGGCAGTTGGAGGTGCTGATGGGAAGATATCCCAAAGGGGCTATTCAAAGTGCGGAAACCCTACCCAAGATCCCGCCCATGCCGCCAGCTGGTTTGCCATCCGAGTTGCTTTTACGTCGTCCTGATATTCTTGAGGCGGAACGACGCTTTGCGTCTTCGGGGAGTCTTGTGAAGCAGGCCAAATTAGCATTCTATCCGAGCTTTTCGATCACTGCTCGGGGTGGCACTACAACTGATTCACTTAGGAAAATTCTCAACTCTAATTTCGGAGTGTGGTCGCTCGCTGGTTCGGTGGCCCAACCGATCTGGGCGGGCGGTGCCATATGGTCGGAGTCTGAAAGAATTAAGTCGGCCGATCGATCCAATCTTGCCAGGTTGCAAAGCACTGTAAGGAAAGCCTTTGGCGAGGTCGAACAGGCTCTGATTGCCGAGCGGTTTTTGGCCGCAAGGGAAGTTGCGTTGGTCAAAGCCCTGAAGTCATCAATTGCTGCCGCTGAAGCTGCGGAATCCGATTACACAGGCGGTACCGGCGATGCTCTGACTCTCATCACGGCACAAACAAATCGCATCAACTTGTCTACTGGTTTGGTGAGCCTTCGTCGGTTGAGGCTCGACAATCGAATCACGCTCCACCTCGCCCTTGGGGGTGACTATCGACCCGGAAAATAAGAATCCATGAAAACTTTAATCTCTTCCATCATCGCTATTGTAGTGATTTTTTCTGCGACCTTCGGGGTTAAATTTTTTTTGGAGGAACACAAACCTGAAGCCGACAAGAAGGAACGGGTTGTCACGACTCCAGTCGTCGAGGTGACCATTGTCAAAAAGCAAGATCTTGAGTTCCCACTGAAGAGCGAAGGAGTTGTCATGACTCGTCGCGAGACTATCTTGTCGGCCCAAGTCGGAGGACGTATTGTGGATATCCATCCTCAGTTTGAGCTAGGGGCTACCTTTAAGAAGGGGGAGGTGATCGCAAAGATTGATCGACTCGACTATGAGGCGGTGATTGCCCAGGCCAAATCGGTTTTGGCTGATGCCGAGCTTGCGGTTCTCCAGGAGAAAGCGCGGGGTGAACAAGCTGAACGTGATTGGAAGAAGATTGGCGGAGGTAAGAAGGCCTCTGATTTGGTTTTGCGGATTCCATTTTTGAAGAGCACCAAGGCTCGGCTGGCTGCGGCGAAGGCGGCACTTGAAAAGGCGGTGGAGGATCTGGATCGGACGGAAATTCGAGCTCCCTTTGATTGTCGGGTCCGAACGGTGGTTCTTAATCTTGGGGCCACCGTGGCTCCAGGTAGCCAGCTGGGAACAATCTATGATGCCGAGAACCTGATGGTCCGCCTCCCTTTCTCAATTGATGATTATGCCCAGATTCCCAAGGATCCTGGGATCAATCTTTCTGCTGATGTAGGAGCGGAGACGTATCAATGGGTCGGAAAGGTGATGTGGGATTTGGGCGAGGTTGATCAGGCTACTGTGTCGGCCTATCTTTTGGCAAAGGTTCTACCCAATAAAGATGCTCCTGAACGTTTTCGATTGCCGACACCCGGGTTGTTTTTAAAAGCCCGGTTGACCGGTTCGACATTGTCCAATGTGGTTGCCGTTCCTCGCTCTGCGGTTCGTGGTCGGGATAGGGTTGGCATTTTGAATGATAAGGGCGAATTGGAATTTCGAACGCTGGTCATCGCGCGGGGCAGTGAGGATTTTGTCTACGCGACTCAAGGCGTTTTGGATGGCGAGAAGGTGATTTTGACAAAGATCGAGTTGCCGATCGAGGGGATGAAATTGGCAGAACTTAAACCGGGGGAGCGAAGCGGGGAATAAGCCATGGAAAAGTTTATCAAATGGTTTAGCTGCAATCATGTTACGGCAAATTTTCTTATGCTGGCGGTTTTGTTGGCTGGCTTCGCGTCTTGGTTTCAGCTTCGCAAGGAAGTCTTCCCGGAGATTGCCTTCGACGGGGTGGTTGTCAGTGTTCCCTATCCCAATGCCACTCCCGAGGAGGTGACCAGCGGTGTGGTCATTCCCATTGAAGAGGCCATCTCCGATGTCGATGGAATCAAGCGGGTTCGTTCCACTGCGTCTCGCAACATCGGCGCAATTACAGTGGAGGTTGAAACAGGGTTCGATACCCGTGATGTCATGGGCGATGTGCAAACAAGGGTCGACGGCATTGATAATTTCGCGGAGAAGGCAGAGGAGCCGATTTTTGAAGAGGTCATTGTGAATCGTCAAATCATCAGCCTTGCCATCACTGCTGATACCGACGAGGCAAGTCTTCGTGTCTTTGCCGAAAAAATCCGAGATGGATTGCTCAACTACGAACCGCCAATACCGAAGACGAAGGAGGAAAAAGTTCAAGCGTTTTTCAACGATCCGGGCCGAGTCATTCAGCGGTTCCTGAAAGGCCAACAAACGATTAAGAAAGTCGAACTCGCTTCAGTTCGACCTTATGAGATCTCCATCGAGGTTCCTGAAAGCACGCTTCGCAAATATAATCTCACCTTGCAGCAAGTCGCAGCAGCGGTGCGGAGTGCTTCGCTCGATCTTCCCAGTGGTTCGGTCAAGACTGGTTCGGGAGAGGTGGTTGTGCGGGCAGCTGGGCGAAAGTATCGAGGTGAAGAGTTCCAGAACATTGTGGTGAAATCCTTGCCGGATGGCTCCGAGTTAAAGCTCAGTCAGATTGCAGAAGTGATTGATGGTTTCGAAGATATGGACCTTGTTTCGACGTTCAATGGACGCAAAGCGGTGGTCCTTCACATCTTTCGGATTGCCGATCAGGATACTCTCGCGATAGCACGTCTGGCAAAGGAATATGTCGAGACGGTCGAGCGTCCCGAAGGCGTCAAAATTGATGTTTGGAATGATGCCAGCGTGATCTTGAAAGGGCGTCTGGATCTTCTCAAAAGTAATATCGGAATTGGGTTAATTTTAGTATTGTTGGTTCTTGCTCTCTTCCTACGCCCAAGTCTCGCTTTTCTGGTGGCTTTGGGGATTCCGGTTTCCTTCGCGGGGGGACTTTGGCTGATGCCGGATCTTGGGATTTCCATGAACTTGATTTCGGCTTTTGCCTTTATCCTTGTTCTGGGAATTGTGGTGGATGATGCCATCGTGGTGGGTGAAAATGTTTACACTCGGATTCAAGGTGGCGAGCATCCACGCGAGGCGAGCTGGAAGGGGACTCATGAAGTTGGGGTAGTGGTAATTTTCGGTATTTTGACCACGATCACCGCGTTCACCCCGATGCTCGGGCTGAGTGGAGTGAGTGGAAAAATTTGGCCGAATATTCCACTTGTTGTGATTCCGGTTCTGCTCTTTTCGCTCCTGCAATCAAAGTTCGTTTTGCCTGCACATCTGGCTCTTCTGAAGCCTCATTCGGCGGAAAGGAGTTCGAATCCTATCTTCCGATTACAGGGGGCAATCGCAGGTGGGCTCGAACGCTTCGTGAAGTCGGTTTACTCACCTTTTCTCGCCCTGTGTTTGCGATTTAGATACATCGTTTGGGCGGGCTTTTTTGCCATGGTTTCAGTTTCAATCAGCTTGATTGCAACGGGGTGGATTCCTTTCCAGTTTTTTCCGAAAGTAGAAGGAGAAATTCTTTCCGCAAAACTCGAAATGCCTCTCGGCGCGCCGTTTGCTGAAACTCAGAAAGTGGTTCGGCGGTTGGAAAAGGCTGCGCTCGAAATGGGTGCGGAAATCAAAGATAAGAATGGGGATTCTGTTGTTGTGAATGCTCTCGCAACCGCGGGGATGCAGCCTTTTCAGGCAGGACTGGGGCCCATTGGCCCTTCGGGTGGAACTCATCTTGGAGAGGTGACTCTGGAACTCGCTGCGGCAAAGAATCGCGATATCTCCAGTGAAGAGCTCAAAGCCAAATGGCAGAAAATGGTAGGGGAAATCCCCGGGGTTGTTTCACTCACCTTTAGAGCCGAAACGGCGGCAGGCGGTAATGCCATCGACATCAATCTGACCGGTCGTGACAGCAAGCAATTGGAAGAGGCTGCGGCCTGGGCTACCGAGCGACTTCGCCGCGACTACAAAGGAGTCGTTGATGTTTTTAACTCAGATCGCAAGGGGAGGGAGGAATTGATTGTGCGAGACCTCACTCGTAGGGGGAAGTCTCTTGGGTTCACTCTGGATAATGTCATGGGGCAGGTGCGTGACGCCTTTTACGGAAACGAAGTGCAGCGTCTTCAGCGTGGGCGCGACGAGGTGAAGGTGATGGTCCGTTATCCTGAATCCGAACGTGAGTCATTGATGAACTTTGAGACCATGAAGTTGAGGACTCCCAGGGGGGATGAAGTGCCATTGTTGGAAGTTGTGGAGCCCGAATACGGACGTGGCCCGGCGACGGTGACTAGGGTGGATCGTTTTCGTACAATCAGTCTGGAAGGGGATGTGGACCTGGTAGGTGGATTCAATGCGAATGAGATTGTCACGAAGTATACCGAGGAAGTCCTTGACGAAATTGGGGAAAAGTTTCCCGGCGTGCGATATCGCTTTGAAGGGGAGCAGAGCGATCAGCGCGATAGCGTGAGGGAAATGGGGATCGGTTTTATTGGGGCGCTGCTGGTCATGTATGTCCTGATGGCGATTCCTTTGAAAAGTTATGTGCAGCCTCTCATCGTGATGAGTGTCATTCCGTTCGGTTTGGTCGGGGCGGTTGGAGGTCACATCTTGATGGGGCTCAATATGAGCATCATGTCAATGTGCGGGATTGTGGCGCTTGCGGGTGTGGTGGTGAACGACAGTCTGGTTTTGGTAGACTACGTCAACCGGCATCGGGACGATGGAAAGAGCATTGTCGAGGCAGCCCGGAACGCTGGAGCCCGACGTTTTCGACCGATTCTGCTGACTTCGCTGACGACCTTTGTCGGGCTGATGCCCATGTTGTTGGAAGATGATATGCAGGCAAAATTTCTCATTCCGATGGCGGTGTCGCTTGGATTCGGAATCTTATTTGCGACAGCAATCACGCTGATTCTTGTGCCTTCACTCTACGTGATTCTTGAGGATCTAAGAAACTGTCCCTCAAAGTTGAAATTACTCATTGGCAAAAAGGCAAACTAGGGAAGTGTTAAGGCCATGATCCTAGAAGCTCTGGCGAGTGCCTTCCCCGCATCGTCTTACACGCAGCCGGAGTGTTTCACTTTTTCCAAAACAACGTCTTCTTTTCAAAAACTCAGTTCCCGAGGACAGGGGATTATGGAACGAGTTCTGATGGGAGATACGGGAATTGAGAGACGACATTTTTGTACGGATGAGCCGGCCGTGATGTTTGATGCGGGAGCCCAGGAGTTGAATGAGTATTTCGAACGAGAAGCTCCGGCGTTGGCTTCGGCAGCATTGAAAAAAACGGGTGTCGATCCGAAGGATCTCGATGCCCTTATCATTTGCACCTGCACCGGATACCTCTGTCCGGGAGTGACCAGTCATGTGGCGGAGCAGATGGGGATGCGGGATGATATTTTTTTACAGGACATTGTGGGGCTGGGGTGTGGAGCGGCTATCCCGATGTTACGGGCGGCCGAAGGGTTTCTGGCTGCGAATCCCGGGAAGAAAGTGGCAACCGTGGCGGTGGAGGTTTGTTCCGCAGCCTTGTTTGTGAACGAGGAGCCCGGAGTGCTTATCAGCATGTGCTTGTTTGGTGACGGATCCTCGGCTGCGGTCTGGTCGGATGAGCCAGGCGATGGGAAGTGGCGGATTGGAAACTTTGACACGGTTCATGTTCCAGAGGAGCGGGAGAAGATTCGTTTCATCAATTCGGGAGGGAAACTGGAAAACAAGCTGCATCGCTCCGTGCCTTCGTTGGCGGCAAAGGCGGTGGGGAGGCTTTGGACGCGGCGATCCAATGACCCCGACCAAATTTTGGCCCATACTGGCGGCCGCGATGTCATTGAAGCTTTGGAGAAGCAATTGGGGTGGACCTTAAATGAGACTCGCAAGGTGCTCCACGATTCAGGGAACTGCTCCAGCCCTTGTGTTCTCTTTGCGCTGGAAGAGCGATTGAAGGATTCGGAGGAGGATTCCCGCTATTGGATGACAAGTTTTGGAGCTGGCTTTTCAGCGCATTCTTGTGAGATGTGGCGTTGACAGAGAACGATCAGCAGATGACCGTCCCTCCGACATGATTAAACCAAAACGTCGGATCGTTACCGGCTTACTTAGTGGCGCTCTCGGTTTGAGCGTATTCGCGCAAGAACCTGCTGCTCCCGCTGAGCCAGCAAAGCCCGCAAAACCTGTTGAGGCTACGGTCGATCCATTCAAAGCACCTGATAATGTTGGAGCTGCCCCTGCTGATGCAGAGAAGACCAAGTCCGGTCTTGCTTCCCTCGTGCTGAAAAAGGGAACCGGAACCGAGCATCCAACCGCAACGGACAAGGTGAAAGTTCACTACACTGGCTGGAAGGCTTCTGATGGTGAGATGTTTGATAGCTCCCTTCGTCGGGGGCAGCCCGCTGAATTTGCACTGAATCAAGTGATCAAGGGATGGACCGAAGGGGTGCAACTCATGGTAGTGGGCGAAAAGCGCCGCTTTTGGATTCCGTCTGCTTTGGCCTACGGTGATGAAGGTCGCGTCGCAGGGAATTTGACCTTCGATGTTGAGCTTCTTGACATCGTCAAGGCTGCCGAGCCACCCAAGGCACCAAAGAATCTCACCGCACCGGTTGATGCCAAGTCGACTGAGTCCGGCCTCAAATATAAAATCCTCAAGGAAGGGGAAGGCGACTCGACTCCGGGCGCTGAGGATCTAGTGGATGTTCAGTTTTCTGCATGGAAGGCTGACGGCGAGCTTATTTCGAGTTCTAGCGGTCAGCCGCGTCCCGCTCAGTTCAAATTGAACGAGTTGTCGATCAGGGGTTGGGCTGAGGGGCTTCAGCTTATGAAAAAGGGTGAAAAGCGCCGTCTTTGGATCCCGGCGGCTCTTGCTTTTGGGAGCCCCCCTCCACAGGGAGCTCCCGAGGGAGACATCGTTATTGATGCCGAGCTTGTGGAGTTTCGGTCAATACCCAAGCCACCACCAGCACCGAAGGATCCAAGTGCTCCTGAAGATGTTGCAGCAGCTCCCGAAGGTTCTCCCAAGACAGAATCGGGAATCTCCTTTAAGGTCCTGAAGGCCGGAGTAGGGGATAAATCTCCAAGTGATGGCGATTTGCTTAAAGTTAACTTCAGCGGCTGGGATGCCAACGGAGCAGCCGTTGCCTCCAACAAGACCATGGATGGGCCAATGGGGCTTACTTTGGAAAAATCACCAATCGAGGGTTGGGTGGAGATTTTCAAATCGATGAAGAAAGGCGAAAGCCGTCGTGTTTGGATTCCCGAGAACCTGACCAAGCCTGCTGGAACCGGACGGGGTGCTTTGACCTTCGATCTGGAATTGGTTGACTTTAAGCCCGAGCCGACGGCTCCCGAGGCCCCTGCTGATGTCGCAGCACCTCCCGCCGATGCGATCAAGACCGCATCCGGATTGGCCTACAAGGTGCTCAAAAAGGGAACCGGAACTCGGAAGCCGGTTGCCACGGATGCGGTGAAAGTCCACTACGCAGGTTGGACCACCGACGGGAAGCTCTTTGACAACTCGATCCAGCGCGACGAGATGGCCGAGTTTCCTTTGAATGGCGTGATCAAAGGCTGGACGGAGGGCCTTCAGCTCATGGTCGAGGGCGAAAAGACCCGCTTGTGGATCCCGGTTGAGTTGGCCTACATGAACCAGCCTGGACGTCCTGCGGGACTGCTCGTTTTCGATATTGAACTTTTCGAGATCGTGACTCCCGAGCCTCCCAAGAAGATCGAGGCGGTCACTCCTCCGATTCAGGTCGAGCCTCCCCCCAAGAAGATCGAGGCGGTCACTCCTCCGATTCGGGTCGAGCTTCCCAAGCCCAAAAAAAAGAAGGCTGAAGGAAAGAAGGGGGAATAGATTCTCCTTTGTCTTAATTTTAACAACGGTCTGTTGCTTCAGTGCAACAGGCCGTTTTTTGATCATGGCCCTGTCGTGCGGACTGGTTTTGGCCTTGTCTCTTTCTTCTCTCTCAATTAGCACGGTTGCCCCGAAGGATCTTCCGGCGGGAAAACACCTATGATTGATCTTCGACAACTGGTGACTCCCGAATGTGTCATTCTCGAACTCGCCGAGACGGACCATGAAGAGGTCGTGCTCGAAATGATCGGGCATCTTTGCAAGATTGGGAAGGTTCCATCGGGCGATTGTTATTGTTTCGGAAACGCGGTTTTGGAGCGGGAATCGCATGTTGGTACGGGTCTGGGTTCGGGGGTTGCAATTCCTCACGCTCGCGTGAAGGGGCTGAAGGAAACCTTGGTGGTTTTTGGAAGGTCGACCGAAGGCGTGGACTTTGATTCTCCCGACAACGCTCCCTCACACTTAATCTTTCTCATGTTGGTTCCAGAGGAAAAGGCGGCACAACATCTGCAGATTCTCTCTGAGCTGGCAAAAGTTTTCGGGCAGCCCGAACTTCGCGATCAGCTTGAAAACTCATCTTCCCCCCAGGAGGTTTGCGATTTTTTTTTATCAGCCATTCCGTCCTGAAATTTAGTTCATGAACATACCTGAAATCCTCTGCGAGAAGGTTCTCGCTGCGCTTGAAGCCCTTGAAGTTACTTTACCTGATCCCAGTCGGATTCAGGTGACGAAGGCGGCTGATTTACGCTTTGGTGATTTCCAAAGTAATGTCGCTATGATGTTGGCAAAGCCTGCCGGGAAAAACCCGCGAGATTTTGCAATGGAGCTTATGGAGAAGATTTCGGCGGATGATCTCTGTGAGATTTCGATCGCAGGGCCAGGTTTTTTGAATTTCACGCTCAAGCCTGAAACATGGGCTGCCCTGGCCCGCAGCCAATGGTCTGCTGAAGATCTTGCGGTTTCCCAAGTGGAGAAGATAGAGACGATCGTGGTGGATTTTTCCGCCCCCAATGTCGCCAAGCCCATGCATATCGGGCACATCCGTTCGACAATTATTGGTGAGTGTCTTGCCCGGGTAGCCACTAAAGTGGGGCACAAGGTGATTAAGGATAACCATATTGGGGATTGGGGAACCCAGTTTGGGATGGTGACGTGGGCCTGGAAGAAGGGAGTCGATGGGAAGCAGCTCGAGGAAGAGCCGCTTCAAGAGCTTTTGAGGCTGTATCGTATGGCTTCGGATGCTGCGAAAGAAGATGAAGCGATTAAGGAGGAATGCCGGGCCGAATTGGTGAAACTCCAGAAGGGTGACCTAGAAAATATCGAAATCTGGACTCGTTGCGTCGATCTTTCGAGGAAGGGTCTGGAGAATATATACGAGCGGTTGGATGTCCGCTTTGACCATTGGCTTGGGGAGAGCGACTACAATGAAGACCTCGCCCCATTGGTCAAAAAACTCACTGGTGACGGACATGCCCGAGAGAGTGATGGTGCTATGTGCATTTTTTCAAGTGAAACCGTGAAGGCCAAGAATGATCCATTCAAGGTCAACCGGGATGGTGAGTGGCAGGACTTTCCCATGATGGTCCGGAAAAAGGATGGTGCGTTTAATTATGCCACCACTGATATCGCAACGGTTGAATTTCGAGTCAACGAGTGGCAGGCCGATCAGGCATGGTACGTTGTCGATGTGAGACAGAGCGGGCATTTTTCTCAGCTGATTGAAGTCTCGAGCCGCTTGGGATACGACGGGATCAAACTCGTTCATGTCGCCTTTGGCACCATTCTGGGAAAGGATGGTTCTCCTCTGAAAACGCGGGCGGGAGATCTTCCCCAGTTGGAAGACGTTCTTAATGATGCCGTGAAAGCGGCTCAAATCATCGTCGATGAGAAAAGCCACCTTGATACCGTAGAGGAGAAAGAAGCTCTAGCCGAGTTGATTGGCGTAAGTTCTATCAAGTTCACCGAGCTCTCGCATCATCGGATGTCAGACTACGTCTTTGATTTGGAAAAGATGGTGGCTCTGGAAGGTGACACCGCCCCTTATCTTCTCTACAGCTATGTGAGGTCACGTTCCATCTTCCGAAAGCTGGATGGCGAGGTCGACTTGAATGCCAAAAATCTGGTTCTGACCGAAAAGGCGGAAATTCATTTGGTGAGGATGTTGACGCGCTATAGTGGTCAAATCCATCAGGTGCTTGAGGATTATCGTCCAAATCTGCTTGCAACCTACCTTCTTGAACTCGCGCGAGCGTTTCATTCTTTTTTCGAAGCCTGTCCGGTCTTGAAGTCGGAAGGCCAGATTCGTGAGAGTCGTCTCATCTTATGTGATCTCACCTCGAGAGTGCTCAAAGACGGACTTGGCTTACTTGCCATCCCGGTGCCAGAGCGGATGTGATTTATGAAAATGCCTATTGTCATCAAAATTGGAACCGGTGTTCTCACGCGTGGGAATGGCACGCTTGATGGCGCGTCGCTCGTTCGACTGGTAACCGCAGTTGCGGAATTAAAAGCCCGAGGGTTTTCGTGTGTCATGGTATCATCGGGGGCGGTGGGAGCTGGGGTGAGTGCTTTGGATCTCAAATCCTATCCTGACGATGTTGAAACCCGCCAGGCGGCGGCGGCAATTGGTCAGGCGCGTTTAATGCAGCGGTATCAGACGCTTTTTGAGCAGTTTGACTTCGATGTGGCCCAGCTTCTCCTCACGGGCTCCGATTTACAGGAGAACCGGGAACGAGTGTCTGCGACGATGAAAAGGTTGCTAAAGGAGGGCGACATTATTCCCATCGTGAACGAGAACGACTCGGTGGCGATCGAAGAACTCAGAGTCGGTGATAACGACATGCTTTCTGCGAGAGTTGCTGAGCTGCTCGGTGCGAAAACTCTCATCCTTTTGACAAGTGTTGATGGTTTGTTAGATCATCAGGACTCTTTGATCGAACACGTGTCCGACCTCTCTGAAATCTCAAGTCTGATTCGGGAGGAGAGCGGCAAGTTCTCCATCGGTGGGATGGCATCCAAACTTCGGGCGGTGAAATATGCCACTGAATCCGGGGTGGAAGTTCTTGTCGCCAACGGAAGGAATCCCGAACAGCTGGTTGCGCTGGTCGAGGGAAGTGGGCGTTGCACTCGCTTCACTCTCTGATGAACAAGAAAGGTAAGACTGATCAGAAATCTCTCCGCGATATTTGAATTGGTTAGTGAAGTTGACGCTTTCCGTCTTCTCAACCGCACGGCAGAATTTGGTTATGACGAAAGCCGAAAAGTCCTTCTTGTTTGATCTTCTTAAGACACCGAGTCCCACTGGGTTCGAGATGCCCGGGCAAAGAGTCTGGTCGAAGTATGTTGGACGGTTTGCCGATTCAGTGGAGTGTGATGCTTATGGCTCGACTTGGGCCACCCTAAAGGGTCGCTCCAAGAAAGTTGTGATGCTCGAGGCCCATGCCGATGAGATCGGCTACATGATCAAGTATATTACCAAGGAGGGCTTTTTGTATTTGGACCGGGTGGGCGGGAGTGATTCCGCCACGGGCCGGGGCCGGAGGCTTCAGATATTGGGAGATAAGGGAGTCGTTCAGGGAATCATCGGAAATACCGCAATTCATCTTCGCCGGGACGTCTTGGCAAATGAAAAAGCCCCCAAGATTCACGAACTATGGGTCGATGTCGGGGCGTCTTCGCCGAAAGAGATTGAAAAGCTGGGCCTCCGGGTCGGTCATCCTGCGGTGTATGCCGATGGTCCCATGGATCTTGGTAGGGATCGGCTTGTTAGCCGGGCCGTTGATAACCGGATTGGAGGCTTCATGATTGCCCAGGTGATGAAGAAACTCGCTTCCGCCAAAACCAAGCCGGCATTTTCCGTGATCTGCCTGAATGCCGTTCAAGAGGAGATTGGCGGCTATGGTGCCATGATGGCAACTCATCGCCTTCAACCCGACGTTTGTATTTGTACCGATGTGACTCATGCAACCGATACCCCGGGCTTAAGTGCTCCGATGTATGGTCGGGTGGATCTGGGCGGGGGACCATCGGTGACCCACGGATCTGCCAGTCATCCTTTGGTGGTTGATCGCCTTCTTGATGTGGCAAAAAAGAAGAAGATCAGGATTCAACATGAAGCCTCTGGTCGTTTCACAGGAACCGACACAGATGGGATTTATATCTCCCGTGAAGGGGTGCCGAGCGCTTTGGTTTCTTTGCCGCTTCGCTGCATGCACTCAGTCGTCGAAATGGCTGACTATTCGGATATCGAGGAGACGACTGATCTCATGGCTGGATTCGTCCAGAGCCTTGGAGCGAAGGATACTTTTCATCAAACTCTCAAGTGAATCGTTTTTTCGGGTGACTGATTTTGTGCAACTGCTCTAATTGACATTATGAAACGACGTCGCGGAAGGAGAGGTTTTTGGTGGTGGTCTTGGCTGTTGGTCCTTTTAACCATCGGTGCGGTTGTTGGTGGGTTTTTGCATGGCAAAAAGCGATGGGAGGACGCTCCGAAGGATTTCCGTTCGGTGGCCACTCTGTCATTTCATGTGAGGAATCCCTTTGTGGTGCCGGGCAAAGCGGCTCTGGTATCGACTAGCCGCTTGGCTGATTCTAACGAAGCCGAGGTGATGCGTGAGATCGAATCTGAGGTTGCGCTGACTCCGATAGTGACAGAATTCGATCTTGCCCAAAAGTGGGGGATAGGAACCGCGGATGCTTTGACTGAGTTGAGGACGTCGCTGGAGCTAGAATTGGACCGAGGGAAGGATGATCTTTATGTGATCGTCATTCGTCACGATCCAGCCGAAGCGGCTCAGTTGGCGAATGCGGTTGCCAAGGGGGTCATTCCGCGAATCAAGGTGATTGATAAAAGGAAAAAAGTTGAGATGGCGAAGAAACTTGAGCTTGAGCTTCAACCATTTGTTGATGAAGAGGTGGATGCACGCGCCAAAATTAAGTCAGCTTTAGCGGAGAACAATATCCCGATCGATCCCCAGCCCGGGATGAAGATTGATGAAATCTACACATTGCTCCCCAAAGTTCATGATGCGATGGTTGAGTGGGACCTGGCGCAACGGAATTTGGTGGAGCGCCAAAGCGACCAGGTTCAGTATACTAACTATTGGAAAAAATCTGTCCGACCATCCCTGGTGTCAGAAAATGCTGTTCCCGCGCTCTCATTTATCGGGCCGGAGCTACAGCCATTTCAGGTCGAGTGGTCGCTTTACGGTCTTACGCTCGGCCTCGTGGTGGGATCTCTTCTGATGCTGGTCTGCTGGAAGCTTTTCCCGTAACCAAGACGGAGGCTTGTCTGACCGAGCTCTGAGTGCGATACTAATGGCGATGCGATGGATCATTTTTATTTTTGTTCTCGGAACTTTGGGGGCCACCGGAGGTGAGCCGACCGGAGTGGCATTGCAGTTCTTGAGGGAACTCAAGGAGAACGATGATCGGGCTCCTGCGCTCGAGAAGTTGGCAATCTCTCCTTTCTGTGGACCCGAAAAACGGGTGCTGATCGATGATGATTGGAAATTAAGGGCCTCGTGGGCGAAAGCCGGAGACTATGCTTTTTCCGCAGGCGGCGAAAAAATTGATGGAGATCTTGCTGCTGTATTGATCGGCTCAAAGTCGCCTAACGGCCCGGATTCGGTTGCGATTCTGTCGCTCGGAATGGTGCAACGGGATGGCCAATGGAAGGTTGCTCCCGTTGAAGGAACTTTTCAAAACACTGGGCTTGGCTTTGGTGCTGGAATTAAAGCCCGTGTCCGGGCACTGGAGGATTGGCTCGCTCTTGAGCGCATCGGTGGGGTTGATAAGCTTAAGTCCGAGGAATTGGAACGGTTTAGAAAGGAAATGGAAGGAGTGTTGTCTGCGGATGTCCTTGAGATGAAAGACCCCGAAGATGTTCTCAATCACTTCGTCAAGTGTGCTGAAGAAGGGAATGCAGACGCCTTGTTGATTTGGCAGGGTTTTTTAGAGCGTGACCAACTCCCCGAAAGGGATTGGGAGCGATGTGTCCGGGTCACGCGTAAAGGACTGAAGAATGAAGATGCCCGTTCGGTCTGGCGTCTGTTGACATCCCGTAAAGTGATGAAGGTGATTGTGGAAGGTCAGGGTGATCCTAAGAATACGGATTATTTACTCTCGTTTTTGTCCGATTTTAAAATCGCGTCGAGGAATGAAAAGCCCTATCCGGTCCGCTTTAATATGACGATGACAAAGGCGGGGTGGCGCATTCAACTTCCGGCCTTTTTTGAATATGCTGACGAGGATGACCTCGTTTTTCGGACCGCCCGGAACCGGGGATTTGACTGGGAGGATCGGAAAGGTGCACGGCAGATGGGTTACCGTTTTGAAGAAGAGAACGAGAAGCTACGATCGTCTGATCCAGAGTCTCTGCTCGCTTCAGTGATCGAGGACCTGGGGCAGGAAGGCTTGGGGTCTTTTCTCCAGCGTCATTACCGGGAGGCTGAAAAGCTAGAGGACGAGATTGAAGCCGATGACGAAGAAGACCATGGTTTTAAACCCCTGGCTGCCAACGGAGGCAATGGCGAAATCGATGATCGCAGGATGGGACGCTACGGGGAAGCGGTGAAGTGGTGGGGTGGAACTCTGAAGAGGCATAAGACCCTGAGGGCTAAGGTGGCAAAACTCTACAAGAACGAAAATCTGGCATTGGGTGTTTTGACCTTGGGCAACAGCGCGGAAAGTTGGAAGCCTTCTTATCAAACCGTTTGGATGGCCAAAGAAGAAGAGGGTTGGATGATTTTGCCGGGTGCCATAGCTCCGATGTCAAACTCGATTGCTCCTGCCTTGATGGAGATTCAGCAAAAGTTTGCCCAGCAATTTGCAAAGGACAGGGAGACGATGGAGGAAGAGTATCTCGAAGACGTTTTAAGAGTGGTTGGGATAGACGATCAGGCTGGGAAGGCGGCCTCCGAGGAAGTTGCTATCGCTCTTGTCAAGGAGTGGCGGAGCATTGCGGGTAAAGGGGGAATGCTGGAACTTCTCAAGAAGTCCGCTGTCCAAAAGCTTCCCGAAAATCCTGGAAAGTTTCTTCAAGAAGTGGGCTTTGTCATAACGGGAGCGATTAATGCGAAGGTTCCCGACGAATTCATAGGCAACAAAGTGGTGGCTCGCTTTCACGGTGTTTCAATGATGGTCGATGATGGTGGTGGTGGTGGTGTCGAAATGTCCTGCCCCCTCATAATTGTCACTCCGACCAAGGATAGACATCGTGTCCTTGTAGATGTGGAACTCCCGCTCGAAACAAACAAAGGGGTAAGAATTCGTAATGCCGCCAGAATGGACGAACTTAAGAAGGATATGAAGGCCGAGGATGTTGCTGCGATCGAGAAACTTCGAAAATGGCATCAGGAGGTATCCCGTCCTGTCCGGGAAAAGTGGGAACAGCAAAAATCGGCGAGCGAGTAGTAATGGAGATTTCGGAGATTGTCTCCCGACTGGAAGCCTCGGTGCAGGCGGTCATGCTGGGACAGCAAGAATCGGTGCGGCGAGTGCTTGCGACCATGGTTGCCGGCGGACACGTGCTTTTGGAGGACGTGCCGGGCACCGGGAAAACCACGCTCGCCAAGGCCATTGCGGCCTCGGTTGGCGGAGGCGGATTTCAACGAATTCAATTCACACCTGATCTTCTGCCTTCGGATATTCTCGGGGTGAGTGTGTTGGATTCTCGAACTTCCTCGTTTGCGTTTCATAAGGGGCCGATCTTCACCGATATCTTGCTTGCAGATGAAGTGAATCGAGCTTCGCCCCGCACCCAAAGTGCGCTTCTTGAGGCGATGGCTGAGAAGCAGGTTACGGTGGAGGGGACCCGTTATGACCTAGGAGAGTTGTTCTTTGTGATTGCAACCCAGAACCCGGTTGAGCTTCGGGGGACATATCCTCTGCCCGAGGCTCAGATGGATCGCTTTGCCTTTCAGTGCTCGCTAGGCTATGTCTCGGTGGATCAAGAAATAGAGATCCTAAATTCCCAGGAAAAAGCACATCCGCTTACCCGGGTAGAACAAGTTGTGAGTCGTGATGATTTACTCCGGGTTCGGGAAGCCGTCACTCGGGTTGGGATTACCCCGGCACTCCAAGAATATCTTGTTCGTCTTGTTGCGGCAACGCGCGGAAGGGCGGGGGTCAAGCTGGCTGCCAGCCCACGGGCTTCATTAAACCTTCTCCGGATTTCCCAGGCTCTTAGTTTGTTTGAGGGACGTGATTTCGTTTTGCCGGAAACCATTCAGAGTCTTGCTTCAGGTGTGATTGGCCACCGGCTTGTCCTTGAGGCCGATGCCCACTATGCGGGGCGGACTGGTCAGTCGGTCGTTGCAGACATCGTGCAGGAGTTGGCAGTGCCGGTTTAGTTGAGAGCAAAATCTGATCGCGCGGAAAACACCAGCTACGGCGATGGAGATGGAGATGGAGATGGAGCTGAGCCAGAGCACGGCGTCGAACTTCCGGACGGTCCCGAGTTCCTCGGGAAGCCAGCGATATCTCATGACGAAGGCGGCAAAGACTATGATGAAAAGGATCAACATCGTAAGAGAACCTCCGATAATGACCATGAAGCCAGGCTTTCTGATGATGAAGTAGAGAGCAGGATCGAGATCACCGGGAAAGCAACAGAGAGAAGAACGATCGATTTCTTCCTGTGATCGGGATCCTCAAAATTAATCCAACCCAAGCGGCCAAACGCGTCGGAGAACAGACTCGTCCATGGAGCCAGCACGGCGAGAAGAGTCGACAAAAGAACGACTAATGCCCCGATGAGGAAAGCGTTTTTCGCCCACCCTCCGAGAGTTTTGGTGTGCATTCTTGAGAGGACGGGCACGAGTTGGGTGCTTTCCGGGAACGAGTCCCTGACGATGTAAAAGGGCGGCTCCAAGGAGGTGAAAGAGGGCGGTAACGACGGTGTAGCAAATCATCGAGAGCCCCGCGTCCAGCGGTATGACACGAATCCATTCTTTGGCGCGTGCGAGACACTCCATACGTCCTTCGCTTGGTTCGGGGCCGGTGAACGAGGCGTAACCTTTTTCGGGGTTCGCAGGTAGGGATTAGACATCGTCTAATCATGTGCGGAATGGGGAGTCAGAAAAACCTTGGAATGAGCGGAAGTTACTGGCCTCCTGCCAGATGAGGAACAGAGAAGCGAATAAAGCTGGGCGCGGGCTCTGAAAGCACATGCGAATGAAATCCGTTGGAGGGGGATGTGATGCTGGACAGAGGAGACCATGAACCTTCTTGTAGGTTGTCCGAGACTTCCATGGTGTAGCGATCCCGCCAGTTCGACTGCCAGGTAAGGACCGGGTGATTTAGCTTGAGAACCGGGGCCGTCGGCTTGCAGACATTTCGAACAGCCCTGATCACACCGGTGTCATTGCAGGCGATTAAAAGATCTCCATTGCTGGCCAAGTTGATGGCGCGAGGCTCTGAAATCCGGTCCGCTCCTCCCGTGCGGAGCTGGTCATCGCCTGATTTGATGTTGCCGCTACGGGACCCGTTTACGAAGAGATGGATTCTTCGCCCAACGCCGTCGTTGGCCGGGCCGTTATCGACCCACCAAACATCCCCTCCTTTCTGGGTTGCGACGAAAAAGGAACCATCATGAAGAACTGCTATTCCCCGGACGCGATCGAGTGAAACGGAGGTGGCCAAAGCTCCACTGATCAGATTTCCATCGGTGGAGCCATTTCCGGCCACAACGATAGGGGAACCGCCGGATGGAATCTTGAAAACCCGATGATCTCCGGCACTGGTCACAAAGAGAGCCCCCTGTGGGCCAAGGTCGAGGTTGCCCAAACCTCTGGTTCCGGGGTTGATTCCTGCCACCGTGGTGAAACCATCTTCTGCCGACCATCGCTTCACGTTTTGTTGGCTTGCGGAAATAAACTCGCCACAAAAATAAACCTCGTCTCCCAATGGTGAGGTAATCAATCCACGCCCGGTTCCAAAACCGGCGGGGTAGGTGAAAAGGGTTGTCATCATCCCGTCTTGATCAACGCTGCGGACCTTTCGATTGTCGGTATCGAGGATGAGAAAACGTCCGTCTGCAAAAACATGGAGTCCGTTTGGATTGGAAAGTGGGCCTGAAGTGGCGGAAACTGAAGTGTCCGGAGCATTCCCGGAGGAGTGAGTTCCCGCGACTGTGATGATTTCCGCACCATCGGCGCTGACACGCAGCACGCTATGGGATTCCTTGTCGACGATATAGACTCTTCCGTAGGCGTCCGTTCCACAGTCGTGGGGATTTGAGAGTTCAACCAAGCGGGGATTACTTCCTTCGAAGCGGGCTTGCCAGAAATTCCCGTCCTCTTGATTTCCGAGGCCGGCAATGGTTCGCAGGGTCGTATAACGCTCTAAAACACCTATCTCGGATGCTGTTGCACCATGAATGACACTCAGGGTAAAAAAGAGAGCCTTCCAAGTCATCATTCGTAAGTATCCTAGTTTTTTATAAATTACTGCAGGAATTTTGTCTTTTTAAAGACTCCCGACTTTGAAATTAGATCGCGAAAATGAGAGAGGTTATTCACGTGAATGAATGTGCGGCTTGAGAAGTGCTGAAGGCCTTTTTCGGAATCTGACCATCGAGAATGCCGAAAAATAGCCTGCGGGGCCTGAGCCTCTTTTCGGCAGTGGTGCCTGCGCATGGAATCGCTGAACTATCGTGCAGTGTTTCACCGGGCGCGGACAGTTGCTGAAGTTGACTTGATCTGTCGAGGCTCTGGAGGAGTTTGGGGAATGGAGCGGTTTTTCCAGCCCGGTTGTCTTAAGCGATGAGCTGTTGGAGTAAATTCATGATTCGGTATTTTGGGAAACCCGAGCGAGGTATGACTTGGTCCACTACGCTGAGATCATTTGAGAATGATCGCCCCCTCTACGAAATCATGTTTGAGGTGGGACGTCGTCTCATTGATGTTGATCTCGTCGATCAAGTTGAGCGCGAAAAAAACGAGTGGAGTTTTCGGAAGCTCTACGGCCCCGAATGCGTCCATGAATTTCTTCGGCGTTTAGAACGCCACGACCTTCTTTTGGGCTAGAGGGAAAATCGGTCGTCCATTGGGTTTTCTCCCCGTGAATGGGTGGCTTCACCGTTCGCTGCGAGATGCACCAGAGCGTGGAAGACGTCTTCGGGGTCGCCGCTAATTGCGGTGGCGACATCGACGGCGCTCTTGTGATCTGCAGTGAGATGACCTCGAACTTCGTTGAGCATATCGAGAAACTCGGTGGCGGCAGCCTTGCCCGCTTCCACGCCCGGTTGGTGATAGGCGTTGATGTTCACGAGAGAGGCATAAAAAGTGACGGTTCGCTCAAAAAGGGCGATAAGATGACCCAGCGATCGTGGAGTGACTTCTTCAATGGAAATGAGCACCGAGCGGCGGCCATTTTCATACAAGGCACGACGGGTTCCACGGAGGAAGCCCTGAAGATAATCTGCGGAGGTGTTTTCACCTTCCACCGTGATTGAATCGCCATCACGGCCTCTGCGAACCTCAATGAAGGTGGCGAAGAAGTTGTGTAATCCGTCACGCAATTGCTGAACGTAAGCATGCTGGTCGGTTGAGCCCTTGTTTCCGTAGACGGCGATACCCTGGTTGACGGAATTGCCATCAAGGTCTTCCGCCTTCCCGAGCGACTCCATGATGAGTTGTTGAAGATACTTGGAGAAGAGAACCAGAGAATCTTTGTAGGGAAGCACGACCATATCGCGGTCGCCTTTCCCGTTCCCTTCGTGGTGCCAGGCGAGGGCGAGGCGCATCGCGGGGTTGTTTGTGACGTTGGTGGATCGGGTCATCTCGTCCATTTCCTTGGCTCCGGCGAGCATCCCTTCAAAGTCGATGTCTTGAATGGCCATTGGAACAATCCCGACGGTGGATAGAATCGAGGTGCGACCACCCACCCAGTCTTCCATCGGGAAGGTGGTAACGAAGCCTTCTTCCCGTGCGAAATTATCGAGCTTGGAACCTTCGCCGGTGACTGCGATGGCGTGCTTTGCGAAATCGAGTCCCGCCTCTTCATAGGCGTGCTTTGCTTCGAACATGCCATTTCGGGTCTCGGACGTTCCGCCGGACTTTGAAATGACCACGGCAAGGGTCTTGTCGAGATCCCTGCCGATGGCGGCGAGATCGCGATCCATCCCGTCTGGGTCAGTGTTGTCGAAGAAGTAGGGTTGGATTTCATCAAGCTGACCAAGAGCATCATTGATGAGTTGAGGCCCCAAAGCAGAGCCACCGATTCCGATGATCAGAATGTTTTTAAAGACGCCGCCGGATGGGGGAGCAATTTCGCCGGTTGGAATCATCGAGGCGAACTCTTTAATCGCTGCAATGGGTTCGGTGATTTGTTGCCGTATCTCGTCGCTGGGAGCGAGGTCGGGATTGCGCAGCCAGTAATGGCCGACCATGCGGCCTTCGTCGGGATTTGCGATTTCTCCGGCTTCCAATTCCTTGAGATCAGCAAAAGCTTTCTCAATTTGGGGCTGCATCTTTTTCGTGAAATCATCCGTGATATCCATGCGAGAAAGATCGAGACTGAATCCCAGATCAGGGCTGCGGAGAAGGGTATCGGAATATTTTTCGAAGGTCATGAGCTAGTAGCTGAGGATGGAATGAATGTTAGGATGGGCAAGAACATCGCGGCCCTTGAGGTCGGCGAGTTCGATCAAAAAAGAAACACCCACGATATCGGCATCGAGTGCTTTGAGGAGTTTGATGGCAGCATCGGCTGTGCCACCGGTCGCGAGGAGATCATCAACGAGGAGAATCTTTTCACCGGGCTTCACCGCATCAGCATGAATTTCGACAACGTCTTCCCCGTATTCGAGGCTGTAGGCCATTTGATGGGTGGTCCAAGGGAGTTTGCCCTTCTTACGCACAGGGACGAAGCCCGCGCCAAGAATCTGTGCCACGCCCGCTGCAAAGATGAAGCCACGGGCATCGATCCCGACGACTTTATCGATTTTTTCACCTTCTGCCGTTTCAGCGAGGAGCTCAAGGGAAGCTTTGAAAAGGCTCGGATCTCCGAGGATGGGGGTGATGTCCTTGAAAAGAATTCCCGGCTTGGGGAAATCCGGGACATCTCGGATGGCGGCGTCTAAATCGGCGGCAGTCAACATGGCGTCACTCTAATCAGAAAGACAGCCATGGAAACCCCTTAAGAGGGTTTTCCATGGCCTGTTTTCGAGGCTTAGGCCATTACGCCATCAGCGTCCTCGTGCTGCTGTTCGGCCTGCTCGAGGTCGTATTTCTCTTTCGCGATGACGCGAATGAGTTTGTTCAGAGTATTGTCCCAGTCAGCGAGAAGTTCTTTGGCTCCTGGTGAGTCGGTCTTCTCGGCATGCTGTTCGATGAGTGCCTTCACCTCGGCGAGGTCCTGTTCGCGCTTTACGGGGCGGGCGACGACCATCTCGGGGTTGATTCGGCTCTGGAACTTGCCGTCGATATCATAGATGTAGGCGGTGCCGCCTGACATCCCTGCCCCGAAGTTCTTCCCGGTGAGGCCAAGGATGACAGTGAGGCCGTTGGTCATGTATTCGCAACCATGATCGCCGACGCCTTCACAGACCGAGGTGGAACCGGAGTTACGCACACAGAAGCGTTCGCCAGCGCGACCGTTGACGAAGAGCCTGCCGCCGGTGGCTCCGTAGAGGCAGGTGTTGCCGACGATGGAGTTCTTGGCGGCGATGTAATCGGGGTTCGTTTCGTTTGATGGGCGCACGATAATTTCTCCATTGCTCATGCCTTTGCCGACATAGTCGTTTCCTTCTCCGATGAGGGTGAGCTTGATGCCACCACAAAGGAAGGTTCCGAAGGATTGACCGGCCGAGCCGCGGAAGGTGAGGTCGATCGATTTGGCAAGTAGGCCATGGTTTTCGTAAACCTCGGCAACGCGCCCGGCAGTTCGGGTGCCAATATTACGATCGGTATTGACGACTTCGTATTCCTTGACGAAGGGGCCTCGATCCATGAGGCCGGTTGTCGGGTTTTCGCCATCGGCGGTGCCGGTGTGAGCCGCGAGATCTTTGAGAATGTCGAGGTCGAGAGCGGGTTTATGAATGCCATCGTTGCGCTCCTGGTTGCAAATGCGGATAGCCTTTTCGTCGGCCTTGTCGGACAGAACCTTTCTGAGATCAAGCGTATTGGCTTTGGGATGATCGGGGACCTCGCGTTGTGCGAGGAACTTCTGGGGACGCCCGATCAGTTCGTTCATGGAACGAACTCCGAGAGAGGCCATGATTTCGCGCGCTTCCCCGGCGACTCCCATCATGAAGTTCACGACGTGATCGGGAGTGCCCTTGAACTTGGCGCGCCACTTCGGGTTGGTGGTGGCGACTCCAACTGGACAGTTGTTGAGGTGGCATTTACGGACGTAGACGCAGCCCATTGCGATCATGGCGATGGTTCCAAAGTTCATTTGCTCGGCGCCCAGAATGGCTGCGATGATGACATCACGTCCCGTGCGGAGTCCGCCATCGGTGCGCAGGGTGATGTTGTTGCGGAGCTTGTTCATCATGAGGACCTGATGGGCCTCGGAGATTCCGAGTTCCCAGGGAAGCCCGGCATGTTTCGTGCTCGAGAGCGGAGAAGCGGCGGTTCCGCCATCGTGTCCGGAGATGAGGACATTGTCGGCGCTCGCCTTGGCGCATCCAGCGGCGACAGTTCCGACTCCGGATTCGGCAACCAGTTTCACGGTGACTTTGGCGCGCGGGTTCACTTCCTTGAGGTCGTGAATGAGTTGGGCGAGGTCCTCGATAGAGTAGATGTCGTGGTGCGGGGGAGGAGAGATGAGCTGCACGCCGGGCTGGGTGTTCCGAAGACGCGCGATGAGGGCGTTGACCTTGTGCCCGGGGAGTTGGCCGCCTTCACCGGGCTTGGCACCCTGGGCCATTTTGATTTCCAGTTCGTCTGCATTGACGAGGTAGTGGGCCGAGACTCCGAAGCGACCGCTGGCGATCTGTTTAATGTAGGAGCGGGCAGAGTCGCCATTTGGGTATGGCTTGAAGCGGCGTGGATCCTCGCCGCCTTCGCCGGAATCGGACTTGCCACCAATACGGTTCATGGCAATGGCGAGAGTTTCGTGGGCCTCAGGTGAGAGGGCTCCCATGGACATGGCGGCAGTGGTGAAGCGCTTCACAATTTCTTCAGCAGGCTCAACCTCGTCAAGCGGCACGCCAGAAGCGGGAACCTTGAAATCGAGGATATCTTTGATCGTGATGGGATCGTTCTCGAGGGTTACTTTGACATAGTCATCGTAGGCTTCTTTTTTTCCGTCACGGACGAAGGTGTGGAAGTTTTTGATGACGTCGGTGGTGATCGCATGTGCTTCTCCCGATTTGCGGTAGCGGTTGTAGCCGGGGTCTCCGAGATCGAGGGTTTTTCCTTTGATGACGTCGCTCTGGAAGGCTGCGCGGTGACGAACGAGGGATTCTTCAGCAATCTCGCTGAAGCCAACTCCTCCGATACGAGAATGAACGCCGATGAAGGCATATTTGACCACTTCCTTGCCAACTCCGAGGGCTTCGAAGATTTGGGCGCCCTGGTAAGAATTGAGGACGGAGATGCCCATCTTGGACATGATCTTGAGAAGGCCTTTTTCGAGAGCCTTGCGGTAGTTTGCCATGGCGACCTCAGGTGTGATGTCGTCACCAAGCTTCTTCTTGGTATCGGTTGCGACAATCTGACGCACGGTGGCATAGCCGAGGTATGGGCACACTGCGGTCGCACCGAAACCAAAGAGGCAGGCGATTTGATGAGTGTCACGGGCTTCGCCGGTGTCGATGACGAGGGAGGTGCGAAGGCGCTTGCGGCAGCGGTTGAGATGATGGTGAACCGATCCGGTGGCGAGGAGAGAGGGGATGGGAACGCGATCTGAGGAAGTGGCGCGGTCGGAGAGAATGAGAATCTCGATCTTGTTGTTCACCGCTTCTTCGGCCTCAGCGCAGATGCGGTCGAGGGATGACTTAAGACCAGCCCCCCCTTCGGAGATTAGCCAGGTGGTGTCGATGACCTGACTTGAGAATCCGTGTTCCTTGCGCTTGATGATGGTTTCCAATTCCTGTTCGAAAAGGAGAGCTGATTCGAGTTGCAGAATCCGGGCGTGCTCAGGGGTTTCGGTGAGGAGGTTTTGCTCAGGTCCAAGTCCGGCGCCGAGGGTCATGACTGCCCATTCACGGATAGGGTCGATGGGTGGGTTGGTCACCTGCGCGAAAAGCTGCTTAAAGTAGGTGAAGAGGAGACGCGGGTAGCGGGAGAGCGGAGCGAGCGGAATGTCGTCTCCCATCGAGAAGACGGCTTCCTGGGCTCCCTTGATCATGGGAGGAAAGACCATATCGAGGTCCTCCTTGGTCACGCCATGGGTGACTTGTTGGCGGGAGAGTTCAACCGGATCGAAGTCGAGGGTTGGAACGAGAGCCGCGTGAGATGTGAACGATTTGAGTTCGACTCGATTCTTGTCGACCCACTTGGCGTAGGGCTTCTGGGCGGCAAGTTGTTCCTTGATCTCTCGATCGAAGAGGACCTCTCCGGTGAGGGTGTCGGCCGAGAGCATTTGTCCCGGTCCAAGTCGGCCGCGGTGGGTGATCTTGGAGTCGGGAAGAACGATCGCGCCTGACTCCGAGCCGATGTAAAGGAGCCCGTCCTCGGTGAGGGTGAAGCGGGAAGGCCGGAGCCCATTTCGGTCGAGACCAGCGCAGAGCTTGCGGCCATCGGTAAAGCAGAGACCGGCAGGGCCATCCCATGGTTCCGAGAAAGAGCGGATGTAGTTATAAAAGGCTCGGACTTCTTCGGAGATTTCCTGGTCATGGCGGAAAGCCGGGGGAACGAGCATACACATGGCGTGCTCGATACGACGGCCTGAGAGGACGAGCAGCTCAAGGGCATGGTCAAGTGAAGATGAGTCGGACTCGCCTTCGAGCATGAGGTTTTTGAGGAGCTCGATGTCGTCTCCCCAGATTTCTGATTCGAAGAATTCCTCTCGGGAGGCCATCCAATTGCGGTTTCCCCGGACGGTGTTGATTTCACCGTTGTGACACATCATGCGGAAGGGTTGTCCGAGAGGCCAGGCCGGAAAGGTGTTGGTCGAGAACCGCTGGTGGTAGAGGGAGATGCCGGTTTGGAAATCAGAGTCTTGAAGATCGCGGTAAAAGGCGCGGAGGGTGGCGGGCATGGCGAGTCCCTTATAGCTAATAAGACGGCTGGAAAGGGTGGGGATGTAAAAGGCTGCCTCGGACTTGAACTCGCGTTCGATTTCACGGCGGACCAGGAAGAGGAGTCGCTCAAAGTGATCGGCATCGACATCAGCAGGGCGGCTGATGAGAAGGTGGATGATCTCAGGTTGGGTGAGGCGAGCGAGGTCGCCAAGTTCGTCCGGATTCACGGGCACTTCACGCCATCCGAGGAAGGGGATCTTCCGGCGGGTGAGAACGGACTCGGTAAAAGATCTGATATTAGCGGCAATTCCTTCAGGGAGAAAAAAGACACCGACGCCAAGGTCAGCAGGGTCGCCGGTGAAGCCGAACCGGGCGGCGACTTTTCCAAAAAGGGGAAGGGGAATCTGGCAAAGGACACCGGAGCCATCGCCGGTTTTCATATCCGCGTCGACCGCGCCCCGGTGGGTCATGTTGCAGACCGAAGTCAGGGCATAGTCGATGATGTCGTATGATTTTTCTCCACGCAAATTGGCGATCGCTCCCATTCCGCAGTTTGCGGTTTCGTTGCTCCATTCGTGAAGCGTGCCGGAGGTGTCAGGAGTATGACGTGGATCGTAGAATTTCATGGTCGGAAAGTCGTATGGGGAAACAGCAGGAATTGTGCCTCCCGGAGGGGGCGGGAGATTAAGGTCGGGTGGAGGGAGTTGCCAAGTGGAACTTCACACAGGGGTATTCTGTGCAAAAGGGTGAATTTCTTCCGAAATCGACCGTCTTAGTATGATCATGACAGCTTCAGTCCGTCTTATGTTGTCCCTTTTGGAATTCGTTTTGGTTTTTTCAAGCCAAGCTCATGCTGCGAATTCTCAATTGAAGAGGGAATTGGCAGCGAAGCTCATTGCGGAGTCCAATCAGATTCGTGAAAAAGAGGTCACGGTGGGGCCGATGAAGGTGGTTGATCGACAGCTGGAGGATGAGATCACTACGGTGAAAGGCGGGATTTGCGTGACTTTTATCGCGCCCTTGATTGGAAACGGGGGTCGGCGGCGCACGATTCAGACGCGAACTTTTTTCTACGATTCTGAGTGGGGATGGTATCTTTTTGCGCTCGAAACCGTGCGTGGTGGAGATGCCATCGATGTGGTAAGTCAGCACAAAGGGCGGATAGAGCTACGATAGTGGCGAATGCGGGAACAAGGGAGTTGGACGGTCGGAGAGGCCGGCCTTCCTTGTTTTTGCTAGGCGCTTCCGCGCATGCGTTGGACTTTGGCTCCGAGTTGGAGGAGCTTTTCGTCGATCATTTCGTATCCACGGTCAATATGGTAGAGGCGATTGATCTCGGTGGTGCCTTTTGCTCTGAGTCCGGCAAGGACGAGGGCGGCGGAGGCCCGGAGGTCGGAAGCCATGACAGGAGCGGCGCTGAGTTGCCCAACGCCGTGGACGACGGCAGAGCCACTATCGACGCTGATATCGGCACCCATGCGGGTGAGTTCGGCGCAGTGCATGAAGCGCTGGGGGAAGATGGTGTCTTCGATGACCGAGATGCCGGAGGTGGTGGCAAACATGGCGGTGAATTGGGCCTGCATGTCGGTGGGAAAACCGGGATGTGGGGCGGTGGTGATGGAGCAGCCTTGGGGGGTCTCGCCCGGGCTGACAGTGACGCTGTCTCCGGCGTCATTGAATTGGACGATATGTCCGGCTTCGATGAGTTTTTCGGTGGCTCCGATGAGTTGGTCCTGTCGAATGCGGTTGAGGGTAATGCCGTTGTCGCTGGCCATCGCTCCGGCGACCATAAAAGTGCCGGCTTCAATGCGGTCGGGAATGACGGTGTGGTGGGTGCCTCCAAGAGAGGTGACACCTTCGATGGTGATGCAGCTGGTGCCGGCGCCTTCGATTTTAGCACCCATGGAGTTGAGGAAATGGGCGAGGTCAACGACTTCGGGTTCGCAGGCGGCGGATTCGATGATGGTCGTGCCCGGGGTAAGGACGGCCGCCATCATAAGGTTGTCAGTGCCGAGGACGGTGGGCCCGTGTCTGCCGCGGAGGTCGACTTTTTGACCCTTGAGGCCGCCTTTAGCCTCGATAAGAATATTGCCACCCTCTGTATCGATATGGGCACCGATAGCCTGGAGGCCTTTGAGGTGGAGATCGATGGGCCGGTCGCCGATGACACAGCCGCCGGGAATCGAGACACTGGCGCGACCGAGACGAGCGAGAAGTGGGCCCATGACGCAGATGGAGGCCCGCATTTTACGAACGATTTCGTAGGGGGCCTCCGGGTGAATGTTAGCAGCGGTGATCTTCACGGTGCCGCTGTAGCGCTCGACCTCGCAGCCCAGGGCGCTGAGGATTTGGAGCATGTAGTTGGTATCCGAGACATCGGGGACGCGCTCGATAATGACCTGTTGATCGGTCAGGAGAGCGGCGGCGAGGATGGGGAGAGAGGCGTTTTTGGAGCCGGAGATATTAATGGCACCGGAAAGAGAGGTGCCGCCGTGCACGAGAAGTTTGTCCATGGGCGGTTGTTGTTGTGGGGAGAGGCAGTGGGCTTTTTAGGCCTTGCGTGCAAGTGGAAAGCGGGGGATTTCGTTGAGATCCTTACCGACCGAGATATCGGTTAACCCAGCGTCTTTCAGGAGTTTGCTGATGATCTCGCCTTGGTCGTAGCCGACCTCGAGAGCGACGAGGCCGCCGGGATTCAGATAACTGGAGCACTGAGCGCAAAAGGTCCGCAGGAGATCGAGGCCATCGGGCCCGCTGAAGAGAGCCATATCGGGGTCGTGAAGGACTTCAGGTTCGACCTTCGATCGCTCGGTTTCTGCAATGTAGGGGAGATTTGCGACGATAAGGTCGAAGGGTGCTTCGATGGATGAGAAGAGGTCGCTTTTGACGAAGGTTGCTTCGACTTCGAGAGCGGCGGCATTTTCTTCACACAGAGCGAGGGCCTCTGTAGATAAATCTGCGAGCACGAGGTGTGAGCAGTCAGTTCCCAGGTTTTTCGCAAGGGTGAGGCCCAGAACGCCAGAGCCGCAGCCGAGATCAAGAATGCGAGCGGGTTTTGGAAGTGCCTCCTTCTCGATGAGTTCGACGAGTTCCTCGGTCTCGGGACGGGGAATGAGGGCTCGATGGTCGGACTTGAACTCGTAGCGGCCGAAGTGAACTGTTCCGTTAAGATGTTGGAGAGGAATATGTTGTCCTCGCTTCTTGAGCTTATCGCGGAGCGAAGACAGTTGACCTTCTTCAAGGGGTTGATCAAAGCGGAGATAGAGGTCCATTCGTTTCAATCCGAGCTCGTGGGCGACCATGAGCTCCATATTGAGCCGGGGATCCGCGATGCCTTTGTGTTCGAGAAAGGTCGCTCCTTTCTCAAGAACATCGAGGATGGTCGTCATGTGAGGAGGGTGTGAATAAGAAGGGGATAAGGAATTTATCCCAGTTCCTCCTCGGCGAGCCGTTGTTCCATCTCGGCTTTTTGAAGGTGATCGGTGAATTCATTGATGTCGCCGTTCATGATGCCCTCCATATTGTGGGAGGTGTGGTTGATGCGGTGATCGGTGACGCGGGACTGGGGGAAGTTGTAGGTGCGGATCTTCTCGGAACGGTCGCCGGAGCCAATGAGGGATTTTCGCTGAGCGGAGTAGCTTTCCTGCGCTTCGCGTTGGGCAACTTCGAAGAGCTTGGCGCGGAGGATTTGGAGGGCCTTTTCCTTATTTTGAGTCTGGGATCGACCGTCCTGTGATTTGACCTGAATGCCGGTGGGAAGGTGGGTGACCTGGACGGCGGAGTCGGTCGTGTTGACGTGCTGTCCGCCGGGCCCGCCGGAGCGCGTGGCCTGGATGTGGAGGTCTTCGGGCCTAAGCTGGACATCAACTTCCTCGGCTTCGGGGAGAACCGCGACCGTGACGGTCGAGGTGTGAATACGGCCCTGGGTCTCCGTGGCGGGGACGCGCTGGACACGGTGGACGCCGGATTCATATTTGAGGGAGCGGAAAACTTCTTCGCCGGAGATTTTGAGGATGACTTCTTTAAAGCCGCCGACGTCTGAAGGGGAACTTTCGAGGTGCTCACACTTCCAGCCGCGCTTTTCGGTGTAGCGTTGGTAGAGATTCATGATTTCACCGGCAAAAAGGGAGGCTTCGTCGCCTCCGGCACCCGCACGGATTTCGAGAAGAGCGTCGCGGTCTTCGGTTTCGTCGCGGGGAAGGAGGGCGTATTGGACTTCCTGCGCCAAGATCTCAAAACGTTCTCGAAGGGCTGGGAGCTCTTCGTTGGCCATGGTGGCGAATTCCTCGTCGTCGCTTTTGGCGAGTTCTTCGTTCCCCTCGATGTCGTTGATGACCTGTTGGTATTCGTCCCAGAGTGCGAGGAGTTTTTTGAGGCTCCGATGCTCGCGCATGAACTGGGTGGAATTTGTCTGGTCGTTGAAAAACCCGGGCTCCTCCATGAGCTTTTCAATCTCGGCGAGGCGTGCCGTGCGTTTTTCGATGAGGGTTCCGTAGTCCATGGGCGGGGAGAAGATCTTGGGTTTTGGCAGCGAGGTCAAGGGTGGGCTTGGCTGGTTTGGGGATTTGAGGAGGCTTGACTTATTGATGTGGTGGGTTGGTGTGGTATTATGAAAATTGTTTGTGTTTTAATGGTGACGACCATGCTGTCCTGCTTTGGGGTGGACTGGAAGATTTCGGAGATTGAAGGGGTGAAATTCGTTTCGTTGGAACAAGTGGGAGAGCTCTATGGACTGGAGAGAATGAAGAAACGTGGATTCATTGGGGTGATTGTTTTGGAGACAAAGGAAGGGTGGGAGTTGACCGTGGAGAAGAAGCTGAAGATGGCTGCCGCTGAGAAGGAGTCGAGGTGACTTCAGTTGCTCATGAACGAGGGAGAGGAACTGATCTATTCAGGCGCGTAGCTTGGGGAATTCAGCAGGAAGCCGGAACAAGCCAAAGGTAGAAAAATAAGAAATCCTCCCATTTCTGGCTTGCAAGAGGGCGCGAGTGAATTTATTCCTCCGCGGCACGCGTGAAAGCGCGAGCGAAGCGCCAGTCCCATGGTGTAATTGGTAACACAGCTGATTTTGATTCAGTCATTCAAGGTTCAAGTCCTTGTGGGACTGCCACTTTTCCTTCGAGATTTTCAGGAAGGTGGCATTTAAATCATCAGATCTACTTGATGAATTTGACGAGGTCCTTGCGCATTTTTTCAAGGTCCGGTTGGTTCAGGTAGAACATGTGACCAGCTTCATACCAAGTGAACTCAATGGCCTTGCGCCGTTCGTCGGGGATATCGAAAAGGTGGGAGATGCTATACTGCATGTTGGCCGGGGGCGTTGCGAGATCGGTGTAACCGCACATGACGAGAACCTTAAGGTTGGGATTCTCACGCATGGCATTCTCAAGGTTGCGAGTCATGTTGAGCACGCTGTTACTGGTGCCCCAGTTCCAGGGGCGGACATCGCCGGTGAGGATTTTGTAGGGATGATGTCCTTCCCAGCCAAGGTCGCGGCTGAGGTAGTCGTTGATGGCGGTGGAAAAAGCTCCGTAGGCAACGGCATACGAGGGATCGTAGCTGGGGTAGTCTTCCGAGGAATTGGTGGCGGGCCAGGCGATTCGGGCGTCGAAGCGGCCGAGGACCTTGCTCTCATCGCGCAGGAGTTCCTTCCGATAGCGGGTGGAGGACAGGCGGAGGTTGCTTTCAATGAAGAGGGAAGCAGGGAGGCTGGTGAACTTTTCAAGTTGAGCGGCGATGGATTCTTTTTCTTCGGTGGAAATGTCCGCTCCCTTGAGTAGAGCTTGGGAGTAGGCGCCAAAGGCGAAGGTATAGGCTTCTTTTACGAGGGCATCACGGTCCCCGGAAATTTTTTTGTGGAAGTGTGAAGTGGCAGTGAGAGCGGGAAGGAAAACAGCGTAGCTGAGATCGTCGGCTTTGTTTGAGCGTAGCGTGCGGAAGTCAATGAGAGAGGAAAGGAGGACGACGCCATTGAGAGTCATGCCATGTTCGTCTTGTAGGTGATCGGCCAGGCCGGTTGCTCGGATTCCGCCGTAGCTCTCACCGAGAAGATATTTTGGTGAGGCCCAACGGTCGTTTTCGGTAATCCAGCGTCGGATAAAGTCACCCACCGAGCTGATGTCGCCTGAGACGCCGTGGAATTCGTTGGCATTGGTTTCTCCCTCGGCGCGGGAAAAGCCGGTCGAGACGGGATCAATAAAAACGATGTCAGCAACATCGAGAATGGAATGGGGGTTTTCCTGAAAGGTGATGGGTGGAGGAATGGTTTGCGTTCCGTCAGGAGTGGTGGGGACGATTCGTGGTCCGAGGGCTCCCATGTGGAGCCAGACTGCCGAGGAACCGGGGCCGCCGTTGAAGGCAAACATGACAGGGCGCTTGTGGCGGTCTTGAAGGCCAATGCGTTCATAGGAAACGTGGAAGATGGAGGCACGGTCTTTGTCGTCTTCGCTTTTCAGGACGAGGGTGGAAGCGGTGACACGGTAGTCGATCTTTTTGCCGGCAATGGTGACGGAGTCTTGCTTGGAGGCTTTGACTTTCTCCGCAGCATTGTCGTCTTTCTTTTCAGCGTCTTGTGCGTGAAGGAGGGTGAAGAATAAGGGGATGAAGGCGAATCGCATGGGGAGAAGAATGGCCCAATCGAAGGGAGGCGCAAAGGGGAAGTTTTGGGGCATTGGTGGGGGAAGATGACGGGCCCTCGTTTTTAGGCACAAAAAAACTCCCGGATAACCAGAAGTGGTGAGATTGCAAACCACACTTAATAAAAAGTGGCGGAGCGGACGGGACTCGAACCCGCGACCTCCGGCGTGACAGGCCGGCGCTCTAACCAACTGAGCTACCGCTCCGCGTTGCTGGTCAAGACGGCGGGACGCTATGGCGACCCACCGAAATGAACAAGAACTAATTTGTCCAATCCCGCACTTTTTTCCCCGCTAGGAAAGTTCGGCAACGGCAGCCTCCAAAGATTCGGCATCTTCGATGGAAAGAATGCGGGCTTCCTTATCGATTCGGGCCATGAATCCAGCGAGAACCTTGCCAGGCCCAAGCTCGATAAAGAGGTCGTGGCCTTGCTCCCGGAGGAGACGAATTGATTCGATCCAGCGGACGGAACCAGTGACTTGATCTTTGAGGGAAGCACGGATGGCGTTGGCTCCTTCGGCTGGTTCGGCAAGGAAGTTTGAAACGACAGGGATCGTGGGATCGTGGAATTCGGTGGCGGCAAGAGCTTCGCCGAGCTTGTCCTGGGCTCCGGCCATGAGTCGGGAGTGATAGGCTCCGGCGACCTGAAGCTTCTTACCCATGCGAAGGCCGTATTCCTTGGCCTTGGAAACGGCGCTGTCGATCCCTTCTTCTTTTCCAGAGAGGACGGTTTGGCCGGGGCAGTTGAGGTTGGCAACATCAACGTCACAGTCCTTGGCGAGGCGGGCGACATCTTCGTTGGTGCCTCCAATCATGGCCGCCATGATGCCGGGATTGGCTTCGCAGGCTTGGTCCATGAGTTCGCCACGGCGGGCAACGAGTTTGAGCCCTTCTTCAAACGTGAAAGTTCCGGCAGCGCAATGAGCGGTCATTTCACCGAGGGAAAGGCCTGCGGCGGCAACGGGTTCGAGAGAGGGGATTTTTTCGCGGAGGATTTCGAGCAAGGCGAGTCCGTGGAGGAAGAGGGCGGGTTGGCAATTGCCGGTGCGGGTGAGATCTTCGGCGGGACCCTCAAACATCACTGAGGTCAGCGAACGGTCGAGGACATTGTCTGCTTTTTCGAAGAGGGTCTTGGCTGCGGGATAGGCTTCGACGAGGTCTTTTCCCATGCCGACTTTCTGGGCACCCTGTCCGGAGAATAGGAGAACTGCTTTACTCATGTTGCGACGAGCTAACCTTCTCCGAGCAAGAGGAGCAAGTCACTTAGAGAGCGAACTTTTTGCGTGATGAGATTTTCGGCATCGGACATGAGGGTCTCAAGGGGAAGGTCAAAGTCAGTCAATGCGAAACATTGTTCAAAGAGGGATGTTGTTCGGACTTCGTCGGAGATGTGTCCGGCGACGGCGATGACAGGCTTCCCGAGTTTGTTGGCCAGCTGGGCAACGCCAATTGGGCCCTTACCCGACAGAGATTGTGCGTCGAGCGATCCTTCACCGGTAATGACAACATCGGCATTGGTGATACGACTTTCCAAATTGAGGGCTTCCGAGACGAGATCGAAACCGGGATGGAGTTTGGCATTTAGAAAATGCATCAGGCCAAATCCAAGACCGCCCGCGGCACCCGCCCCGGGTTTCACGGCGAGGTCTTTTGCTCCTGTTAAGTCGATCAGGTGGGCGAGAAAGTCCTCGAGAACGGCCTGATCAGCCGGAGTTGCTCCCTTTTGAGGGCCAAAGACTGCGGTAGCTCCGTTGGCACCCAAGACGGGGTTGTCGACATCGCAAGCGACGTCAATGGGAGGGAGGTCAAGAATTTGATCGAGGTCAATGATTGCGAGATCTTGAAGTCCCCCGGGAAACGGAGAAAGTGGTTCTTCATCCTTGTCGAGGAGCAGGGCGCCGAGGGCATCGGCCATGCCCACTCCGCCATCGTTGGTGGCACTGCCGCCAATTCCGATCAAGATACGTTCGACGCCTTTCTGGCCAGCAGCGTGGCGGATCATGAGTCCGGTGCCGTAGGTTGAGGAACGGAGGATGTTTCGGTCTTTCTTGTGAATGAGTTCAAACCCGGAGGCTGAGGCCATTTCCATGACGGCGAGTCCGGAATCTGTGACCGCGTAACGCGATTTTATGGGGCGGTGGAGCGCGTCAATGGTATCGCATTCGACCCATTTGCTACCAAGGGCGGTGAGCATGGTTGCGGTGAAGCCTTCTCCTCCATCCGCGATGGGGCAGAGATCCACCTGGCAGGAAGCGGGGAGACCGGCCATAATGGCCCGGGAGACTTCCGTCGCAGGGAGTGAACCTTTGAATTTGTCGTTGGCGATAAGGACACGCATGAGGAAGGGGAAGTAGGACCGGGGCCAAGCGTTTAGCTGACAAAACGGATTGTGAGAGGATAGCGGTAAAATTGACCCTCGTTGGATTTCACTGCAGCGATAATGGTGAAGACGATAAAGATTACCAGCAGGGCAAACAGAAGCAGGACGCCCACAAATATGAGAACCAATATCCCGGATACGATGCTATAGATCGTCATGGAGATCTGGAAATTGAGTGCTTCTTTCGCTTGGCTTCCACCGAAGGGCATTTCGTCCTTTTTTATAAGGAAGATGATGAGGGGTCCGAGGATGTTACCGAAAGGAATGCCGAGAAACATGGAGAGTGTTGAGAGGTGGGCAAACATGGCCCACTGCCTTTCAGCTTGAGGAACGCCAGAAGGGTGAGCGGGGGGCTGGGGGTAAGAATTTTCCATAGATTCAGACTAGTGGTTGGTGGTTGGGGGGGATACTACAAACTGAGTGGAAGATTCTCATGGGAAGAGCTGGAATGGGGCTCTGGCGGGATATCGAACAGGGGTGGAGAGACTGTTGTTGAGCCCATGGCGGAGGGGGAGCCTTTCTCCAGAGTTTGATCCGACGTGAATTCTCGGTGTTCGACTCGGTGCAATTTGGGATCTGGGTGGATTCGGAGGACCCGCCGGAAAATGGATCGCCCGGCGCCGAATTGGACAATTGGTTTCTGGCCAGCGGGCTTCGTGACATTCAGAAATCCGAGGTGCCGGCAAACAGTCTCCGAATCTCACTCGTCGCAGATCTGGCCTTGGACTCGTACTCCGCTTCGAGAAATACTACCGGGACTATCTGGATGGGAACCTCGGCATGGAGGAGTGGCGGGAACCCGTGGACCAGAAATCCATGGAAGCCTCTGCGAAGGAGGGAAAGAAACTCCCGAGTTCACATCGACGGCGAGTCCGCTAGGAAAATCTTGGGCGAATTATTTGAGCCCCGCTTTCGGGGTCACCGATTCCTCGGTGGCGATGCGTTGCCGAGTTGTGAGTGATCTAGTAGTCGTCGTCACCGACGCCTCGGCGGTAGGCGGCGATTTCGCGGTCGCCGAGGTAGATGAGCAGGATGGCGTCCTCGTTGGAGACAGCCCTGAAGAGATCCATCATGAATTCCTCTTGGCCGGGCCAGGGGTAGACAAAAAAGACATCAACCTCGGTGGGATCGAGGCCGTCGTAAGTGGGAGTAGTGTCGATGGATTCGCCGCGTGAAGTGGTGGCTTCGGGGGGGAGGAGGTCCTTGCCTCCGACGCCGTCACATTCCTCGTATCCTTCGGGGAGGTAGCTGGTACAGAGAATCTCGACGGGGATGTTGTGGTCGTCGGCGAGTTGGTTGGCGAGATCGGCGAGTTTGGGTTCGATCTCGATGCCGTAGGCCTCGTAGCCGATGAGGGAGGCCATGCAGGTGGCGACGCCGAATCCACAGCCCCATTCGCAAAAGACATTGCCGCGGATGTGGCCGGCCTCCTTGAGGGAGACCATGGCGGCGTGAACGATGGCGGGATCGCTAGGGAGGTAGCGGGGGTAGCGGCGGCCGAGGCCGGCGCCAAAGAAGTCGTCGCAGCGACGGTCGGCCTCGGCAAGCATGGTGGCGACGTCGTTCGGAACTTCGTCGGGCTTGAGGCGGAGAGTGAGTTGTTCGAGGGACACAGCGATGGATGGTTCAGCCGAGGGCCTAGTCGATGAAGTTGAGGAGGTCCATGTGTTTTTCGACCTTCGTGGCCTTAAGTTTGTCGATCTTGGTGATTGATTGCTAGGAATTTTCTTTTTGGAATGGCGTCATTGAGCGCCGCCACCAAAAAACAAATTCCGAGCAGTCGGCGGGAGAAGTTGTAAGCATTTCATTCCGACAAAGGGGAGGTCGCGGGTGTGGTCTCGACGAGAAGAGCAACCCGGAAGATCTTTGACTTTGAGATTGTTTTCAAGGAAACAGAAAACCTGATGTTTCCTGAGCCTTAACTGGACAGACACACGCGACAACTTAGATGAGATGCGCGAGCATGTCAGACCATATTGAGAAAGCACTTATCGTAATTGGGGACACGACTGAGGCGGTTGATACGCTTTACCCATTCTGCCGGCTAGAGGAGGCGAAAATACAGCCGGTTGTAATCGCTCCTGAAAAACGCCTCCACCAGATGGTGATGCACGAGGTTCGCCCCGGGTGGACACTCACGAAAGAGAGGGAAGGCTATCAATTACAGGCGGATCTTACCTTTTCTGAAGTGAATCCGGAGGACTATCTGGGAATCCTTTTCTCCGGTGGCAGAGCTCCGGAATATATTCCGCGAGGATGAAGACCTCATTAAACTGACGCCGTGGTTTTTCGATAATGACAAGCCAATTGCTAGCGTATGTCATGGTGTGAAGATTCCGGCACGGGCGGATCGTTTCAAAGGCCGTCGCATGGCAACGGTTGCGAAATGCCAGTTCGATCTGATTTTTTTCGGTGGGATCTATGTGAACGAACCCTGCGGTGTTGACGGTAATCTTTTCTCAGGAAGAACTTTCCATGACACCGGGCACTCCTTAGGCGCGTGGATCAAAATGCTGGAAGAATCTGCCGCACACATCTAATTTTAATCCTGACCAAGCCCTGTTATTATGGACCGCCGTAAAGTCTGCCAATTATTTAGCGCCTCACTCGTGACTCCTTCGTTGCTCTCAGCAGCGGACGGAAAATTTCAACTCAACTATGTTCTCTCTTCGGCGATGTTTGGAGATCTGCCGCTCGAGAGTGTTCTCGCTGAGGCCGTAAAAGTCGGCTGTGGATCCGTTGATATTTGGCGAAAAATTCACGCCACGCATCGCGAGCAAATCATCAAAATGGGTGACGATGCTTTTCAGTCGCTTCTCGAGAAACACGACACAAAAATGACTGTTTCAACCTGCTACCCGCTCGGGCCATTTCAACAGGACGATGAAATGCGTTGGGTCAAAAAGAATGGCGGCCGGATGACGGTTTGTGGTTCCGGGAGTATGGGGGGAAAGGATCCCGTAGGTCCGGAGGCTAAGAAGCAGGTTCAGGCATTCTTCGAAAAGCTGAAGCCGCACTATGAATTAGCTGAGTCGCTTGGCGTGACCATTGCGATTGAGAATCACAAGAAGGCGATGCTTTCTTCACCGGATTCAATTCGCTATTTCGTTGAGCTGAACCCCTCGAAAAACGTTGGGATCGCTTTTGCACCGCACCATCTCTACGAGACGGTGGACGATATTCCCCAATTGATTCGTGACTGCGGAAAAGAGAATCTTCCGTTCTTCTATTTTCAGGAACATCACCCGTCATCTCAAACGAAGATGTCCAAAGAAGAGGAATTGAAGCAAATGCCGGGATTCGGATCTTTGGACTACGCGCCGATTATTGCTGCCTTGAAGGAGGTCAAGTATGGCGGGCTCTCCGAGATTTTCATGCATCCGGTTCCACGTGGTGTTCCCGTGCTCGGTAGTCCGGCGAAAATTTCCGGGGTCATCAACAAGTCGCGTGAGTATCTCACTAAGTTGCTTTCGTAATTATTTTGTCACGATGGAATTGAAACGATCAGATCAAAAAATAGGCCCCAGCCCTTTGAGTTCAGCCGGTTTCGTTTGGGCTTCTTTTCTGAAGTTGTCTCGGCCTTTCTGCCTCCCTTTTAGGGCCACGATAGGAGCTGTCGTTCTCGATGGTGTTATTTTCACTTCCGCGGTTCGCGCGCAGCCTCACGTGGTCGGATATGAGCGTTTTCATTCTGACAAGCCTACTGAGGAGGGTGGTGCTGTATTGTTTTCGGAACTCGCTTGTGCGAATTGTCACGGTGGCTCGCCGGTGAAAATTTCGCGCAAGGGCCCGAATCTTGTCGACCTGAATCAACGGATCGAGCGTGACTGGCTTGTGAAGTTTCTCCGCAAGTCTGAATCAGGTCGAAAGGGCTCAACGATGCCTTCAATGTTGCATGGTTTCAAAGACGGCGAGATCGAGGCGGTGGTTGCCTTTCTTGGGAAGCGAGGAAAAGGGATCAAGTTCAGGAAGGAACGCCATGCCAATGCTGAGCGAGGGAGTGCGCTCTATCATGAGAAAGGGTGTGTGGCCTGCCATGCTCCGACGGCTGATTTTAAATCACCTCATGCAAACGGCACCAGTTTTGATACAGCTCTCGCAATCTCTCATCCTGATCTCAATGCCAAGACGAGCCTTGAGGCCTTGAGTTTTTTTTTAACAGACCCATCCAAATACCGGGTCGACGGGCGGATGCCTCACATCCAACTCAACAAACAGGAGGCGATGGATGTGGCTTCGCACCTAATGGATTTTCAGGCCTCTGATCCTAGGGAGGCGAGTTCGGTCAAAGAGTGGCCAAAAGTCGGCGAAAAATTAGTGGCACGGGGAAAAGCATTGGTTCAAAAAATGAACTGCGCGGCCTGTCATAGTATCCCCGAAGTAATGCCGTTCGATATCATTCCGCTTAAAAGTGCTGGCCTAACGCAGTGCCTTTCGACCGAGCCTCAGGAGGGACTTCCTCATTACAACCTGACAAAGTCACAACGGGAATCTCTGATTCTGTTTTTGGAAAAAAAAGATAAAATCGAGGATAAGGAGGGACATCTGACACTCACTGCAATGAACTGCTATGCCTGTCATGACCGTCATGGTGTTGGCGGGCCTACCCATGATACCAATCGATTTTTCATCGGGAATGAAGCGTTGGGAGATGCCGGACGTCTGCCTCCGCCTCTCACTGGAATCGGTCACAAGTTGAAGCGTGACTGGTTAGAAGGGGTTCTCTCGGGAGAGCCTGAAAAACGGGTGAGACCCTATCTCAAAACGCAGATGCCGGCCTATGCTGCTCACGCTTCGACCTTCGCCGATTGGTTTGCTAAGATTGATAAGGAGGAAGGCGTAAGGCCTCTTGTCAATCGACCCGATGATCTGGAGGCAGGTCGGAAATTGCTCGGAATCAACGGCGGAGTGAATTGCATTACCTGCCACAACTGGGGCGATCAAAAGTCGCTCGGGATTCCTGCTCTTGATCTCAGTTTCTTGAATGAACGCCTACAGCCTTCGTGGTTTCGGAGTTATCTCCTCAATCCGGCTGAATACCGTCCCGGAACTTTAATGCCTCCCCTTTGGCCGGGTGGACACTCAAGTGTCAAAGATGTCCTGGATGGCGACTCGGAGCGTCAGATGGGTGCAATTTGGAATTTCATCAAGAACGGCGAAGGCGTTCCTGAGGGCTTTGTGAATCGAAGCGGTGGACAGTTCGAGTTACTCCCCCGGGATCGTCCGATCATTCAACGAACTTTTTTGAAAAAAACAGGAACCAAGGCCATTCTGGTGGGATTTCCGGGGGAGGTGCATCTCGCTTTCGATGGCGACAGTGGTTTCCTCTCAATGGTGTGGCGGGGCCGTTTCTTCGACGCTTACGATACCTGGTTCACCCGCGCCGCACCTTTCGGAGAACCTCTGGGAGATGAGGTTTACGAAGTTCCGAAACCTGTGATCAAAGGTCGCTTTCGTGGCTATGAGTTGGATGAGAGTGGGAATCCGACCTTCATTGTCAATCGTGGTGGCCGCGAATTAAGGGAACGGTTCTCAGTGACCGAGGGCCAACTCATTCGGGAAGTGCGTTGGGTTGAAGGCGATCCTCCGAAACTCACACATCCCAAAGACGTTTTAAAATCAGAAGCGTCTGGAGAAAACATCCTGACTTACACCTATTCCTGGAAATGAAAATTCTAAGAGCAATCTGGGGAACGATCGCGGCAATCGCTGTTTCCGCATCAGCGGAAGAGGGCAAGCCGGCCTATGAAGTGTTCGAGTTAATGTCGGCCAGTTCGCCGAGCGATTCGCGGTCCAAGGAATGGCAACCCGGTGACGGCATTACGATGGAAGTGAGCGGAATGGCGTGGTTCAAAGAATCGCTCGCGGTGGCAATTCGCAAAGGTGAAATCTGGCTCATCGACAGTCCCCTTTCTCCCGACAAAGAGAAGATTACTTATCGAAAGTTTGCTTCGGGGCTGCACGAACCACTCGGGCTGACGGTAGATGGAGGCGATCTCTTAGTATCGCAGCGGGGAGAGATCACCCGCTTGAAGGACACCAACGGAGACGGCACTGCCGATGCCTTCTTAACGGAATGCGATGGGTGGAATGTTTCCGGGAATTACCACGCCTATGCTTATGGACCGGAGCGTGATGGCGCGGATAATCTATGGGTGACCTTGAATCTTGGCATGGGGGCTCTCACCGATAATCGAATCGGGTGGCGCGGATGGGGAGGCACCATCGGGTCGGATGGCACATTTCAGCCCAAATCGCTGGGTATGCGTTCTCCTTCCGGGATGGGGCGCAATCTTGCCGGCGATATGTTTTTCTCCGATCAGCAAGGGACGTGGATTCCCGCAACTCCGATTTATCATCTGCGGCCAGGCGTTTTTTATGGCAATCAAGAGTCTGTAGAAAGTCTCAAGATGCCAGGGGCTCCATTTGAAATGGCCTCCTTCCCGAAGGCAAACATCCCGTATCCAGAGGCACTGGCCAGTGTCGCTGAATTTGTGCCCCCTGCCGTCTGGTTGCCCTATAACAAGATGGGAAGGAGCGCGACGGATATTGAGCTGATTGATCAGGACGGCAGGTTCGGGCCCTTTGATGGGCAGTTGCTCGTGGGTGAGTTTACGAACTCCGCGATCAACCGAGTCTTTCTCGAAAAAGTGGACGGTGAGTATCAGGGTGCTTGTTTTCCCTTTATGGAAGGATTTCCGGCGGCGGTGATTCGCTTGTGCTTTTCTCCTGAAGGGCAACTTTTCGTCGGGATGACCAATCGCGGTTGGTCCTCTCTTGGGAATCGATCCTATGGTCTTCAGCGTCTTGCATATTCCGGTTCTACTCCTTTTGCGATTCAAGAAATGAGAGCAAAATCGGATGGTTTTGAATTACTCTTCACGGCACCGATTGATGTGAAAACTCTGAGCGACGCGGCCTTCGCGATGAGCAGTTACACCTACGAATACTCTTCCGCCTACGGAGGTGCCGAGATCCTGACGAAACAACATGGTGTGAGCGGCATTGTCGTGGCTGATGATGGCAAGACGGTCCGCTTCCGTGTGAAAGAAATGCGCGCTCTGTTTGTTCATGAGCTTCGGACGTCCGGCATTAAGTCTGCATCCGGCGCTGAGCTGGAATTCCCAAACGCCTACTACACTTTGAATTGCATTCCCAAATGAGTGGGGACGCTCTAGCTTTCCCTTTTTGTTTGCGGCAGTATTGCCTAGGTGCAAAATCCCTAGGCACTCCTCGGTTTTCGTCTCGTTATCCAATGCTGAGGCGCTAGAATTTGTTCATCTATGAAAACTCGACGCAACTTTTTGAAACAGGGTGCCACCCTCGGCACCGGCTTGGCTCTCGCAAACTCTTCCCTCGCTGCAGATGAGAAGACGACCGGACCCAAGCTTGAAGGACGCATTTTCAAAGCTCTGAAGGGTGGCCAGAAGGGCGGTGAAACTCCAGAGGCCTTCTTCGGACGGCTTAGATCTCTCGGCTTCGACGGGGTCGAAAGCGGGAACCCCGCGAAATCGGAAGCCTACCGCGCCGCCGCCGAAAAGACCGGCATTCGCGTTCACGGACTCGTCAACGGTGGCCACTGGGGCGTCCGCTTGAGCGATCCGGATGCCGCCGTGCGCGAAAAGGGTCGCAAGAATCTCGAGCACCATCTGGTCAGTGCCCACCGCCTCGGTGGCTCGTCCGTCCTGCTCGTGCCCGGCAAAGTGAACGGTGCCAACGAGACTCACGAGGATGTTTGGAACCGCTCGATCGAACAGATCCGCCTCGTCATTCCGATGGCCGCCAAGCTCGGCGTGCGCGTCCTGATTGAGACGGTCTGGAACGGCTTCTGTGAGAGCCCGGAAAAGTTCCGCGACTACATCGACGAGTTCAATAGCCCGTGGGTCGGCGCGTATTTCGATATCGGCAACATGCAGAAGTTTGCGCCGGCCGAGGAGTGGATCCGCACGCTCGGGAAACGCACCGTGAAGCTCGACATCAAAGACTGGGGAAAGAAGAACGGCTTCTGCCGGCTCGGCGAGGGCGATGTCGATTGGGACAAGGTGCGTGTCGCACTCAAAGAGACCGGCTTCTACGGCTGGGCGACCCGTGAGGGTCGCGACAAGTCGCTCGAGGATACCAGCAAGTTGATCGACCAGCTGATGATCGGCAAAGCTTAGTTTACTTGCTCACCTAGCCGAACAGCCACTTCCACATTCCATCCGAGTCTAACCTCTTCCGGTTCAGCGTGCGGTAGTCCCTCACCCAGAGACCAAAGCCCGGTCTGGCCCCCCGTGGAAATCCCCCTCGGCGACGGCTGCACTCTGGTCCTTGATGACATCTGACAGGGAGTCACCTGACCCGCCGAAAAACAAAACCGCTGCCAAAAAAGATCTTGGAAATGCGGTCGGGAAATTTATGCTCTTGGCAAAGAAGGAGTCGAAACCCCCACTACCGCCACGCCAAACTACCGTCTCTGCCCCTCTCCGATCCTTTAGACGGTGCCCTCAAGCGCTCCACCCTAAAAGAAAATTCCTGGCAGTGACTCTGAGCACAATCTTGATGTGTCGATAGGCACTGGTAAAATGAACAAGAATATGATCACCGCTGCGATATCGGCAGCTCTGTTTGTGACTTTCGGGCGCACGTCGAACGCTGAAGAACTATTTTTCAATGCTGAGGACCTGACTGGTTGGTCGGGGAACGAGGGGTTTTGGTCTGTAGAGGACGGGGCGATCGTCGGGCACTCTGACAAAGCGGTTGCGAAGAATGAGTTCATCTGGTCGGCGGTGCCGGTAAAAAATTTCCACTTGGTTGTCGAGGTCAAGTTGACTCCGGACAATTGCAACGCAGGGATTCAGTTCCGCTCGAAGAAGGTGAACGATCACGGCCAGGCGACCGGCTACCAGGCCGATGTTGGGTCTGAGGTTTGGGGAAAGCTCTACCACGAGCACGGGCGCGGGAAGCTTGACTGGAACAACCGAGCAGCGAAAGCGGTCAAGCCAGGCGGGTGGAACCGCTACGAAATCCTGGCGGTCGGCGACCGCATCTGGACGGCGATCAATGGCACGCTCTGCGTCGCTGTAAGGGATCCCGAAGGTGAGCGATCAGGGCACATCGCGCTGCAGATTCACAGCGGTCCACCACAGGCGGTTCACTACCGGAAGCTCACGCTAACCCACGATCCGCTGGTGCAACTGGTCGGGTTGGGTGAAGCCGAATTGGAAGCGAGGCTGGTGGTCGTGGGACAATCGACCGCAGAGCCCGCGAAGCCGCGGATCATGCCCCGTGGCGATGAAGCGCCGGTGGCGGCAACTGAAAACACCATCGATTGGTCGCAACGAATCGCGGCCGCTGACCCGGGATCAAAGGCGGACGCTTGGGCGAAGCCGGACTTCGATGACAAGGCGTGGAAAACGATGAAGCTTCCGGGGCATTTCGAGAAGGCGGGACTAACTGGTTACGACGGTGTGGTCTGGTTCCGCAAGACGGTCGAACTTAGTGCCGCTCAGGCCGGGGCGAAAGCGTCTGTCCACCTCGGACAGATCGATGACATGGACGTGACTTGGGTGAATGGCAAACGTGTCGGCGGATACGAAATTCCCGGCCATCACTACACTGTCCGCAACTACCCGATTCCTGCAGGCGTGTTGCGCGCTGGCGAGAATACCATCGCGGTGCGCGTGATGGATCACGGCTTCCCGGGCGGCATCTCCGGGAAGCCGGAGGAGCTCTCGCTGCGGGTGGGAGAGGGAAATATCTCGCTGGCCAACCAGTGGCGCTTTGCCCCTGGCGCACCATTGACCGTCCTCAACAAGGTTGTGGAGAGGTCGCTACCAGCCACAGCGGGATCCACTACGCGGGTGGCGAAATTTTCGAAGGGTTTCGCTTTGGAAGAAGGAGATGTCCTAGCCTTCCTCGGCGGAACGGGCATGGTGAAGCAAATCGAATCGGGCGCCCTGGAAACGTATCTCACCCGTGCGGCTGGCGAGCGGAGCGTCTATTTCCGCGACCTATCTTGGCAGGCTGACACGGTGTATCGCCAGCAGCGTCCGCGCAATTTTGGCACCCACGCCGAGATGCTCGATCGGATCAGTAGCACCGTGGGTGTTGTCGCTTTCGGGCAGATGGAAGCAATGGACGGTGTGGAGCGCTTGCCGGAGTTCATCAGTGCTTACGAAAAGTTGCTCGAAGAAGAAGTTCGGCCGCGCACTGAGAAGATCGTTCTGGTCACGCCATTTCCCTTCGCCCGCCCGCAGGGGAATTCGCACCTGCCAGATTTGACGGCGCACAATACCTCCATAAAGGCCTACGCGCTGGCGATCGTGGAGATCGCTGAGCGCCGTGGTTGGATCGCGGTGGACTTGAGCGGGTTCGATGCGGGCGGATTGACCATCGACGGGATGCAACTCACGCCGGCGGGTCAGGAGCGTTGGGCGGTGGTGGTCACGGAGCAACTCACCGGCGAACCGGCACCGATCTTGTCGACCGACTGGGACGCTGTCCGTGAACAGATCGGGAAGAAGAATTTCCTATGGCGACGTCACTGGCGGCCGACCAACTGGGCCTTCCTTTATGGCAACCGCCAGACGCAGCCGAGCAGCAAAGACCACCGATCCGGCAAGCCGCGTTGGTTTCCGATAGAGGTCGATGGGATTATCCCGCGCATCGAAGACGCGGAAGATCGAATTTTCGAACTGAGAGAGAACTTCAAATGATGCGACCATTGTTAGCCAATCTGATTGTTGGAGGGCTGTTGTGGTCTGGACTTTCTTTCGACGCGGCCGGGCAGAATCCGTTATCCGTTTCCCCACCGGAGAAAGACAATTCGGTTGCGGCCGAACTGGATTCGTTCGAGCTCGCTCCGGGATACGAGGCCAACCTCTTCGCGGACGAGAGCGACGGGATTGCCAACCCTGTGTGCATGAGTTGGGACGCGGCCGGCCGGCTGTGGGTGCTTTGCACTTGGGTCTATCCACAGGCGGTCCCGATCTATCCGCCGGACGACAAACTGCTGATCTTGGAAGACACCGACGGTGACGGCCGCGCCGACAAGACGACGGTGTTCGCTAGGGGCCTGAACATGCCGACCGGGTTCGCGATCGGCGACGGCGGAGCCTATGTCGGTGATGGCAATGACCTGCTGCACCTCGCGGACACCGACGGCGACGATGAGGCCGATACCCGCCGGGTGTTACTCACCGGATTCGGCACCGGTGACACCCATCAGAATATCAACTCCTTCACCTGGAGCCCAGGCGGTGAATTGTTGTTCTGTCAGGGTTTGCACGCCTTCTCGCGGGTCGAGACGCCGTGGGGCATCAGCCGGCTCGACGAGCACGGTTCGTGGCGGCTGCGCCCGAAACGCCTCCAGCTCCATGCTCACCGGCGCACTAGCGGCGGCGGCAACCCGTGGGGGATCGTTTTTGGCCACTGGGGCGAACCCTTCATCAAGAGCAACGGCCCGGGCATCTGCGAACTGTTGCCGGGCATGGTGCAGACCGAGTTCATCAACAGCTACTGGGGCGGCGGGATGGACATCGGAAAGACGCAGATCAAATCGATGATCATCGAATTTGCCGAGTCACCGCACCTTCCGGACGATATTCAGGGCGATATGCTGATCGCGGGCTACTTCGGACACATCATCGACCGCCTCGGTTTGTCGGTCGATGGCTCCGGGCACCGGTTGTCCAACAAGCCGCCGCTATTGAAGTCGCCGCATCGCGCTTTCAGGCCGGTCGATATTCGCATCGGCCCCGATGGAGCGATTTACATCGCCGACTGGATGAACCCAATCATCGGACACTACCAGGCGTCGTTCAGGCACCCCGACCGCGACAAGACGCACGGCCGCGTGTGGCGCATCACTGCCAAGGGTCGACCACTCGCCAAGGCACCCGATTTTTCAAACATGGGCACATCAGAGTTGTGTGAGCATTTGAAATCGGACTGGCGCTACGAGCGCTACCAGGCAAAACGCCGCCTTGCCGACCTTCCCGAAAAGGAAGTCATTCCGGTGCTGGAGGCGTGGATCACAAAGCTCGATCCGAACAGCCCGGACACCGAACATCATCTGTTCGAAGCTCTCGGCGTGTTTGAATCGCATGAGGCCGTCAACCGCCCGCTGCTCGAAACGCTTCTGGCCGCGAAGGACTACCGCGCGCGTGCCTACGCGACGCGCGTCGTCGGGCGATGGAGTGATCGGCTGCAGGCACCGCTCGGGTTTCTCGACCGCAGCGTCAGGGACAAAAATGCCCGGGTGCGCCTCGAGGCGATTGTAGCTTGTAGCGACATTTACAGCGCCGCGTCGATGGTGGTCGCCGCCAAGGCCACCGACAAGCCGATGGACCGCTTCACCGATTATGCGCTGAGCCAGACCGCGCACGCGCTCGCGCCGCATTGGCTGCCTGCCCTGACGGATGGCAAGATCCAGTTCGGGCGTCCGGAAAACCTGACCTTCGTGCTGCGCGCCTATGGCGGTAAAGATGTTGTCGTCCAGGTTCGCGGGCTGCTCGGCAGCGACGATTTGAATCCCGTCGCGACCACCAGTCTGATGACTCTGCTGGTCGAGATTGGCACCCCGGCCGATCTGCGCTGGGTGTTGGATCGAGCGTTGGACAAGCCGTCGGTGCTCGACGCGTTTGTGGGAGCCAAACGCGTTCGGGGAGTCGGGCCTGCCGGCGAGCTGGTCCAGCCTTTGGAACAAATGTTAGTGAACGAGAACGTGGACGTTCGTGCACATGCAATCCGCTTGGCTGGAGAGTGGGGGACTAGTGGACTAACCGATCGGATCGGGAACATTCTCTCTGACGGCGAGGCCCACGCAAAACTGCGCGCTGCAGCGGTCGAATCTCTCGGACAGCTTCGCGGCAAAGACGCTCTCGAGGTGATCGCCAAAGCCGTCGGCAATCCCGCACCCGAGATTCGACAGGCGGCGCTGCGGGTGCTCTGTGAAATCGATCTGCCAAAGGCGGCGCAGCAGGCTACCGGTCTGTTGCGCAAGGCTGTCGACGACGGCCAGGTGCGTCTAGTTGTTACGCCATTCTTAATTCAAGAGGGCGGGGGTGCAGCGCTGGCGGCCGCCTTGGGAACGGCTCCGATTAGCCCAGAACTGGCGACTCGAGTGCGAGCGGTCCTAGGCGCGGCCGGCCGTTATGATCTGGCGCTCGACCGCCTGCTCCGCAACGTGGCGGCGGATGGCAGCATCGGGCTTCCAAAGCACAACGAGGCCTATGTCCGCACTCTGAGTTCCGAGGTGGAAGAGAGCGGTAACTCTGAAAACGGCGCCAAAATTTACGCCTCGGCCGGCCTCAGTTGTGTCGCCTGTCACAAGCTGGGAGAAGCGGGCGGTGTCCTCGGGCCCGAGCTGACCGCGGTCGGTGCGGGCGTTCCTATTGAACTACTCATTGAGGCAGTGCTGTGGCCGAAGCGACAGATCAAAGAGGGTTACGCCTCGACCACACTGACGACCAAAGATGGCAAGGTGATCGGCGGATACGTGGACACCGAAAACGAACAGCGCATCGTGATCCGTGATGCTGCCACCGGTACCACGCAATCGATTGCAACTGGACAGGTCGCCACTCGTGCAGACGCAGGGTCGCTGATGCCACCCGGTCTCACCGCTGGTTTGAGCCGAACCGATTTGCGCGACCTAATCCGCTTTCTAGCAGAACAGAAGGGGCAGTAGACCAGTGGAGTGGGGCCGCCTGAGCCCTCCAGGTCGGAGGATTTTGATTCTCCCGTGCAACTGGTGATAGGCACGCGACCTACTGACTTTTCTGTTAGGATTCTTGTGCCGGTTGATGACTCCTTATGGCCTGATTACCGGACTTCTAATAGGGATACGGTCTATCAAAAAGCGAGCGGAATTTTTAGGGCTCACCCAAACGCCAGTCCTTCTAGATCGAGCGAATCCGTACGATTACCAATCGGATTTTCATGAAGCACCTCAAGCTCCCCACGCAAAAAGCAAATTCCTAGCAGTGCGAGCGCTAGCAAGTGGGGATCTTTACTATTCCGAAGGGCTCGAAAAGAAACTCAACGAGCGTCGCTCGTAGGAGGCACTCACGCCGCGAAAAATCTTGGAACAATGCGCGTATCGTGCTCAATATCCTCAAGAAGAATCCCGGAGTGACAGGGAGCTTCCCAGCCAAACGCCGCCGCGTAATCATGAACCGTACTTACCGCGAACGACTCCTCTTCCTAGCTTGATCGCCCTGGTCCGCCCCCTCGGGTTCCGGCTCAGGCGCTTTTCGATAGAATGCCTGTCCAGATCCGCTATAAGCGGGAGTGATTGGGCCTACGAAAGCACCTTTGGAAGCACCTTTACGACCACCTATGAATATCCCCGGACATCCCGAGCCCCAAGGCCTCTACAGCCCCGAGAATGAACACGATTCCTGCGGAGTCGGATTTCTCTGTCATCTCAAGGGCAAGCGCAGCCACGATCTCGTCCTCGGCGTCCTCGAAATGTGCCGCAACATGGACCACCGAGGTGGCTGTGGATGTGATCCGGATACCGGAGATGGCGCGGGACTCTTCCTGCAGTTGCCTCACAAATTTTTCAAGACCGTCACCCCCGAGTTCGGCATCGATCTTCCCGATGAAGGCGAATACGCCGTCGGCTTCGTCTACCTCTCTCCCGACGCCGCCGAATGCCAGGCGGGCAAGGACGTCTACACCAAAATCGTCGAAGAGGAGGGCCAGACCGTCCTCGGTTGGCGTGACGTCCCCGTGAAGAGCGAGATCCTCGGCAAAGCGTCCAAGAAGTGCGAACCAGTCATGAAGCAGGTCTTCATCGGCCGCAATTCGGAGATCACCGACGACCAAGACTTCGAGCGGAAGCTCTACGTCATCCGCCGCCTCACTTCCGACGCGATCCGCTACCGCAACACCCCCGGCGGAGATTTCTTTTATCACGCCAGCCTCTCCGGCCGCACGATCATCTACAAGGGCATGCTCACCACCGGGCAGCTCGAAGAGTATTTCCCCGACCTCACTCACCCTGACATGGAGTCGTGCATGGCGCTCGTGCACTCCCGTTTCAGCACCAACACCTTCCCGAGTTGGCCCCGCGCCCAACCGTTCCGCTACATGGCGCACAACGGCGAGATCAATACGATGCGTGGTAACGTCAACTGGATGCACGCCCGGCAGCAACTGCTCGACAGCGGCGTCATGGGACAAGATCTGGAAAAACTCCTCCCCATCATTCGTGACGACGGATCGGACTCCGCCATGTTCGACAACTGCCTCGAGTTCCTCGTCCTTTCGGGCCGCACCTTGCCCCACGCAGTGATGATGATGATCCCAGAGCCCTGGGAAAATCACCAGCACATGAGCGACACCAAAAAGGCCTTCTACGAATACCACGCCACCATGATGGAGCCGTGGGACGGACCCGCCTCGATCGCCTTCTGTGACGGCATTTCCATCGGCGCCATCCTCGACCGCAATGGCCTTCGCCCTTCCCGTTACTACGTGACCAGCGACGACATGGTCATCATGGCCTCCGAAGTCGGAGTCCTTCCTGTCGACCCCTCCACCGTGATCCAAAAAGGCCGCCTCGAACCCGGCCGCATGTTCCTCGTGGACACCAGCAAGGGTCGCATCATTGGCGACACCGAGGTGAAGGAAGAAATCGCCACCGCCGCTCCCTACGCAGAGTGGTTGGAAAACAATCGCGTCTTCTTCAACAACCTCGCCGAGCGGACTGCTCCCCAGCGCATCACCGGACACGAACTCATCCGCCAACAACGTGCCTTCGGATTCACTTTCGAAGACAAGCGCTTTATCCTCGGACCTTCCGCAGAGAGCGGCACACAGCCACTCGGCTCGATGGGCAACGACACCCCCCTTGCCATTCTCTCCGAGCGCCCACAACTGCTCTACAGCTACTTCCGTCAGCTCTTTGCCCAGGTCACCAACCCGTCCATCGACCCGATCCGTGAAGAACTGGTCACCGCCAGCGTGAGCTTCCTCGGATCCGAGAGCGATCTTCTTCACCCCGATGAGGAAAACTGCCGCATGATCCGCCTCGACTCGCCGATCATCTCGAGCGAGGAACTCGCCCGACTGCGTGGCATCGAACTAGACGGCTTCAAGCCCGCCACCCTCCCCATTCTCTACACGCCCGAACTCGCCGAGGTCGGACTCGTTGGTGACGGACTCCCCGGCGGATCGGAAAACAGCACGCTCTCGCTTCAAGAGAACGCGCTCGTCAGCGAGGACTCCCTGAAGCAAGCGCTCGACCGCCTCTTCGAAGGCGCCGACCTCGCCATCCGCGAAGGTTCCAATCTTCTCATCCTTTCCGACCGCGGAGTGAATGCAAAGAAGGCCCCCATCCCGGCACTCCTCGCCGTAGCCGGCCTTCACCATCACCTCATCCGCAAAGGGACCCGCACCCGCGTCTCGATCATCCTCGAGTCGGGAGAACCACGTGAGGTCCACCACTTCGCCGTCCTTCTCGGATACGGCGTCGATGCAGTGAACCCATGGCTCGCCATCGACACCCTCGGCGAAATGGCCGCAGACGAAGAGATCTCCATGGATCACTCCACCGCGACCGCGAAGTTCCTCAAGGCATCCATCAAGGGCGTCATCAAGACGATGTCCAAGATGGGCATCTCCACCGTCGCTTCCTACCGCGGCGCACAGATCTTTGAAGCCGTCGGACTCAACCACGAGGTCATCGACCAATACTTCACCCGCACCGCCTCCCGCGTTGAGGGTATCGGACTCGCTGGGATTTCCCAGGAGGCCAAAATGCGTCACGACGAGGGCTACCACCCCCGCGAACTCGACGACACCGCCCTCGATCCCGGCGGACTCTACCAATGGCGCTCAGATGGAGAACGTCACCTCTTCAGCCCCGAGTCGATCCACCTCCTCCAGCAATCGACCCGCGCCGGCGACTTCGATGTCTTCGGAAAATACTCCAAACTCATCAACGACCAGTCCCGCGAAGCATTCACCTTGCGCGGCCTCATGGAAATCAAAACCGACGATTCCAAGTCCATCCCTCTCGAGGAAGTGGAGTCCGCCGAGAGCATCCTTCGCCGCTTCAAGACTGGCGCGATGTCCTACGGATCGATTTCCAAGGAAGCTCACGAAGCACTCGCCATCGCCATGAACCGCATCGGCGGCAAGTCGAACACCGGTGAAGGCGGCGAAGACCCCGAGCGATTCACCTGGACCAACGAACTGGGCGACTCGAAGAAGAGCGCCATCAAACAGGTCGCCAGCGGACGCTTCGGCGTCACCAGCAACTACCTCGTCAACGCCGAGGAGATTCAGATCAAGATCTCACAGGGCGCCAAGCCCGGCGAAGGTGGAGAGCTACCCGGCCACAAAGTCCTCCCGCAGATCGCCAAGGTCCGCGGCACGACGCCGGGTGTGGGACTCATCTCCCCTCCTCCACACCACGATATCTACTCAATTGAAGACCTCGCCGAGCTCATCCACGATTTGAAAAACGCCAACGTTCAAGCCCGCGTCAACGTGAAATTGGTGTCCGAGGTCGGCGTCGGCACGATTGCCGCCGGTGTTGCGAAAGCGAAAGCCGACGTCATCCTCATCTCCGGCCACGACGGCGGAACAGGTGCCAGCCCGCGCTCGTCGATTCAACACGCCGGCTGCCCATGGGAACTCGGACTCGCCGAGACAAACCAAACCCTTCTTCTCAACGACCTGCGCTCCCGCGTGGTGCTCGAAACAGACGGCCAACTCAAGACCGGCCGCGACGTCGCTGTGGCCTGTTTGCTCGGCGCCGAGGAATTCGGTTTCTCAACCGCCCCCCTCATCACCCTCGGCTGCCTCATGATGCGTGTCTGTCACAAGAACACCTGCCCGGTCGGCGTCGCTACCCAGGACCCACGCCTCCGCGCCAAGTTCAACGGAGCTGTCGAAAACGTCGTGCACTTCATGCAGTTCGTCGCCGAAGAGCTTCGCCAAATCATGGCCAAACTCGGCTTCCGCACCCTCAATGAAATGGTCGGACGCAGTGACCTCCTCGAGATGCGCAAAGCAGTCGCCCACTGGAAAGCCCAAGGACTCGACTACACCAAGATCCTTCACCGTCCGAAAGTCGGACCGGAAGTTGACTCCTACAACACTCAGAAGCAGGACCACCTCCTCGAGCTTGCCCTGGACAACACCAAGCTTCTCGACATCTGCCGTCCCGCCATCGAGCACGGCCAAAAGGTCACCGCCGAGCTGCCCATCGTGAACATCAATCGCGTGGTCGGCACGATCACTGGTGCCGAGATCAGCCGCAAACACGGTTCCGCCGGACTCCCCGACGGCACCATCAACCTCAAGTTCAACGGAAGTGCCGGACAATCCTTCGGCGCCTTCTGCCCGAACGGCATGAACCTCACCCTCGAAGGCGACGCCAACGACTACGTCGGCAAGGGCCTTTGCGGCGCGAGAATCGTCATCGCTCCTCCCAAGGACTCTCACCCATCGTTCGTCGCTGACCGAAACATCATCGTCGGCAACACCTGCTTCTACGGAGCAACCGCGGGCGAGGCCTTCATGGCCGGAGTCGCTGGTGAACGCTTCTGCGTTCGCAACTCCGGCGCCCACACGGTCATCGAAGGAATCGGTGACCACGGCTGCGAATACATGACCGGCGGATCCGTCACCTGTCTCGGTGGCACTGGACGCAACTTCGCCGCAGGCATGAGCGGTGGCGTTGCCTACGTCTACGACGAGAACGGCGACTTCGAATCCAAGCTCAACCGGGCCATGGTCAACCTCTACCCGCTCATCGAATGCCGCGACCTGGAGATCGCTGATGTCCAGTCGCGCATCAAAAATCACGTCAAACTCACCGGCAGCGTCAAAGGCCAGAAGCTCCTGCAGAACTGGAAGGAATCCCTCCCCAAGTTTTACAAGGTGCTCCCTGCCGACTACGAGCGCGTTCTCAACGCACTCGAAGAAGCCCGCGAACAAGGTCTGGAGGGCGATGACGCCATCCTCGCCGCGTTTGAGGCAAACGCCAAAGTCGGACACTAAGGCAACACAAGCAACTTTCCACTTTTTAACACTCTAGACATTCACAACCATGGGTAAACCTACCGGATTCCTCGACTTCGAACGCAAAACGATTCCCGATCGCTCCCCCCTTGACCGCATCAAGGACTGGAAAGAGATTCACGCTGACCGCGACGACAAAGCCGTCGGCACACAGGCATCACGCTGCATGGACTGCGGCACGCCTTACTGCCATTCCGGCATCCTCCTCTCCGGCATGGCTAGCGGTTGTCCCGTCAACAACCTCATCCCCGAGTGGAACGACCTCGTCTACCGTGGCCGTTGGAAGGAAGCCCTCCAGCGCCTCCGCAAGACCAACAACTTCCCCGAGTTCACCGGCCGCGTCTGCCCCGCTCCCTGCGAAGGCTCCTGCGTCCTCGGATCCATCGAGCCGGCAGTGACCATCAAGAACATCGAGTGCTCGATCATTGACCGCGGTTGGGAAGAAGGCTGGCTCCCTCCCCACGCTCCAACTGAGCGCACCGGCAAGAAGGTTGCCGTGGTTGGTTCCGGCCCTGCCGGACTCGCCGCCGCTGACCAACTCAACCAAGCCGGCCACACCGTCACTGTTTTCGAACGCGCCGACCGCCCCGGCGGACTCCTCATGTATGGCATCCCCAACATGAAGCTCGATAAGACCGAAGTCGTCGAACGTCGCATCAAGCTGATGGAAGACGAAGGTGTTACCTTCGAATGCAGCGTCAACATCGGCCAGGACGACACCTGGACCGTCGAAAAACTCCGCGCCGATTTCGATTCAGTCATCCTCTGCTGCGGCGCCACCAAGCCCCGCGACCTCCCCATCGACGGCCGCAACGCCACCGGTGTGCACTTCGCCATGGATTTCCTCACCGCCAACACGAAGCACCAACTCGACAACGGCTTCGACGGCACCAACCCCGACATGAACGCGACCGACAAGCACGTCGTCGTCATCGGCGGTGGTGACACCGGCACCGATTGCGTTGGCACCTCCCTCCGTCAGGGCTGCAAGAATATCATCCAGTTGGAAATCATGCCCCAGCCTCCCATGGAGCGGGCCGCCAACAACCCCTGGCCCGAGTGGCCGAAGGTTTACAAGATGGACTACGGTCAGGAAGAAGCCGCCGAGATCCAGGGCAAGGACCCCCGAGCCTACCTCGTCATGACGAAGCAATTCATCTCCGACGACGAGGGCAAGGTCACCGGCCTCGAGATCGTCGATATCACCTGGGGCAAGAACGACAAAGGTCAGTTCATCCCGCAGGAGACCGAAGGCACCCTCCGAACCATCCCCTGCGACATCGCCCTCCTCGCCATGGGCTTCCTCGGACCCGAGCAGGAAATCGTCGAGCAATTCGCCCTCGAAACCGACCAGCGCAGCAACGTGCAGGCCGAGTTCGAACGCTACACCACCAACATCGACGGCATCTTCGCGGCCGGTGACATGCGACGCGGCCAGTCCCTCATCGTCTGGGCCATCAACGAAGGCCGTGGCGCAGCCCGCGAATGCGACCGCTACCTCATGGACAGCACCACGCTCCCTTAACTAACGTGGCGTGACCGTCTTGGTCGCAGGCCACCCTCTGCAGCTTAGTCATGAGTAGGGCCTGTAACACAGCATGCTGGAAGCAGGTGGTCATCGCTCACATCGCCGCCGGTGATAACAAGGTTCAGGCTGCCCGTGCTGCCGGCGTGAACCGTAGGACGATCTCTCGCTGGCTCTGCGGGGACATCTATTTCGCGATGGATCTCGACGAAGCGTGGGACAAGGGAGCTAAGAGACGGGACTACATGGCCTGGTATAACCATCCATTCAGAGGTCGCAGGCCACCTACTGGGCGCGGCACGAGAGCTATGCCACGATATGGCAGATAACCATAGGTGCTCGCTAAAATACCCTATGTCCCGCAGACCCCGCGCCCGCGCGCAAGGACGTAGCAACATGAGGGGATAAGCTCCAGCAGTAGCCCCATTGGAGCGAAGGCCTGTTTTCGTTAATGGGGAGAGCAGCACAGCTCCCGTACAAAAGCTCTAACCTGAGCCGTTAAGTTTAAAATTCATCCCTTGCAGGACGTCTTATGCTACCGCTTCCGCAAATGGCGACCTTCTTCAAACTTCACCGAACAGTGTGCCAGAAGCCATCTCTCACCGGAGAGGAATCCCTTCAACTCATTGATCTGAAAGTCTTTAAAAATATGGCGGAGGGGGAGGGATTCGAACCCTCGGTAGCTTTCGCTA
>JAPKDJ010000102.1 GCA_026421245.1 Akkermansiaceae bacterium | reverse complement strand
CGAAGGTCGGCGCGGCTAACGCCCTGCCGGAGAGTTTGGACTCGCGACTCGCGACCAGCGACTCGCGGGGTTAGCCCGCTGACTCACTTCCCCTCCCCCTGCTTCTTTACCACCGCGGCCCTGATCAACTCACGCGCCTGAATCGTTTCTTCACTCTGCGGGGCAAGTTTTTTGAGTTTCTGGTAGACCTTGCCGGCGCCGGGCAGGTCGCCGGCGTTCAGCTTGATCTTGACCTGGGTCATGATAAGAAGGCGGCGCTGTCCGTCGTTCATGTCTGCCTTGAGCATCTGTTCGGCGAGTATGGCTGCCCGTGGGTCGCGCATACTGGCGTAGACGGCGATCACGCTGACCATGAACTCCGGATCCAGGCGCAGCATCGGATAGGTGGCCAGGGAGGTATCGATCAGACCCAAGGCGTGCCCGTGGTCTATGGAGGAGGTGGTTCGGGCCAGTCGCCGAATCCGCATCCGTGTCTGTTCCACATGCTCTTGCTCCTCCTCAGATAAGGGCCATCCGCCGCGGTGCAGCTTGGTCAGCAGCGCTTTGGCTTCCTCGGGCTTCCCCTGTGCCAACAATCTCCCCGCCATCAGACGGTTAGAATCCATGTCCGCCACCGTCAAGGATCGGACAAACGCATCAGGAAAGGTGAAGTTCAGCGATCCGGAGTTTTGATCGTAAAAACTTGCCAGCGCGAACGCTTGAGCGTTAACACATGTCAGCATGAACGAATGCACGCCCAGTTCAAGATGCAGGCTCCCGTCTTTTACTTCTTTCCCTGCGGCCACCTCTTTGATCCCATCGTTATCAATCACAGTTTTTGAACCCACAACCAGCCGGCTACCGTCACGCGACTGCAGCGAAAATGCGTAGTCACCAGCTCTCTTTACCTTAAGGTAGCCTGTCACTCTCAGGCCGGAAGGTTGGGCTGTCCGATGATCGCGACCGTCCTTCTTGGTGATCTTCCAATAGGGAAGCATAACGCCACTGAGATGCTCCGGGTCGATGTGTTTCAGGACGCCCTTCTTGACCGGCGTCAGCTTGTCGAAGTCCGGCAACGTGTCCCACTTGCCGGCGTAGCTGGCGTAGTTCATTCCGTGCTCGTCGCAGGCCTCGGAGGTGTACAGCTCAACCGGATAGTTTTCAAAACCCTCCGCCAGCTGGTTTGGGCCACTTTTAGGGCGCCGCAGCACCGCCTGGCGAGGACTGGCGTACTCGCCGAAATCGGTAAACTTGTCGCCCCCTACCCCGGTTTCACTATCCCATCTTCTACCCACACCGATGCCGAGAGAAAACAGCTGTTTGCCATCGCGGCTGTAGAGAACTTTCGTGACCATCGCATCACGGGAATTGTCGCCCCTCCTATGGTGGGCCATCGTCAGTTTCTTTCCCGACGCCAGGTCCCATTGGTTGACGGCGCCCTCGCGACTTCCCGCAGCGAGCCGCCGGCCATCCGGCGAGAAGGCCATCGACAACACCTCGCACTGCTGGCCTTCGAACGTGCGAAGCGCCCTACCGGTGGTCGCGTCCCACAGCCGAATATGGGATTCATCGATTGCGGTGGCGATGCTCTTGCCGTCCGGCGAGTACAACACAGCGTGAACGGACCCGGCGTGAACGCCAAGCGTCAGAAGTTCTTTACCGGAGGAGGTATCCCAAATCTTGACCGACCGGTCATGACTGGCCGATGCCAGACGCGTGCCGTCCGGCGAAAAGGCCAGCGCGAGCACATCACTGGCGTGCCCGATGAACGAACGGATCCTCTGGCCGCTGGCGGGGTCCAACAGCGTGATGCGAGCGTCCTCGCTGCCCGCCGCCAGCCGCTTGCCGTCCGGCGAAAAGGCAAGTGAAACGACGCTGACTGGAGCGACACTGATCGTGTGCGTTTCCTTGGGTGCGCCCTTCGCCTCTAAGATCGCGTCAACGTCCCACAACCTGACGCTTCCGTATTGGTGTCCCGAGGCCAGCTGCCGGCCGTCAGGTGAGAAGGCGAGCGAGCGCTGCGTGTCGCTAAGCGCTCCTCCCGCCACCCACTGGTATCCCAGGTTGCGATGCTGGTTCTTTACGTCACGGATTTGAATAGACGGACCCTCGCCCCGATTTTTTGAATAGGCGCTACGACTCAAGTCGGCAGATACACTAGGAGACGACGCTTCCCGCCCCCACTCCTGCCATGAATGGGGCTGAATCAGCCGCGTGATGCGGTTCTCCCCACCTTTTTTCAGGAATCCTTCCGGGATGATGATGTTTCCGTCGGGCCATTGCCACATGCGACCGAGCGGCTCGCCGTTAATCCAAACGTTCTCGATCAGCGGTGGCCCGCCATTAGGCTGGATCAAGACAGTCTTGAACATCAGCTGCTTGCCCTTCCAGCCCGCGGGCAGGTCGAATGTCTTGGTCAGCCAGGACCCGCGGCCATCCTCGAAATCGACCAGCAGGACTTTATGGTTGTTGTAATGGATCGACAGCCCTCTCTTGTATTCCCAGCGGAACAGCCAGCTGAGCGGCGACCAGTCCAACCCTTGTGTCAGCCCTGCGAGCTTATCGCGAGCCAAGAGATAGTGATACTCGCGCGCTTTAGCAAATTGCCACGGCTCGAGCATGTCGACGGCCGGTTCGGTCTGTGCAAATTTTTCGAGCAGCGCACCCGCCAACTCGGCTTTGCCGCGGACCAATAGCTTGATGTCGGCCAGCGCCAACGCGGCCTCTCGCCAGTGACTGCTGCCGGCAGGCGAACGGTCCATCACGACGGCCAGCAGCTTTTCGGCAGCGGCGTAGCTAGCGTCTGTCGGACCGTTTTCCTTGCGACTCAAACTCTGCGCGATCTGCAGCAATTGGCTGTACGGATACGCGGCGATCACCTCATCGACCCGCCGCGCCAGCCCGTCGCGGACATGTTGTTGACGACGAGACCGTTCGGCAACCTTTCTACTCGCCACCCAGTGCTTCAAGGGATACGACCATTCGTAGAGGTTCACCAGATCGTCCAGCGGCAGCTGCGCGAGGGTGTCTTCCTCCGCAAACTCCCAAATCATCGCGACCTGATCGTCCGAGCCTTTGCCTAAAAAGTCCCCCATAAAGGCCAGATTTATCTGAACATTGACCTCGCCGGCGGCGCGGGCGATCACCTTGCCGCCCGGAGCATCGAGCACCTCCAACTGCACCTTCCTCATGCCAGACCGCAAGAAAAGCTTCGTGACCTGCTTGCCCTCGGCCGTGCGGCCGTCGTCGAATCGCCAGCGGTAGACGGCCTTGGTCGAACCACCCGGGGCATGCGCGCTGAAGCGATACCAGTTGAGATCATGCCCGGGAGAGATGGCCCCGAGATTGGCGTGTTGGTACCAACTGAACGAGGCCCACGATGCTTGCGCACGGCTCGTCTCCAGCGGCCCGCTTGTCGCATCCGCCATGGGTTCCCACATCATGGGGCTTCGCATCCTTTCGTGAGGGCCGGCGATCATATCACCAAATTTCGGCCAGACATTCTGGTAATCCCCATTCAAATCCTTTCTTGTCGGATCCTTCCACCACAGCCCGGCCCCACCATCTTGCCCCGCGTGGGCATATTGCAGGAACTCGACGCGATGACGTCCTTTCTCGAGTTCAATGTCGAAGAAGCGCGCTCGTATTTCCCCCAGAAACGGCGCGACCAATTGGCCGTCCAAGAGCACATAGCCCCCGGGTCCACACATGCAAAGGAAACGGTAATGATCGGTTTCCGGAATGTGAAAGGTACCGCTGAGTCGACTAAACCATGCTGGCCGAGAGACCACCGCTTTGCGGAAATTTAACCGGTCTGAGCCTTTCGGTCGGAACGGCATACTGCCACGAAAGATCACCCGTGCCGGCTGGCTCAGCCCCGCCTGCCGATCTTGATTCAGCAGGACGCCCCTTCCCATAATCGCAGCGCTCCCCTCCCACAGCTTCAGAAAACCGTCGAGCGTTTCGAGCTTGGGATCGTAGCGATCGAGCTGGCGGACCTCTTCAACAAGTTCCGCCTGCGGCGTCCAATCGAGTCGCGCGGGTTGCTTCGCCTGATCCACCAGGTAAACCCAATAATCCTCGTCGCCGCTGGACGAGTCCAAAAATATCGACATCGGTTTTCCGGCCTCTGCCCAGACGGTGCGGCAACCGACTCGCTCGCCACCTAATCGATACGCAATGGGGACCAGGCGGCTCGAGTCGCGTCCGGGGACACAGATCGTCGCGCGCGCGACGCCAGGGCTCCTGGTAATGAAGCCTGCTTGAGAGAGGAAGCCGCGGGCTTCGGCATGAATCTCCAGCTTCAGCGTCTTCGCACCGGGCGGGATCGGAGCGAGCCGGGTCTGCGTGCGCTCAGGAAGCAATTTGCCGTCGATAGTAACCTTGGCGGCCCCACTCCAGGAAAAGTATTTGTACTCCGGTTTAATGGCAACCGTCACCGAGCCGTCGATGCGCAGGATCGGGCCTCCTTGATCTTCACCCAGTCGACTGTAGGCTTTGGGGTCCCACGTCGTCTTCGCCTTTTTGTAGCGCTCCTTCTCCTTGGCGATGCTCTTGGCCTTCTCTTGCGGCTTACGGACGTCACGTTGGAGCGCGCTCTTGGTCTTCGGATTGAAGGCCAGTCCGCCCGTCATTTCGAGCGGTTTCAGGTCCGCGATATACACCTGTGGCGGCATCCGCAGCAAGGCTTCCGTCATCGCCACCTTAACCGGCACGCGAATCTCAGCAGTCGAGAGATGCCAGGGAACCGGCGCAGCAGCAGGCTTGGCTGCCGCTTTGGTTTGAGCCGAAGCTGGCATCACCATCATGCCCACTACGGCACCAAAACAAACCACGCCCCACCACCAGAAAATGCTACACAAAGCTCTCATAATCTCAGACACCCCTTATTGACCGTAAAAGTATATTTTCATTTTAAATCGTTTTTGATCTGGAAGTCACTTATCTGATTAACGACGTAGATTCTACTGAATCGATCTCTCTACTCAACTATTTTTCCGAAGCTCGAACCCAGGCTTCATTAAATCTGGCGACCGTGAGAAAAGCTGTCTGGTAATGATTCTTAGGATCTGTGCTACCGCGTTCATAGAACGCATAAGACCGTTCCATCAGACAATGCAGTTAAATCACTATACCCACTTATCCCTGGTTCTATGGATCGATTGGCAGTCCACGTTTTCGCATCATCGGTACTTAACTTGACAGAAACATTCTCACGTTTTCGAGATTTAAAATTATCTGGATTAGCGAAAGCAATCAGACCGGGATGAGATGTAGTCGGATGTCTAACTCGGACAATACTTGCCATGCAAACAGGTTCGGCTAAGCTTTCATCGAGCGTTGGCTTGCTCCAGTGGGTTGCACCGTCAGGACTGATCGTAACAAGTCTTCGATGTTTGGCCGTCTCATGCCGTGAATTGATCATCACATTTCCGTCCGTTAATTGAACTATCACCGTTTCATTAGGGTTTACGGAGTCTTTCGTATTCGGAACCGCAATTTCTCCACGCTTCCAGGTCTTCCCATGGTCATCACTGTAGATCGTTGACGTAACCGAAGGACGATGTGCATGACCTCCTGTGCCAAGCGAAAGCCAAACAGGAACGCCCCCCCTTTCACCCCCCTCCGCTCCGGTCCAAGGGCGGCTTCAAAGCCCTCCCGCCAAAAGCAAATTCCTAGCAGTCAGTCGGCGAGGATGAGATAGTGTTTTAAGAGGTCGGAGAGTCCTACCTGCTGCCACACACCTCAGTTTGTAGGGCTTCCCTTCGTGTTTTTCACGGAAGGATAATTGCTGTCTCCCCCCCGGTAGGATACGGAAATTTCTCGTAGGAGGAGCAAGAGTGGGATGAGCCAGTGCGGGGTGCGGACGAGGGCCTCGATCAGCCAGGGGTCCAGTCCGTATCGAGGGAGCTCAGTATCGTAGTAGGCTAAGATGCGAGCGAGGGTGGTCAAGCCTCCCCAGCAGGCCATGTAGGCCAGGGCAGCCCGCCGTGTGATGGGCAGGAAAATGAGCGCGACGACGATAAAATCGAGCCAGCCGACAATTTTCAAAAACATGAGGCTGGCCGTTTCCGAGAGAGGTAAGATTTCGGTCGTCATCATCCGAAACTCCAGAGGTACGCTGTAGTAACCTACTGCATAGAGTCCGTGACCGGTGAAGGTAGAGGCGGCGGCGATGAGGAGAATCCACTTTATGAGATTTTCACGTCTCACCGAGGTGGTCTTTGCCCCCAGGAGAATGAGGAGAGCAATGGGGCTGGCAATCTGGAGGGCGTATTCCATTCCGATGCCAGCCTGCATGTCTTTTGCGACCCAGCGTGAGAAGGCGTCGAGGATGACGATGACGATTCCAGGGAGCAGGAGCCATCGCATCCAGCGTAAACGTGAGATCCCGGAAAGCCACGGAAGGAGTGCGGAGATGACTAGGAAGATCCCTATCGCATCCAGGGTGGGGCTGATCCAGGCATCAGAAGTGCGCGCAAAATGACTCCAGGTGATGTCAAAATTTTTAAGGACCGGAGTCCACCAAGCTTCTTGCCAAATGAGTTCGCGGATGGGGCTATCCCAGCGCCAGGTTAGCCAGCCTCGCGCGAGGAAGATGAGGCTAACGACAAGCTGCAAGGTTCCTTTGCTGAGAAGGTCCGTTTTATTCCTCATCATATCCTACTCTCGGTTTTTGTGGCAAGGGGGCCACGCTTTCCTCGGTGGGTTTTTTTAGTCTGCGGGAATGGTCAGGACCTCATCGCCACCGCGGGGCGCCCAGAGCGAAATTCCCGCAGGGTTCTCATAGGGTTTCTTAGGATCGATTTCCCCGATTCTAGCGACGTTTTCGATCTTCACGGTCTTGTCATACATCGCCTTTGGAGTGACGTGGATCCAGTCGAAGCCGTTGAAAGATGCTGCGCCTACCGTCCAGGGGAAGGCAACATCCGCCTTACGCAATGGGGCACCCCAACAACCTTCACCGAGATAGGTGGTCGCATTAGGGTCATCGGGAGCTGCCCTAAAGCCACCTTTTCCGCTGGCGTCAGGACGAATGGGCAGGGTGCGTTTCATGACATGCGAGTCGGACTCCATCGCCAAGTCCAAGCCTGCTTCATAAAAAGTCTTGGCCCATTTGGCGGGGTTTCTTCCAAGTGCTTTTCCGCTGGTATGAGGAAGCATCGGCTTGTGATATCCGGCGACGAGGTGAGTCACGCCATTGGCATTTTTTCTGAGGTCATCGGAAAGCCAGGCACCCTGAGCTCCGTCAGCAGGGATTTCGCTGTTTAAGATGTAGTAGCGGAAAAGATCACCACCGATGGAAAAGGCAGCGTAGGAGTCCTTGGGCATGCCGAAGTGGTTGGGGATGGATTCGGGGCGGCCTTCGTGATTGCCTCGGTGCGGGGCGATGGGGAGGAGGTGGCCCTTTTCGTTGATGGTCAATTGCCAGTCATCCAGCCAGTGACTCCATTCTTCAGCGTTATCTTGGCTGATCATATCTCCGGTGAAGGCCACGAAAAGAGGGGCCAGTTTTTTACAGAGAGTATTCGCGGCCTGTCGAACGTCCCGGAAGTTCCGTGAATCGCCACCGCAGATGAAGGTAAAGGCCTCCGGCTTGTCAGGTGCGGTCTTGAAATAAAAGCGACGGCTGACGCCAAAATCATCACCGAGGCACATGAAATACCAGCTATCTGGCACGAGATTTTGCAAGCGCACGAAGCAGTTGGTCATGCCATCATACTTGACGACACGATTCACCTTGGCCCGGTTCGAATATTTCCCTTTCTGGCGATTTTGGTTTTGTAGACCGTAGTAGAGAGTTGCGGGATCGCCTGCGAGCTGGTTCCACACGAAGGTTGCGGTGGTGGTGGGATCCTCAAACCACACGAGGCGGTATTTTTCAGTTTGAGACGTGTTGGTGTTTCTTTCTCTTGTCTGGGCGCTGGCGGGAGCGGCCAAATGCAAAGCACTCGCCAATGCGAGGAGAATGTATTTACGAATCGTGGAAATTCTTTTTTGAACGATCATCTTTTTGGCTGGTTGGTTTTATGACTGGTAAGGTGACTTGGGCGTCCTTGCAAAGCTAAACACACCATTGACCAATCCTAGCTGGAGCCTTGGCCGATTGAGGCCAAGACCTTTTCTGATTAACAATGGTCTCTACGGGACTAAGAGCGTGTTTTTTCCTCTGAAGGGTTGGTGCGGAAACTCAAAGCGCCGCCGCCGCCCACCATGTGGACTCTTCTTAATCGCAATCCCACCGGGCATCCGCCCCGTCAGACTGCTAGGAATTTGACTGCTAGGAATTTGCTTTTGGCGGGAGGGCCTTTAACCCGCCCTTGGACCGGAGGGGGAGAAAGGGGGGGCACCGAGGTTGACGATCTATATCCCAAGGCTTTAAGGTTTATTATGATCAGCGAGGGGAAAATGAAAGTTAAGATATTTTCAGGCCGAGAGGCGTTTAGGTATAAATTTCAAAAGGCGTTGGATGCTGTTGAGAAAGAAGTGAATGACTGGATGGCAGTCCATCCACAGGTTGATGTTATTGAAACCAAGCAAACAATAGTGCAGTCATTCGGTCCAAGAGAAATAGTCATATCGATTTGGTACCAAGACTGCTAGGAATTTTCTTTTGTTTGACGGCGTCATAAGTGATTCAAGGAATCCTCCCCTTTCTCCCCCTCCGCTCCGATCCAAGGGCGGCTTCAAACCCAAGTCAAATTCTTCAAATCCATGAACAGAACGCTCCCCACTTTCACCGCCGTCCTTTTTTGCGGCATCGCTCAGGCGAAGTTGCCTAACATTGTCTTTTTCCTCGTTGATGACCTTGGTTGGTCTGACGTTGGCTGCAATGGAAGCACGTTTTACGACACACCGAACATCGATCAACTCGCGGCAGAGGGAGTCCGGTTTACTGACGGCTATGCGGCCTGCCACGTGTGCTCGCCGACGCGGGCGAGTATCCTGACGGGCAAGTATCCTGCAACGCTCAACCTGACCGATTGGCTCAATGGCAGAGGGAATCGTCCCTACCAGGTCTTATTGAATGCGGAGAAAGCCATGAGTCTTGATCCTGAAGAAACGACCCTTGCTGAAGTGTTGAAAGAAGCAGGCTATGCCACCGCCTTGTTTGGAAAATGGCACCTTGGAGGAAAGACCAATCCGACTGAACACGGTTTTGACGTTCATGAACCGCATTCTGTGAATTCAAATCTTGGGAAAAGAGGTTTTCGTAGCCCTGAAAATATTCCGGGACTCGATAGAGGGGAGTATGTAACCGACCGTTTGGCGGAATTGGCGGCCCAGTATATTGAGGAGAATAAAGACAGGCCGTTTCTTTTGTATATGTCGCACTTTTCGGTGCATGACCCGATTCAAGGCAGACCCGACCTGGTTGAAAAATATAAAAGGAAATTGGCCAGCATGCCGCCTCAGTCCGGGCCTGACTTCATTCTCGAAGGAAATCCTGACAGCCCCACTTATCCCTCTAGGGCTGAATTGGACGCATTGGTAAAGCTGCCGGAGTATGCGGATACCTACAAATCCTATCCGAACGATCTCGTGAAGGTGAAACAGAAGCAGGACAATGTTCAGCTCGCCGGAATGGTTGAGAGTGTGGATCAAAGCCTGGGGACGCTGATGGAAAAATTGAAGGCGCATGGCATTGAAGATAACACCATTGTCATCTTCATGTCGGACAACGGCGGCATGTCTGTCATGAATGGAACTCCGCACAGCAGCGTGCCTAAAGAGAGGTTAAATGGCGTCACGTCCTCCTCAAATCTACCCCTGCGTGGTGCCAAGGGCTGGCTTTATGAGGGCGGCATTCGAGTCCCTCTGATCGTGAAATGGCCGCATCATGGAAAAATCGGAACGGTTTGTGATGAACCTGTCATCAGCACCGATTTTTTTCCCACGATCCTTGAAATGGTCGGTGTGGAAAATAAGACCAAGGACATTGACGGAAAAAGTTTCACTCGTTTGGTGCGCGGAGAAGAGATGGACCGAGGCCCCATCTATTGGCATTTCCCACACTACAGTAATCATGGCATGCAAAGTCCGGGCGGCGCCATTCGCGATGGCGATTACAAGCTGCTCGAATATTTTGAAAACGGAACCGTGCAACTTTTCAATTTGGTCAATGACATCGGTGAGCAAAACGATTTGTCGGAAATTGAGGTCGAGAAAACAAAAGAGCTCACCAAAAAACTTCACCAATGGCGCAAAGAGGTCGATGCGCAGATGATGATCCCCAATCCTGATTATGATCCAGCAAAGGATTTATGGTCGGAGCCAGCAAGATGAATCCCAATCTGGAGAATAACGCATCAGCTGACGGAACTGCTTGAGGGCGTCAATTACCAGTCGGGGGTGGGGGATCCCGGCGGCGCGCCGGGGCG
>JAPKDJ010000101.1 GCA_026421245.1 Akkermansiaceae bacterium | reverse complement strand
GACAAGGACTGGGGCTTTGTTGTCATCGAGCCATGAGGACCGCCGGTGAAGATGGTCTCATCGGAGGTTCTTGGAGTTCCGTTGATTGCGCGACTTGATCCGGTATTCAGCAATTCGAGGAACTCGGTGTTTTCGCTTCCACCTGTGGGATTGTTGACGGAGGAATTGAGGCTCGGCCTCTATTCTCACTCAGGAATCACTTGTATCTAGTCCGACCGTAGTGGAGTGGAATGAAAGATTTCGTTTGCGCGGACAAATGGAGCAGAACTCCCGTCGCAATCTTTATACGATTTTGCCGAATGATGGCAAAATGGTTTATTCGGGAAGCCGTGGTCCGCGAAGAGTGGATGGCGCGGAGTTCCCCCCTGAAGACTGCTCTTGAAAAATAGGGAGTGCTCATAAATCCATCAGGGGAGTTTTTGAGAGAGTCTTGTGATTTAACGTTGAATAGAGGCCTGAGGCTTGTTTGGTCATCAAAAAGAGGGCGCGGATTTTCAGGTAAAAACGCTTCCCCGGAGATGGCTAAAAGCGTAGATTAACGCCATTCCTGTGGAAGCTTCGGAATGGTTTGGCGGCCACCCTTCGCGCGAGTCGAAGCGCTCCCAAACTTGACACCGTCCTTCACCCTGCTCATCTCTCTATGAATGGGAGAAGGGCATGATCGATCCGCCGAATGGAGGGCTTTCTTGCTCGTATGCTTCAGTCTCTTCTCCTTGCAGAGTAGCCGTGCTCTTGAAGTTCCCGTCTTTTCTCCACCCGGAGGAAACGTCACGGCCCCCACTTTACTATCGATCGGTCATTCCAATCCATCGGGTGCCATTTTCTACACCACGGATGGAACCGACCCGCGCGACGCTCACGGGCGGGCTTGCCGGACCGCGCGCATCCACCCCGCATCAATCGAACCGCTTTCCTTTGGCGGCCCGCTCTCGATCAATCGGCCGATGACCGTTCAAGCGAGGGTCAAATCCGGTAATGAATGGAGTGGATTGCAAGTCGCGACCTTCTCGGTGGATCAGGATTTTTCCCAACTTCTTATCACGGAGATCATGTATCACTCCACGGCCTTGAGGAGGACCCCGCGGAACGAGGAGTTTATTGAGTTTAAAAACCTGGGCGACACTCCGTTGGATCTCTCCGGAATGCGGATTGTTGATTTCACTCAAGGGATGGAGGATCCATACGAAATCTACACCTTCCCGGAAGGTCAGGTGGCTCCTCCTTGCGGATTTGTGGTGCTCATTGCCAACCCCGAAAACTTCCTCTCCCTCTATCCCGGCGTGCCTTACGACGGCGTGATTCCTCCAGGTCCAATTCAGGCATCTCAATTTAACAACCAAGTGGGGAGGATCGCCCTCATCGGCCCGGATGGGTCGATTGTCACCCAGATGCGCTATGACACCCATTCGCCGTGGCCTGTCGTGCCAGACAATCATGGATATTTCAGACATCTGCCGTCATCCGTCGGGTTCTCCCTCACCCGGGCGACCTTGAATCCCAAGGCGGATCCGGAGAGCTTTAGCACCTGGCGGGCAAGTTCCACCCGCCTCGGTTCCCCGGGTTCGGACGATCCGGAACCCGACATCCCTCGCCTCGTCATCAATGAACTTCGAACGCACTCAAACGGTGACCTCTTTGATGCGGTGGAGATCTATAATCCCACCTCCAGCGATGTTCCGATTGGAGGATGGTGGTTGAGCGACCGGAGAAATGTCCCCTATGTTTTTCAGTTCCCCCCGGAAATGATCGTTCCTGGCAAGGGCTACCTCGTGGTGGATGAACTCGACTTCGCGTTAGCTGGAAGTGGGCTAGCTTTTAACTCGGTCGCCGAGCGCTGCTATCTTTTTTCGGGGGATTCTGATGGAGAGTTGACGGGGTATTCCCATGGCTTTCGATATTTCGGAAGTGATTGGAATGCCTCTTTTGGTCGCGTCGAATCTTCGGATGGAAACGATTCCTTTCTGATTGAAGAGTCCTCAAGTTTTGGAACGGAAAACCGCGGCCCCGCTCCACCTGCGCTCATGATCACTGAGATCATGTACCATCCGGGTGCCAGTGGATTCCCATACGTTGAGCTACACAATACCAGCCAGGAGCCGATCCCGCTTTGGGATACGGATATTCCAGATAGCACGTGGACCCTCAGCAACAGTATCAAGACGGGTCTGAAACTGCGTTTCCCCGTAAACCTCACCGTGCCTCCCTGGGGATACCTAATTTGTGTTCCTGAAACAGCGGATCCCGTCGGGGTTCCGGAACACGTCCAGGTCGTCACCTTTCCCGATTTTCTTTTCTCCGAAACGCGCGGCGCTTTTTATCTCTATCGCCCCTCCGGAAAGGACGAAAACAGTCCCCGCCACGTCGTTGTTGACCAAGCCAATTACCAGAACACCAGCCCCTGGCCTCCCGGGGCAACCGGCGGTGGACAAGGTCTTGAGCGAATCGGCATGAGCCTGTGTGGTGGTGACCCCGCGAGTTGGTGCGCCGGACCAACGGACGGCACTCTGGGAACGAGATGGCAGGGCGCCTGCCCGGACTATCTTATTCCTGAAATCTCCGTTTCAACGAACCTGGGAGTGTTTGAAGTCCGGTTTATCACCGAGCCGGGTTACCGGTATTCGCTGGAGGAAAGTCTCGATCTTCAAACCTGGATAGTTTCTTCCGCTGATCCAATCGTCGGTGATGGCTCCCAATCCTTTTTCTCAAAGAGCCTGGACGACTTCAACCCGCCTTCTTATTTACGCGTTGTGGTCGAAGCTCACCCCTCGCTTTGATCCATCGAATTCAGCGAACGACCTCTATTCTTTGATCACCGGAGCCAGGTAAATATTACGATAGGTCACGCTGGTATGATCGCCTTGCAAGTAGATTGGGCCAGGCAGGGTGGGGTCCGTGAACACCGCCCCTCCCGTCGGGCCGCGGACCGGTTGGTGATTGATGACTTTTTCACCATTGAGAATCACGGTCATGTGTCGGTCGACCAAGGTGAGATCATAGGGCTGCCATTGACCGCCCCCGCGGAAAGTTTTCAACCGGAGGCTGCGAGGGTTTGAATGCGACAGGGAGTCGGAAGGAGTGCCCGTGGCGATGGCGACACGTTCACCCGAGGAGAGGAGAATTTTCGGGAAAGGCGAAGGCGACGCTATTTGAAAACTCCAGATTTAAGGTTTGCCACTCATTCAATCTTTCCAGGTCGGAGCAGATTTCGAGAGTTGATAAGCCGCCGCTCCGAGGATCAATGTGATCCCGGTGCCGAGTGCCTGCCAGGGGTCATGTGCAATGAGGAGAGTAGCCGCTCCCAGGGTTGCCAGGACGAAGAGGGCCGGAGGGATGGCTGACCATCCACGGACTCGTTCGCCGAGGAAAAGTGAACCCACCGCGACGGCTGCGCTCAGGGACAAGGTGAGCCCAAGGTAGGCGAGGAGATCTTGTAAGCTTCCTACGAAGACCAGCAGCAGGGCGAGGCCCATTTGCAGCAAGATTGCGGGCCAAACTCGGTTCTCGCTGAGGACAAAAATTTTCGGGATGATGCCATCTTCGGCCATTTTCCCATAAACTCGGGGGCCTGCCATCATCATGCTGAGCACCGAGGTGACGAGAGCGAGTGAGATGACGACCCGGGTGAATGTTTCGAAGCCGGTGCCGCCAATCCACTTCGCCGCCCGTGCCGCAACATCGGCTTGCCCCGCGATTTCTGCTGCTGGTGCACCTAGAACGAAGGTGGCATTTAAGAGAAGATAAAGGAGCACGACCAGGCCGGTTCCCACCACCAGCGATCGTGCCACTATGCGGGGAGAGGTCGCTTCGCCGGCGACATAGACGGCGGCATTGAAGCCGGAGTAACTCAAGGAAATCCAGACGAGGGCTTGAGCGAAAGCCAGGAGTCCGATGCTACTTTCAACCGATCGGGTAGACTCACTACTCCAATCAATTGAGAAGGCTCCCCACCCGAGAAAGAGCACAAGGAGGAGGAGTTTTAAAATGACTGTAGTATTTTGAACGCCTGCTCCGAGCGATCGCTTTGCTCCGTGTAAAATGGCACCCAAAACGATCACGCCAACTGAGGGGAGTTTCGCCGGAAAATTGCCGGGCAGGTAGCTCTCCAGCGCTACCGCGGCGAAGGCAATCGCACCGCTGAATCCCGCCAGAAGCGAGACCCAACCGGCCACAAATCCCGCGAAGGGATGCACCGCTTTCGAGAGGAAAACATACTCGCCTCCCGAGACCGGCATTCGTCGAATCAAAAGCCCGTAGCTAAACGCACCGCAAATGGCGATTAGTCCAGCCACCAACCAAGCTAGCAAAACCAGTTTGGGATCACCTAGCGAGGCGAGGGTGAAGCCCGAAGTCGTAAAGACTCCGGCTCCGATCATGTTTGCCACGACCAAAAAGGTCAGCGTCCAAAAGCCGAAGCCTTTCTCGGTAGCTTTCGCCATCACTCTTTACGAAAGCGCAGAAAATAATTTTCCTGCAAGCCCTCAAGTTTCACTTCTTCCACAAAAGTCAGTCCTGCGTCCTCGATCTCCTTGAGGAAGACCTCCTTGCCCGCGCGAACGTGACCCATGGTCCACTTGCGTGTTTTTCCTTCGATGCGTTCGAAGTCGATTACCACGAAGGTCCCTCCTTTTTTTAAGGCGCGCACTAACGAGCTCATCGTCCCTTTCGGATATTCGAAATGATGGTAGGTGTCGCAAACAAAGGCCATGTCGAGGGAGTTCGGTGGAAGAGGAATGAAATTCTCCGGGCTTAGGATAGCGCTGATGTTTTGCTGATCCTCCTGCTGTGACCGTACTACGATATGCTTTAAAAAGGGTCCCGAAATATCCACCGCATAGACCCATCCTTCGGGACCGGTGGCTTTTGAAAAGAGTCGGGTGTAAAGGCCAGTTCCGGCTCCGATGTCGGCGATCTTCATGCCATTTTTGATCCCGCAGGCCTTGATCACCTTATGGCGTTCGTGGAAGGTCTCACGGCTCTCGACTTCGAAGCGTTTGAGCCAGTCTTCCACCTTCAATTCCGGATCAAGAAAGCTCTTGTTGATTCCCGGCTTCACACTTTGTTCTCCATCGGGAGATTTAGCTTCCTGGCCGGTCAAGAGAGAGGCAGCTAGAAGAAGGGAAATCGGAGCGAGAAGGGTGGGAAATCGTAATTTCATAGCTTTCGTGAGTGTTGAAATCATTCCCCAGTTTGCCATCACGAATCAAGGGAAGAATCAGAATTGCACCGATGAAGCCTAGTTTTTCTTCTGAGCAAACATCCATTTCACAAATGCAACATCACCAAAGGGGACTCTTCCGGCTCCGTGGCCTTCGCCTAGAAGCACGATCACTTTGGCTTTTTTTCCTCCCGCTTTCTTGATCGTTTTTAGGATCATTTCGCCACGGTCGGCGGGAACCACGCGGTCGTTTTCTCCGTAGTAGGCTTGCATGGGAATCTTCGCGAGGTTCTCACCCCATTGATCCAGTTCCTTCGTGACATCCTTCGGCCCACCTGCCCCGAGGCCTCCTACCATGGGAGCGATGGCTGCGAAATGATCGGGTGATTTGGCAGCCCAGGCATAGGCACCGTATCCACCCATGCTGTTTCCGGTGAGGTAGATTCGTTTGTCGTCGACGGGGAGATTTTTCTTGAGGTGGCTGATGAAGAGATCGAGGTCGGCGGGTATCCACCCGCCTTTATCTCCATGCTTACGGGGACTCTTCACCGCCTGCGGGGCCACGCACAGGCATCGCATCCCAGCCTTGGCAATCGTTTGCAGAAAATGGCGCGGCTGCCCCTCGATTCTACGAATTTGATCTCCCACGCCGCCTGCGCCATGAAGGAAAATTACCAACGGGAGCTTCTCGTTTTTATTGACGCCGTCCTTTCCGAAAACCAGAAACTCCGGATTCAGCGAGATTGTTTTTTTCGCGAGATCCTCCGGCAGCTGTGCAACTGTCGCCTGACCATAAGCGAGAGAAGCCATTGAAATGAGGACGGCAACGACGACGAGAAGGGTTTTGCTCATTTGGGCAAGGTAGTGGCCTCACGTTTCGAATCAAGTCGTGGAGAGATTTCGTCATGGATTTGAAACTGTTCGTCAATCCCCGCCTTTAATCAATTTTTGCGATCAGATGCCTTGCTCTTTGGTTTCGGTGTGTGTTTCCGAAGGTGACAAAGTCGATTCCAATCAGAGCACGACTTTTAGTTTTTCGAGTAACCCCGGAACGTTCTTAAATGCCTTTTCTTCCTCATATTCCAGCACGACAAAGCCTTGATATTTTCCTTTTTTGAGAATTTGTCCAATTCGAGTGAGATCTGCTTCGTAAGCTTTTCCGTTGGGAGTTTTCATCTCCAGCTTGACCTGCACATTCACCGCGTAAGGGAGATATTTTTCGAGATCTCCGTAGGGGTCTTCTGATCTAAAATTTCCAGTGTCGAGATTGATTCCGAACCACTCACTCTTGACGTCTTTCACGATCCCAGGGATTCGCGACAATTCACCTCCCTATGTGACGGAGAAGAACTACAGCAACGAGAACGTGGGCTGGGTCATTGAAGTGAAGATCGACCAACTCCCGCTCTATAAGAATGCCGCATGGTATACCATGATTCATCATCAGGGCGGGGGAGCCAATGACGCGGTGTCTCAATCGATTTCCGCCAAGGAGGAACCCATAGGCTATGCCAAAGCCCAATTCGCGGCGGTCTGCGCGGCTTGTCACGCCCTCGATGGGGCACGTCTTGCGGCCCGTCCCTGAATGGGATCCATGGACGGAAACAGGAGGTCATTCGGAATGGCAAGACGGTGGAGGTCACGATTGATGACTCCTATCTCATCCGCGCCATCAGCGAACCACTCGCCGAAGCCCCCGTCGGATATCCCCCAGCCATGCCAAATCTCAGCCTTTCCGATGTTGAGCAAAAGGCGCTCGTCCAGTGGATCATGGGACTTAAATAATTCGGTCTTTTCATTTTCGTGTGAGAATGACGGTAATCTAAGCGTAGCCCCTGCAGAAATCTATGAAGCACCTTTGGTCATTTCTCCTCATTCTGCCACTTGCCGCGGAGGACAAAGTTCCGCTTCCCGGTGAACAGCCCTTCAAAACGAACTGTGCCGCCTGCCATATGCTCGCGAGTGTGGTCGTCGGTCCTTCGTTGGTGGCTCTTGCCAAGACCTACCCGAAGGACAAACAGGAGGAGTTCACTGCGTGGGCCAAGACTCCCGGGAAAAAGAATACCAATATGATTCAAATGCCCTCAATGGCTCACGTGCCCGAAGCGGACTTGGGGGGGATTCATACCTACATTCTGTCTGTGACTGATGGAATCAAAGAGAAGCCCGGCAAGGCGCTCTATCCCAAATTCAAAGAACCCAAACGTCAGCTGCCATATGTGGTCCGGGCTTCCATGCCTGACTCCAGTCCCGCTTCGGTTGGTGTGGTTCTCGAAAATGGACTGAGTGTCTGTTGGGATACCGAGGCCTGCCGCTTCCGCTATGCTTATGTCGGCAATAAGACAAACCTCTTCAGCATATGGCGTCCGGCTTCCTTGCCGAAGAAACCCTATTTCATCGAGACGGCTGATGTCCTGATCCACTCTGCGACAAGTGATGATAAACTGGGGATTTTCTTTCCAATCACGGCCAAGCTTCAGTTTCGTGGATATCGTCTCGTCGATAAGAACCCTGAGTTTTACTACACCCTCGGTAGTATTGAAATTCGGGAGCTCATCGCAGCGGGGAAAGATCCCGAAAGCGTAATTCGTCGATTCACAGTCACAAATGTTGATCGATCTTTGCTCTTTGATCTCAGTCACAAAGGAAAAGCCACCCTTTCGTCGGACAAAGGAATTCTTAAAGACGGAAGGCTCACCCTGACTGCCGAAGAAGCGAAATTCTTCACTCTCACCATCATCAAAAAATGAACCGACTTCTTCTCTCTCTGCTCGCGACGACGGCTCTTTCTTTCGGCAAAGATTGGCAGGACTACTATCAGATTGAATCAGTCCCGTTGCCCGCTGGAGTCGATAACCAGATTGGCGGCATCACCACGCTGCGCGATGGTCGAATTGCGACCTGCTTTAATAGTGGCGAAATTCAAATCTTCTCTCCAGAGACCAAAACCTGGTCACTTTTTGCACAAGGTCTCTCGCTTCCGCTCGGAGTCATTGAAGAAGAGGACGGTTCACTCGTCACGATGCAGTGGGCCGAACTCACTCGCCTTCGCGACACTGACAAGGATGGGGTTGCCGATCTCTATGAGACAGTTTGCAATGACTTTGGCCTTACCGGAAACTATCATGAATTCGCCTATGGTCCGACCAGAGATTCCAAGGGGAACTTTTACGTCAGCCTTAATGCCGCTTCCAATGGCGAGGGGATTCAGGACCGCATTCGCGGGCCCTGGATCGACATCGGTCTTGATCGGGAATCCCATCTCGCTTCCAAAGGCGAAGACAATTGGCAAAAGAACAAGGGTAAGACCGGCCGCATGTATTCCCGTGTTCCTTATCGTGGGTGCGTTTTAAAAATCACGCGGAAAGGCCGGAGTTCTGTTTTTGCCTACGGTTTTCGATCACCCGATGGCATTCACGTTGATAAGAATGATCGACTCTGGATCACTGACAATCAGGGCGATTGGCGTGGCACCAGCCCGCTCTATCATGTCACCGAAGGTGGCTTCTACGGACATCCGGCTTCGCTCGTTTGGAAGAAGAATTGGACCCGCGACCCGCTCAAAGTACCGGTTGAGGAACTTGAATCAATGCGCACTCCCGCTGCGGGGCTTTTCCCCCAGGGCGAGCTTGCGAACTCGCCGACCCAGCCCATCGACACCATTTCCCCAAAGCTCTTTGGACTGCCTGAGGGGGAACTTTTGATTGGTGATATGAATCAAAAACACCTCATTCGTTTTCTTCCGGAGAAGATTGGAGATGTGATGCAGGGGGCTCTGATCCCCTTCCTGGTCAGCCCTGATCTCGGAATGGGAAATCATCGCTTTTCCTTTGATCAAAAAGGGGGGCTGTGGATTGGAAAAACCCATATCAAGTGGGCGGGAGACGAGGGTATCAAGAAGGTCACCTTTAAAGGTCAGCAGCCTTTGCTTGCGACGGGTGTGAGTCTTTTAAAGGACGGTTTTAAGGTTACCTTCAACCGTGGCCTGAAAGAAATCCCCCAGCTGGAGATCTCGCGCCACACCTACCGATATCAAAAAAAGTATGGGTCTCCGAAAGTGGACTTGAAAAAGGTGAAGGCCGCACAGGCGTTGCTTTCCGATGATGGAAAAGTTTTGACGGTAAAACTCCCCGAAATTACGGAACGGCGTCTCTACACCATAAAGGTGAAGGGTGCAGTTGATACAGAGGGACATCCTCTCATGGGCGACGTGCTACGTTATAATGTTGTGAAAAAGCGGGGCGAGTAGCGCGATAGCTCTTCACGGGAAGGCCGGCAGTCTGTGAAAGCAGCTTGTCTTCGAGTATCGACACGTCGGAGATCGGAAGTTGACCCTGCGGACCGCGAAATCATAGGGTTTCGCTCATGCCCAAAAAGATATCTTCATTATCCGATCTGTTTCGAATTACCACGCCTGCCGCTGCTCTTGCGTTTTCGGTTGCTGCGCCTGCTTCCTATGCCGAGGAAGATATGAGTAAACCGGTCATCAAGGTTGAAAAGAAAAAGGACGCGAATGGCAGAGAGGGTGTCTACATGTATATCGACGGGATGAAGGTCCATGAGACCGACACGACCAAACAGCCTCTTCCCCCGGTGGTCACTCCCGGCGATAAACTCGGCGCTCCTCCTTCTGATGCCGTTGTTCTTTTCGACGGGACTGATAAGTCCTTCAAAGCCAATTGGGCGGATACCAAGGGCGGCGATAGTAAGTGGAACGTGGTTGATGGGGCCATGGAATCGGTGCGCGGAGCGGGATACCTTCAGTCGAAGGAGAAGTTTGGTTCCTGCCAGCTTCATATCGAGTGGGCGTCTCCAGCCAAAGTCCAAGGCAATGGCCAGGGACGGGGTAACAGTGGGGTCTTTCTCATGGGAACCTATGAGGTTCAGGTCCTCGACAGCTTCGATAATAAAACCTATGCCGATGGACAGGCCGGTGCTCTATACGGTCGATCCAAGCCCCTCGTAAATGCCTCGCGGAAGCCTGGTGATTGGCAGTGCTACGATATTATTTTTCACCGCCCGCTTTTTGACAAAGAGGGAAAGGTCACTCGTCGCGCCACTTTCACCATTCTCCACAATGGTGTTCTCATTCAAGACCACACCGTTCTCAGTGGCGGCACCGGCTGGCGTGGACCTCATGCTGCCTCAGATTACAAGGCGCACGCCGACAAGCTCCCCATCTCCATGCAGGATCACGGGAACCCCGTGCGCTTCCGCAACGTCTGGGTGCGTGAATTGAAGGATAAGTAGAGATCCT
>JAPKDJ010000100.1 GCA_026421245.1 Akkermansiaceae bacterium | reverse complement strand
CAAACCCGGGTTTCCGCGACCTTCCCGCCAAAAGCAAATTCCTAGCAGTCAGTAAAAAACTACCTCATCCGCAAGCTCCGCGAAGAACTCGCTCAAGTCATCGGCCTCCCAGCAGGAGATCTCCCACCCACCGCCATCGGATTCTTTGACCTCGGTGTCGATTCCCTCATGAGCGTCGACTTGAAAAACCGGCTCACCCGTGCCCTCGGTCTCGAAATTTCTCCCACTCTCCTGTTTCAACACCCTACGATCAACGCCCTCGCCGAACAGCTCGTTGAGAAATTGAAACCCACCGCGCCGAAAACGAGCGAACCGACTCCTGAAAAAGCAGAGCTAAGAGAATCCACGATTGCCGCAGAACTTGCGGCACTCGAAGATTTACTAGGCTAAATTAGGTAAATCATCATCAACGAAACACGATCAATCGCTAGCAGTTTCAGAACCGATCATCTTAAATCTACCGCGACAAGTCTGCGGTGTCCTCGTTTTCTTGTGTGTGAAGTCGTTTCGTGAAGTGAGACGCGATCATCAGTCCTCCCTAAAAACCAACGTTTAAAATTAAATGAAGTGTCCTATTTTTCTCTTATGTGCCTTTTCCTCTCTTGTCTTGGCGGAAGATCCCTCCGCAACTCCAGAGAAGCAGAAGCCGGAAGAGACATCCCAGCCGAAATTGCCTCAAAAAGAAGCCGAGAAAAAGAAACCGGCCGAACTCCAAGAAAAGAAGATCATGAAGGGACATCCCTTTTCCTGGCCCTTTGTCGGCTGGGAAAAGATGCAACCTTACGGAGGGACGACTACGGCCACCGAGATCATTCTAGAGACAGTAACCAAAGACGCTTTTACTGCTCTGCAAGCAGATCGACTGAGCACCTTTGAAAACGATAGGCTCGCGATTTTAGCACTGGAAGGAGACCACCGAGTCAGCTTCGACTTCATCGAAACAACATCTTCACTGAAAGACGAACCCCCCAGACGGCCCTACTTCTCTTGGACCACAGAAAAAGCTTTCGTGGTAGAAAATCGTCCAGATTTCATCTCCATTCAACACATTATGGTGATGGAGTTTGTCGACAAAGAGGGCAAAGTCAACGGACCCTTCACCATGAAACATTGGCGGCAGGATTGGACCTATCAGGACACGGTTATGCTAGCGTTCCAAGGAGAAAGAACGTGGAAAAAACTCACCGTATCGCCTCCGATCGGCACATGGACCCAAGCGGTGTATCAAGTAGACGACTCTCCTCGCTACGAGATGGTGGGTCGATGGACCCACAGTGCTGGCCTCTCGATTTTCAAAAGCCAAAACTTCTGGAGACCTCTCCCTCGTCGTGAGTTTTCTGTTCGAAAAGACTATAATATCCTTGGTGGACATCATGAAATCACGATCACGCCAACCGGCTGGCTCCACTCCCAGTTCAACCGAAAAATCATCGCCGAAAATGGTGAGTTAAAATCGATCCTTGCCACCGAAATAGGGGCAGTCCGTTACGAGCGAATCACGAAACCATCGCAACAGCCCGCCAATGAATACTGGAAAAAAACAAGCGTTTTCTGGGAGGCTGTCCGCCAGAAATGGAGTGATGAAACGGCCCAGTCGAACTCAATGACACTTCAGGGAAAGGTCGATGACCGCCCCATGTATTCCCACCTCTTCGGGCTAGCAGGCAGCCTCGAATCAAATGAAGACGGCTCGATAGAAACTTCACAAGTCATCGCCGATGGTCTCAAGGTCATCGACCAATTTCTTGCGCCTCCGAAGGCTGATGAAAAAATGACTGAAGAGCCAACCGAGTAATTCGTAAGAATTGCGGGTCACTTCTCCCGAGTGCTGTGAATCTCTAGAAATTTGAAACACTAGCTTGGGGAGATCTTTCGGTTAAGTTTGGGCGGCTTCCTTACAGGCATTGCTTTATCTTGCTGATAGTGATCTCTGCCCCATCAGGTGAAGAAGGCGGCCCCTCTTTATTCTTACTGTTTCTATGATAGCAGCGACCACAGAGAAAGAGACCGTACTTGGAGAAGTGTTTGTTGTCATACTGACTTTCCTCCCGATGCACGTGCTCCCCACAAAAATCACAAATTGAGAAAAATTGGAGGTTAATCATGATCGCTTAAGTACCATTATTATCTGCTCCTACAATCAAATCCCACAAGGAGAGACGACTTATGCAAGTCGCCGCTACCATCTGACAAGATAACGATAGTTTGCCAAGCGAGCCGCTCCGAATTTTTGGAAATTGAGTGACAAGTCATCTTGAAAGCTGATGCCGATGGCTCGAGTTGGACCGCCGCCGAGATCAACCCCCTTTCTCCCCCATGTATTCCGCCAAACCCGGGTTTCCGCGACCTTCCCGCCAAAAGCAAATTCCTAGCAGTCTAGCATCATGTGGGGCGGAAACTGTTTGGCCCCGGTCCCCCGGTGATTGACCCGAAAGCTCTCCAGCGGAAGTCGGTCCACAGCCTCGATCACAAAATGGACCAGGTCGTCCTCGGGCACCCACTCACGAAGATCCGGAGGCAGAAGCATCGGCGTATTTCGGTCAATGGAAACAAATCGTGCAGCGATGGCTTGAGACTATCAAATTCTCAGGCCGATTCAAAGTCCGACAGACTCCTGGGAGTCACGAACTCCTTCTGCACCGCCAGCACCCGATGACCGCGCAAAAAAACATTCATCTCGGCTTCCGCCTCGCTGACATTTTTAATCGGGATTACAAAGAGTTTTTGGAGGCTTGTGCGCGAGTGCCTGGAGTGCCGTTTGCGTAGTACATCCACCGGTCTCCCGCTGGCTCGGTGATGGCGACGGACGATGGTTCGCCCGCCGCCAAACTACTGGCGGCGAGCAACAGAGCAAGGAGCTGTCTATGCGCGGCGACGTCGGAATGCTGCGAGTGTGAGGGAGAGCGCGGCAAGTAACGAAGTCGTTGGCTCCGGCACTACCTGGGTGAAGGAATCACCTGCGACGAGATCAAGTTGATAGATCGTTCCGTGGGGATTCGTCGTCCACTCGATGGCAAATCCTGTGATGGAGCCGGAGACTCCGGAGAGATCCCACTGCCACGCATGGTTGGTTGTTGGCGAGGGCGGCCCACCGAATCCTGAGGAAAAAATTCCGGTGGAAATCCCGGTGAAATCCGCTGTCAGTGCTTGGCTGCCACCGTTGTAGCTGAGTAATGGAACTGCTCCGAGGGAAGAGCCGAGATCCGCTTGGAAGACAACAGTTTCGAGGCCTGCTAGGGAAGCGAGATCTGTAATTTGAAAGGTGCCCGGAGTGCCGGCGTCATAGAGCGAGGCGGAGGCGAAGTAGCCGCCGCCAGAGATTTTGTTCAAACTGCCGCCGAGCGTGGCTCCCGTGTCTGGCGTGAGCGCGGAAGGCCAGGAATCCGTAGCCGTCGGGTAGGATGGGAATCCTGCTGTAGAGAGATAGTTCGTGTTATTCAGTCCGCTCCACGCGGCGGATTCCGAGTTTCCCGGAAGAGAAAAGCTGATGGCTGCTTGGCAAGGGATGGCAAGGGCAAATAGGATAGCTGTATGTTTCATATATTTTATTGGTCGAGAATGAGATAAGGGCTGAGTGCTTTGGAAATCTTCGAAGGGCCGTTATTGGCCTCGACGATGTCGCCGAGGGTTTTGGAGAGGCTGTTGCCGTCATGGAAAGTCGTGTAGGAGAAGTTCTCTTCAGCCTTTTCGCCCGCGCTGATCCAGAAGGCGCGGATATCATTCCATGGTCTGGGGTGTTTTTCCGACCAGGCTGTCGCGGCGGTAGCACGGGGTGATTCCGTGCGGATGTATTGGTTCAGGCCGGTCTCGTGAGCCAGTGCGATGGGCGTTTCGCTACGGGCTATCACTTTCAGATTGTCTTGGGAATGCAACCAACCGTTCGCACCAATCGTATGGGTGTTGGAGCCGAGAACGTAATCGGAATCATTCCGCTTGGGGTATTCGTGCCGCGGAAGTGGGCGGCGCGTATCAGTCCCAGTCCAAGAGGAAATATCGTGGGAGTGCTTCCATATTCCGGCTCCTTCGTAGCGCAATGTGTCATCGATGCTAGTGACGAGTTGTCTCCATTTTCCAGCGACGTCGCTTTTGGAAACGGTAGCCTTCCTCCAATCGTCGATCCCGTCTTGCCCGGTGTATTCGAGTATTTCCGTATCTTCCCAGCTCCAGACCTGCGCCCAGTGCTTGATAACCATATCGGCCTTCTTTTTGGTATCCTCAACGACGAGCAGGTGCTGGAGAATAAGACGCTCTGGCGTGTCTTGTGCGGCAATTACTACCTCCAGCGCATTCTCGGTGTAGGGCTTGCTGACGATTTCATAGCCGGGAGCCAGCGCTGCATCTTCGGTGAAGGAGAAGGTGACATCGGAGGTGCCGACCATCGAAAGGATTGCGGAGCGGTCGGCCTCTGGCGGAGCGGCGTGCAGGATGAGTGCGGTGGCGAAAAGGATGCTTGATGTTGCTTTCAATGATCAAAGAATGGAGCGTATGAGGATTTCCAGCTAACGGTGCATTGTCATTGATGAGCGCATCATTGCACAAATGTATCCCGCGTGGTTGCGGAAAGATTTTTGTGGGAATCCGAGTGAGCATGGAGAAAATCAGAAGCTCCGAACGTTTTTAGAAAACTCTTATGAAAGCATTGATTCCTGCGAGCTTGGTTGCTGCGGTTGCTGCGGTTGCTGCGGTGGCGCTGTTCGCCGTCGCCTATAACCCCGCTGATGAAAAGACCCCTGGTGGTGCCGTTGAAAAAATCGCGGCAGCCCTCCCCTCCGAGGCGTATGCAAAGCCGGAGAAGCCCCGCAAGCTCCTTGTCTTTTCCCGCACCAACGGTTTCCGCGATGCATCTATCGCCACCGGTAAGGTTGCTCTCTCGGAAATGGGTAAAAGACCGGAGCCTACGAGGCCGTGATCCGTGAGAAACTTATGAACTTTGAGAAGGATAAGATTGGCCAGTTTGATGCGATCTGTTTTCTCAGCACCACGCAGAACCCGTTTTCCCCCTTCAAAGAAGAGTGGAAGAAAATGTCCGACGATGAAAAAAGGCTGCGAAAGGCAACCCCCTTTCTCCCCCATGTATTCCGCCAAACCCGGGTTTCCGCGACCTTCCCGCCAAAAGCAAATTCCTAGCAGTGCGACATCTTCGGCACCACCGGTTTGGGTGGCCATGATAATTTGTATTTTGCAAGTCATGTTTCGGTCAGGAGTGGATGATTTCGTAGCAGTGATCCCTTCTGCTAAAGATGTCCTCCCAAGCGTTTTCGATTAGATCGGCCGGGGCCGAAATTCGACCGGTCGTCTTGCCAATTGAACTGAGGAGTTCCAAGGATTGATGTTTTTGACCGTCAATCATTTCTTTGGTCAAGCGCATGGCGTGAAGGTGGCGAATGCTGATCTCAATGTGATCAGTGATACCTTCTGAGACGAGATACTCGTCCTTTTTGAGGACGTTCTTCGGAGTGTGCGCGATGGTCAGGCACCCGTCCTCATTTTCGGTGGAAACGAGCAAGGGGATTTGAGAGCTGGCGGAGTGTGCCAGGACTGCGGTGAGAGGATTCTGTGCGAGTTGGCGAATGCGAATCTGGGCGGCATCAAGACAGCAGGGGCAGAGTTCGGGGGTGGCTGGTCCGTCCGGTTGGAAGTCTTTTGGCGCAAAGGCAGCGGAGTAGGCTTCGCAGAAAAAACGGAACTGCTTGAATTCCTGCGTATTCGTTGGTTGAAGAGTGACCCGGAGTTGCCGGGTTGCGGATATCAATTGGAGGGCAAGTGACTGGCTCGTAGCGTAAACTTCGAGAAAAGACGAACTTTTCAAAGAGAGTCCCGCTCCGGGAATGGTGAAAATATCATCAAGGAGATGGGCCGAGGAAAAATCAATTGAGGTCTGGATGGCACTGGTAGGTGCTTCCAAATTCAGTTTGCACTGAGAGAGAAAGGACAGGTTACTCCAAAAGGATGGGAGCGTGGTGTCGAGTCGGTTCATGGGACTGTTGGTTTATAAACGTGCTTTTCTGCAACGGTTGCCAAGGCCAAGGGTGATTCCTAGGATGGAGAGAAGCGCGGTCGATGGCTCGGGAACGGGATTGATGGTGAGGAAGGTGGCTCCGGGAACTTCGGTGTTGTTGGAAAATCCGTGGAGGAATTCGTTTCCGCCGATGTCATTTTTGCCGGTTAGCGCGATGCTGAATTGGGTGTTTGTTCCTGCGATCCAATCGTTGATGAGAGGGGTGACGTCGAACTGGAAGACGCCGAGGTCGTCGATTGAAGTGGAATCGACTGCCGCGAGGATATTGTTATTAAGAAAGGCATTCCAGGCAATGGATCCGGTCGCGTTGGTATCGTCGGTGATGGAGCTGAAAGGGTCGGCATTCACGGCATGGGCCGAAACGAGGAAGGGAGTGGCGGCACTGGCATCCGCATTAAAACCTCCGGAAACCGAGGTCACGGAGAGAACGGCACTTGCAACAGGCCCGGTGTAGTTCGCAGGGTCGAAGCCGAAGGACATGTAGATGGTTTCGGCATTACCAACACCGAAAGGATTATCAGTGCTGACACGAAGAGTCCCCCGGTTATCTCCACTGTATCCCCTGACAAGGTCGGTTCCCTGAAAAAATGAGGAGGTCATGATATCCTCGCTCGGGGCGAGGACGGTCATCGCTTGCATCGGAGCGGAGAAGGAAATGAGAGCGACGGCGAATGGCAGTTGGTATTGATTCATCGCTTCGGACGATGGCGCAAATTCTAAGACGGTGCTGTCGTTCGGTTGACAATGCGTGGCTTTGATTTGCGAAGTAGGCGACAATTTTTCATCTACGGGGTTCGTCGTACTCCAACTCGCTCTCCCAACTCAAATGATCGGTTGGCCGGGACTTTGATTTTGATCTCCTGCGATTGGTCATCCGGTTGGACGAAGATTTGTTGGAAGGACCCGAGGAATTCGATGGCTGTGATTTTTCCGTTGGCGAGGCACTCCGGGGACTCGCTTCCCAAGGTGATTTGGTCGGAGCGAAGCCAATCCGGGGGACCACTCTCTCCTTCGGAGTTTTGAATCTCATTGATGCTGCCAAAGAGGGCGGCCACTTCGGCAGAAGCGGGATTCTCCCAGATAGTACGGGGCGAGGCGTATTGGATGATTTTTGCGTGGTGCATGACCGCGACCTGATCGCCGACTGCGAGGGCGTCGTCGGGATGGTGGGTGACGAAGAGGACGGTGGTTTGTTCCTTGCGAAGCACTTCAACGGTGATGCGGCGCAAGTGTTCCCGGAGCATGGTGTCGAGATTGCTGAACGGCTCATCCATCAGGAGCAAGGCGGGGCGGGGGGCGAGGGCGCGGATCAGGGCGACTCGTTGGGCTTCTCCGCCGGAGAGTTGGTGGGGGTAGCGTTTTTCGAGGCCGGCGAGGCCGACGGCTTCGAGGAGATCGAGGCAGCGTTTTTTTTTATCGGAACGTCGCCATTTTTTGAGTCCGTAGGTGACGTTTTGAGCGATGGTGAGGTGGGGGAAAAGATCGCCGCTTTGGGAGACGAGTCCGATCTTGCGCTGGTCTGGTCTTATGAATTTTCCGGGGCCGCTGAGGAGAGTTTCGCCCAAGGTGATTTGTCCTTCCTGAGGTCGTTCGAGCCCGCTGATGGCGCGGAGGAGGCTAGATTTTCCGCTGCCGCTTTTTCCGACGATGCTGAGAATTTGGGAGGGAGCGAGAGTGAATGCGATTTCTGAAACCGAGGGAAATTGTGAGCGGGGATAGGTCAGGGAGACCTTTTCGACGGTGAGAGAATTTGCGAGAGTGATCATGAATCGGATTTGCGGTGGAGCTTTCGCCAGCCATTGAGTTCGACGAGGATGAGTCCAATCATGGAGAGAAGGATGAGGAAGAGCGAGGGCATGGCGCAGGCGTAGATTGTCCCTTGATCGACTTTTCCATAGATGAGGGTGCTTAGGGTTTCGAATTCGAAGGGTCGTAGTAAGAGGCAGAGCGGGAGCTCTTTGCAGACATCGACGAAGACGAGGGTAGCTCCGCCGAGGAGGCTGGGGGTGAGAAGAGGGAGCGAGATTTTGCGGAAACTTTGGAGGGGGCTGTCGCCGAGGATGCGGGAGGCTTGGTCGAAGTTTTCGGGTTGGCGAGCGAGCCCTTGCTGAACCATCTGGGCCGCGACTGAGAAGTAGCGTGCGACGATGGCGAAGATGAGCCAGAGTATTCCTCCTGAGATTAAGAAATCGCCGATGCTTGTGCCGGCTGGAAACCAATCGCGTGCGGTCACGGCAACGCCCATGATGCCTAGGGCGATGACAGTGCCGGGGCTGGCGTAGCCCGCGACGGTGGAGGCGTGGGAAAGGAAGCGGAGGAGTTTTCCGCGCGAGTAGCGCACGATGCCCATGATGATGAGCGCGGAAACGAGGCAGGTGACGGTCGCGACGAGGCCGAGGATGAGGCTGTTTCTTGCGGCTTGGAAAATCTCCCGCCAGCTTTCGGCGCTGGGTTTGGTGGCATCTTCGAGGAGCCAGTGAACCAGAGAATAAGTAGGGAAGATGAGGCCGAGGGAGATGGGGATCAGGCAGGAGAGATAGCAGCAGATCGTGACGAAGAGGCCACGGGGAGCGGGGGTGATGGGACGGCCTTCTTGATGAAGGATGAGGCGGGCTTTGCCACGGTGCCAGCGTTCCAGCGCGACGAGAAGAAAGATGGTGACGAGGATGAACCCGGCAAGGCGTTTGGCGGTTTCGATTTGATCGAGACCGAACCAGGTGCTGAAAAGAGTCACGGTGAGAGTGCTGAAGCCGAGGTGTTTGACCGCGCCGTAGTCGTTAAGGACTTCCATCGCGACGAGGAAGAGTCCGGCGACGAGCGCGGGGCGGGCGAGGGGGAATTGCACGGTCCAGAAAACCTTCCACGGGGAGTGCCCGAGCATTCGTCCGGCTTCGCCCAGAATGATGCCACTGCCGGAAAAGGCGCTACGTCCCGCCAAGAAAACGTAGGGGTAGAGGACGGAGGCGAAGAGGAGAATGAGGCAGCCATATCTGAGGCCTTCTTCCCAGAGGAGATAAGTATCGATGCCTTGCTCGGTCCGAACCTTGATGAGGAAGGGGATGAGTTTTTCACGAGCCTCGGTGGAAAGGTAGGCCGCGATGAAGGGCGGGATGGCGAGGGGAAGGACGAGGGCGATTGAGAGGAAACGGCGACCGGGGAAGTGGAAGTTTTCGACAAACCAGGCGGCCGGAACTCCGAGAATGAAAGCGAGTAAACAGGACCCAATGATGAGGATCAGGGTTTCCTTGATGGCGTCCTCAAGAAGGTATTCTTGGAGTTGCTGCCAGGCTTCGGCGGCATCCGGCGTGAGGGGCGTGAAGAGGGAGGCGAGGAGGACGATGACGGGCGAAAGCAAGATGAGGCCGAGGGCCCACGCGAGAATTCGCCAGAGAGAAAGATCCCACCCGTCCGAGAGTTGTGGGTGCTTGTTTTTTTGAGCCAACGAAGGGACGGGTGAGGATGGATGGGGGCGGGACTTTATTTCCAACCCACGAGGTTGAAGATCTTGACGGCTTCCTGATCGTGCTCTCCCATAACGTGAATGGTGTCAAGATCTGGGGAGATTTTTCCCCAAGATTTTTGGAGTGGCTCAAGCTCGATGCCGGGGACGACGGCATATTCGGAGGTGAGTTTTTGGTAAAGTTTTTGCACTTCTTCCGAGACGAGATACTCGAGGAATTTGCGCGCGTTTTCTTCGTTTGCAGCGCCTTTGACAATCCCTCCACCGCTGACGTTGACGTGGGTTCCTTGATCCCCGGAGGTGGGGAAGATGACTTTAACGGCGGCGCGGGCTTTTTGGTCTTCTTCGTTGGATGATTGCTCAAGGAGGCCGAGGTAGTAGGTGTTGACCACCGCGAAGTCACCGAGGCCTTTGGCGAGGGCACGGACTTGATCGCGGTCACTTCCCTGGGGAGGACGGGCGAGGTTTTTTTTGACTCCGGTGGCCCACTTGGTGGCTTTTGCCTTTCCGTCGATAGCGATGAGGGAGGCGAGAAGGGAGCGGTTGTATTTATTGGTTGAGGAACGGATGAGGATGTTTCCTTTGTAGGCGGGAGAGGCGAGATCCTGGTAGTTTTTAGGGAGGTTGCCTTTGACCCGGTCCTTGGCATAAACGATGACTCGGCCCCGCATCGTGAAGGCGGCCCAGGTATCGTCTTTTCCTCGAAGGGAGGCGGGAACTTGCTTGTTGATGATGTCGCTTTTGAGCGGCGTGAGAAGGCCGGCCTTCGTCGCTTTGGTCAGACTGGCGGCATCGGTGGTGATGTAGAGGTCGGCTTGGGGAGCTTTCACTTCCGACTTGAGCCGGGCGATCAGCTCGTTGGCCCCGGCTTTCACGACTTTGACATCGATACCGGTTTTTTCGGTGAAGGCGGCGAAGACTTTTTTGTCGGCATCGTAGTGACGTT
>JAPKDJ010000041.1 GCA_026421245.1 Akkermansiaceae bacterium | reverse complement strand
AGCTCCGTCGTGAGCTCCGTCAGCTCCGTCGGTATCGCCGTCGCGGTAAATGACGATGTCTTCCCGCTAAGCGTAGTCGATGCCCAAGCGAGTCTGGTCCTGATAGAAGAGGTTTTTGGATAGAGCAAATTGACCAAATTCATTTGGATCGACCTTGCCACCTCCGCACGATGCGAGGGTCAAAAAACAAGACCTCTGATGAGGCCTCGCAGAGTCTGCTGCTTCATGTTGCGAAATTGGGGGAGAAGGATCACTTTAATCCAGCGGCCTTGCGGGCGTTGGCAACACTTTCCTTATCGAGTTGGGCGGCGGTTGCCCGGATGATTTTGCCGGTTTCGGTTTCGAAGAGGTAGGTGGTGTCGTCTTCAACTCCCACCAATTTGGCTTTGATTCCAGTGCCTTTGGCACTTTTCCATGATTCGACAGCGGTTCCTTCGACTTTGACAAGGACGACCTTCTTTCCTCCGGAGGAGAAGGAGCCGTCTTTTTTGGATTTTTGAATACGGTCCTTGGCTTCCTTGAAAACTTCTCCGTATTTCTGGCTTTTCATCGCGGGATGGTCATACCGTCCATAGATCTGGGTCATGCTCGGGTCGGTGAAAATCACGATGGGAATCGAGGCTCCACCCGTGCGGTAGGCATTTTTAATGAGATCGGGAAGCCCGGCCGTTTCGGAGGTGTCAACAACGATGCTTTTGGAAAAGGTAAGAACTGCTTTGCTAGCCGACACACTGACGGCTCCAGGACAGGCCACTCATGTGGCGGTCATGTTTTTTTTCGCTATGACGAAGGCGATCGGTTGCTTCGCCTGGACGGCTTTCTTTTGGGTCTCTTCCAGTTGGCCGAGATTGTGCGATCCCTTCGGGATGTCAAAGGCTCCGGCCATGGAGCTGAGAGCAATGGTCAGTGCGGGAAGGATTTTCATAACTTGGAGGGAGAGTAGGACGAGTTTTCGAGAGGGCAAGCTTACGGTTTTTAATGGTGGTTCTTGGAATACGTGGTGAGTCATCTAAGATGGGTGACATATGATTTTTGCTGCTGCCGACCACGTTGTTCCTGTCGTGGCTCTTCTTGGCATGATGCTGGGATGCTACGCGGTGGTAGAGTGAGAGGTTCCCGCTTTTCAGATCGGGTTTTGTGGGTTTCACTCTCACTATGGCGACGATCGGAACTCCCTTTACGGCAACGGCGAAAAAGGTGCTTCTTTGCGGCTCGGGCGAACTGGGCAAGGAAGTTGTGATTGAACTGCAGCGCTATGGAGTGGAGGTGATTGCCTGTGATGCCTATGAAAACGCACCTGCCATGCAGGTGGCGGATCGGGCCCATGTGTTTTCAATGCTTGATGGTGCGGCTTTGCGCCGTGTCATAGAGGAAGAGAATCCGGATTTTGTGGTGCCGGAAGTTGAGGCGATTGCCACGGATACGCTGGCCGAGATAGAAGCAGAGGGGCTGGTGACGATCATCCCGACCGCTCGCGCGACCCAGTTGACGATGAACCGTGAGGGGATTCGTAAAATGGCAGCCGAGGAATTGGGTTGCCTGACTTCGCCCTACCGATTCGCGGAAACACTAGAAGACTATCAGGAAGCAATTGCCGAGATCGGCCTGCCGTGTGTGGTGAAGCCCATCATGTCTTCTTCCGGGAAGGGACAATCGACTCTTAAAACCGAGGGTGACATTGTGCCGGCGTGGGAGTATGCGCAGGCAGGAGGGCGGGCGGGAGCAGGCAAGGTCATTGTGGAAGGCTTCGTGGAGTTTGATTATGAGATCACCTTGCTCACGGTTCGTCACATTGGCGGAACGTCATTCTGTGATCCAATCGGGCACATTCAGGTCGATGGTGATTACCGGGAATCCTGGCAACCGCAGCCAATGAGCGAGGCAGCCCTCCAAAGTGCCCGCGAAATGGCCACGAAAGTGACAGAGAATTTGGGAGGGCGCGGAGTGTTTGGCGTGGAGCTTTTTGTGAAGGGAGACGACGTGATTTTTTCTGAAGTCTCACCGCGTCCGCACGATACCGGGATGGTCACGATGATTTCGCAGGACCTGAGCCAATTCTCCCTCCATGCGCGGGCCATTCTGGGATTACCTATTTCGAACATTCACAATCACGGGCCGTCGGCATCGTGCGCGCATGTTGTTGAGGGGCATTCGGAGCAAGTGAGTTTTAGCCAGTTCGATCGAGCTTTGGCGGAACCGGATACCCAGCTTCGTTTATTTGGAAAACCGGCGGTGGCAGGGAAGCGTCGGATGGCGGTGGGGCTGGGTCGGGCAGCTGATGTTGAGCAGGCTCGGGCGAAAGCACGTGGCGTGATTGCGGGGCTGGAAACTCATCTTTAAGGGCAATGGTGGAAGTCATCGGCTTTGGGCTTGCGGGAGCGTGTGTGGCGTTGCAACTCCAGCGGGCGGGAATACAGGTCCGGGTCGTGGATGACGGGCGCGTGGGGAGTTCACATGTCGCGGGAGGACTGGTGAATCTCGTGGCAGGAAGGAATTTTGAACCAAGTTGGGAGGTGAAAGAGGCCTGGGATGTGGCCCTGCCGTTTTATGAGGAGCTGGGTGACCACCTGTTTCAGTCAGTTCCGATATTGCGTTTATGGCGGGACGAAAAGGATCGGAGAAAATTTGAGCGAAAGCGGGAACAGCTCGGGTCGTGGATCCAAAAAGTCGACGACGAGGGCGTGACCTGGAGAGGGGGCGGCTGGCTGGACTGTTCGAGGTTTTTGAAAATTGCCCGAGAGGAGTGTTTGAAATCAGGGGGCGAGTGGGCCGCGGTTCCGCGAGGGGGGAAACAGGTCTGGTGCGCCGGGGCTGCGGGTTTGATTCGAGGAGACTTTGATGACGTCGCTCATCGAAGTGCGAAGGGCGAAATTTTAACGGTTAAGATTCCCGGTTGGGGAGAGAACCGAATCTTAAATCGGAATGGCTGGGTCATCCCGATAGGGAATGATCTTTACCGTGTGGGGGCGACCTACGATTGGGATCACCTCACCTCCGGTCCTACGGAAGAAGGCAGGGAGAAAGTGGAAAGCTTGTTAAGGACATTTACAGATCGTGATTTTGAAGTGACGGGGCATGTTGCAGGAATTCGCCCTATCATTAATCGCAGCAAACCAGTGGTGCGATTTCAAGAAGGGAGGGGTTGGATGGTCAACGGTCTCGGCTCCAAGGGCGTTATTTATGCTCCCCGGGTTGGTTTGGAGATGGCCGAGATCCTTCAAGAGTGAAACGGGCGGCTACGTTGATCGGGGTTTTGCGTCGGAGGAGTCTCTGGGAAGGGGGCACCTCTCACCATCGTCCGAGTTTGCGGCGATGATCCCTTGACTCCTCATGATGTGATCAGCGATTCAAAGACATGATCTTGGTCAGACCACTGTGATTGCTTCGAACTCCTTGAATGAACGTTCAGGAGCTCCACGAGGGTGAGGGGTAAGATCGTCTTCTTCTATTGAACCCGATCTCGTTTTTTCGATGCAGATCGAAGTGTCCAAATTCCAAAAAAGCGTCGCTCCTTTTGGAGAGGCGCTTTGGAAATTTGAAAGCAGTTGGATTTACTTGTTGCTCGCCTTCATGCGGAGAGCTCCGAGGACGCTGAGGCCGCCGATGACGAGAAAAATGAAAATGTCAGAACCGGATGCGCCGAGGCCGGCTGAGGGGACTTCGGCGAGGGTGGGAGCCGGGGCGTCGCCTGCGGTGGCGGCGAAGGGGCTGATAAGTTCGGACACCTTGAGAGCAGGTGGGGGAGTTTGGCTCAGGATTTCCTTATTGTCCTCGCGATATTTTGCGACCATTTCGTTGGTGACTGCAGGAGCGCTGTTACCGAAGGAATTTCTGATGTAGGTCAGGACCGCAGCAAGGTTGGCGTCAGGTTGACCTGCTCCCATGGCGGCCATGGGAGCGGGAAAGCTGTAGTCTTTTCCGGCAACAGTGATCGGGCCTCCAAGACCGCGAAGCTGGATTCCAATGAGGTTTTCGACTGGGCCGGTGACCCACTCGGAGTTGGAGAGAGGAGGTCCGATGTTGGGCGTTCCCTGTCCGGTCTGCCCGTGGCAGGCTACGCATAAGATGTATTGAGTGCTGCCGAGTTCCATCACGGCGGGGTCGATTTTATTTTCTTCGCTCACGGTGTTTTCAGGGTCTATGGGTTGAGGCGCGGGAGTCTTGGTCGTTTTAGCGCTTTCGTCCATCTTTTTGGGCCCGGTAAGGGAAAGTTCTTTCACCTCATACGCTGGAGCTTTTTCATCGTTTTCTTTGGTGAGAGTCAAGAGCCAGGTGATGAGATCCCGGGTTTCGTAGGGAGTGAGGATAGCTCCCATGGCTGGCATGGAGGAGAGGGGTTTTGGATCTTCGGTCAGATCGCTGGTTTTGATTCTCCAGACGGTGTCCTCACTTTCCTTGAGATCGATGTGTTCCTTGGTGCGGGCGACGATAGTGCCTCCTTTGCTGGAACCATTTTTGAGAGCGAGAGTGGCGATACCAAAGCCATCGGCAATCTTGGCGTGAGGGAGGATGAGGGATTCGAGGAGGCCTTTGGCGTCCTGGCGGAGGGCAACGCCCATCAGGCTGGGGCCGGCATTTCCAGCTTCGGAGTGGCCGGGTTCATGTCGATGGCAGCGCATGCATTGGGCGGCGCCGTGGGATTTGAAGAGAGCCAATCCACGTTCGGCATTTCCCCCGGCGAGGGTGACTTGCCACTTGGCCAGAGGGTCGTTGGCGTCGAGAGATTTTTGGTAATCTGCGAGGGCTGATTTGATGACGGGTTCCTGTCGTTTCCCGGCGGCAAGGATGAGGTCGAGCTTAGTGAAGCGATCACCCTTTCCATCCATGAGAGCGGAGAGACCATCGCGGAGGATCGGAATAGCGTGCTCCGCAGGAAGGTCGGCAACGATGTTCCATACGGTTTGGCGACGTTCGAGGCTTTTGGATTCCAATGCTCCCTTTAGGGCGGCGACGGTGGAGGCGGGGTTTCGTTCGGAAGCGAGCTTGAGGGCTTTGGTGGCAAGGGTGTGATTGTTTGAGCGAGCTGCTTCGGCGAGTATCTCGTCGGCATTTTCTGGGCTGCCTTTCAGGAAGAGATCGAGGGCGCTGGCACGGGTATCCCCGTCGGATTTTTGATCGCGAATGATGCGGGTGAGGCTGCCTGAATCGAGCGATTCGGTCGCAATACCATTTTTCATGGCAAGCTTCATGGTGTTGGCAAAGACGTCGGGTCCTGCGCCAAGAAGAAGGTCGATATTTTTGGTGAGAACACTTTTAAGAATCTTCTGATCGCGTGGAGGGATGGGCGAATGGAAGCCAATCGATTGATCGACGACGTGGGGATTCTCCCACGCGGCGAGGAGACGCATGGCTTCCTCTCGTTCTTCTTTGGGGAATTTTGGGTTGGCGGCCGCCTTGATGAGGCGGGTGAGGTTTCGCTCGTTGGGGATGCGGTAGGCACTGTGAATGAGGCGTCGCAGGATCATGCGGGTGACAGGGCGCTGCGGAGTGCCGAGCCATTCATCATCGAGGAGCGCTGAGATGACTGCGCGGGCTTCCTCGATCTGGGTGTCGTGGATGGCCCTGATGGCATCGTCGGCAATCTTCAGGTTGGTGTCGCCAAGAAAGGTCATGACCTTTGGGCTCCCGATGCGGCGGAGGGCAATGACGGCGGCGTGGCGGATGGCATCCGAATCGTTGCGGACGAGGGTGGACAGGTATTGATCGGTGGAGGTGCCAAGGAGAGCCATGACGCCGGCATGGCGAAGGACGGGGTCCTCGTCTCCGTTCATTTTGATCATTTCAAGGACCGCGGGAAGTGCGGTGGTATCGCCAATGCGACCGACCGAGATGGCAGCGAGAGCACGGACGCGAGGGGAGCCATCAGAAAGGAGGGGGACGAGGAGGTCTGATTTCTTGAGCGTGGATTCCCCAAGGGCCTTGGCAACCTCGGCACGGACACGGGGGTCGTTGTTTTTCAGATGTTGGGAGAGGAAGAAGGTGGCTCCCTGATTTTTATATTTGCGGGCCATCATTCCGAGTCCCCAGATGCCGTGGAGGCGCTCAATAGGATGAATCTGCTGGTTGGCGGCACCGGTAAAGACGGAGAGGGACTCGGGGCGGTCGGCAAGGTGGAGTTGGGCGCGGAGGCGAACTCGTTGGTCGGGGTGGGAGAGGAGATCGGCAAGGTCCATGACGGGTGCCTTTTTGAAGTCGATGGTGGCGAGAATCTCCGCGACACTTTTTCCGGGTTGTTTCTCGGCCAAGGTGTAAATGCGGCCGGCATCATGGGACTGCCAACCGGTGACGAAGTCCGAGACGTAGAGCTTGCCGTCGTATCCCCATTCGATGTCTGTTGCAGCGACGCCCCAGTTGAACTTGCTGGATTGGTCGACGGCGAATCCGGCACCGTCATCTTTGATGCTGAAATTCCAGATGCCGGAAGCGGCGGCTCCGCCACGGTAGTCGCAGATCAGGAATTGGTTTTCGATGCCACCGAGCTTGAACCCTGTGCCCGGATAATAGGCGAGCCCGGAGGGCCCGGAGGTGAGGTTGAGCATGGGAGGAACGATGTGGCCGGGTTGGGCATCGTTTTTAGGCTCCCACATTTTTTCCTGCATCCATTGGTTGATGGGGCGGTCGGGGATTCCTGCGGTTTTGTGGAAAGAGTGGAGGACCTGGTGGCCCATGCGCCAGCCTGAGTCGGCTCCTTCGAGCATGAAGACGACGCGGGCGCGGTCACCCTGATCGGAGTTGTTGTCGACCGTGATGCCGGTGCCGAATTGATCGAAGGCGATTTCCTTCGGGTTGCGGAGGCCGGTGTGGACGACTTCCATGTTTGAACCGTCAGGTTCGAAGCGGAGGATGGCGCCTTGATTGGGGAACTTATATTCACGGCCCTCGCGAGTGGTGAAGCTGAAGCCCCGGTCGCCGATGGTGGTGTATAGGCGTCCGTCGGGGCCGAGGGCGAAGCCATTGAGATCGTGTCCGGAGAAGGAGACGCGGACGCCGAAGCCATCCTGAATGACGCGATGCTCGTCCGCCTTTAGGTCTCCGTCGTCATCGCTCAACATCCAGACTTTAGGAATGCAGGCGAAGTAGATTTTCCCTTCAAAGGCCATGATGCCGGCAGCGGTGCCATCGAGAAGGTCGTTGAATTTTTCCGAGAAGATTTCCTGTTTGTCGGCCACGCCATCGCCATCGGTATCGACTAGGACGCGGATTTTTTCAGACTTCTGAGTCATCTTTTCGAGAGGGAGCTTTTCCTGCCATTTTTCGTGCATGGCGACGCGGTCCGCAGTGGTCTGGGCGGACATGTCATCCATTAACCAGTAGAGGTGGTTGCGGTTGTCTTCGATGCCGAAGCGGAAGCGGTGGGTCTCGGCCACGTAGACGTGGCCTTTTTCGTCGATTGTGAGAGCGGTGGGAGAGTAGACGCCGAGGGTTTTGTTTTCGGCGAAAAGGGTGACTTCGGAACCGGCTGGAACGGTCATACCGGGAATGATGTCGGTAGCCACCAGTTCTCCTTCCTTGACGGGAACATCTTTGATTTCGGCCTTGGCGAAGAAGGGTTTTTCGTTGTCGGAGAAGACGAAGTGGTCGGCATTGATGATGCCCCACGCGCCAGGTTCGGTGTCGATGACACGAAGTTGGGCTTTTTTACCGAGGTGGTCTTTGAGGGGCCAGACGACCTCTTCCATGGTAAGAGAATTTTTGCCGTTGGCTTCGAGGGCGACTTTTCCGTCGATGAGGAGCTGGACGGCGGTTTTTCCCTTGTGATTCCCTCCGCAGATTTTGAAGCCGAGATAGGGGAGTCTGATCTCAAATTCGGGGGAGGTGAGGGTGCCAGTGGAACTGTCACCGCCATGAGCGGAGCTGACAAAGTAGGCGTTTGAGTAGCCGGTGATCTTGCCATTGACCCCGTTCGGGGTGGTGGCGGAGGGCGATTTACCGAAGGCCTTGCCATCGACGGCCCATTCCCCGAAGCCATCGGATTCGAAGGTATCAAAAACAAGGTCAGTGGCGGCAGCTGGAAGAGCGAGGGAGAAAAAGAGGGAGGTGAAACGCATGACGGGCGAATGTGGTTAACGTGGGGAGAATGGTGTTGGGATGAGAATACGCAAGAAATGCCCCAGAATACCGAATTTGTCTCTCCTTTTGTCAGGGGAAAGGGAGTGGGAGGTGAGGAGGGGCGCGCCTATTCCAATTCCAAAAGCTCGAAGCCTCCGAGGGTCGCCTTTTCTTTGTCGTTGGCGGTTTGGAGGACGCCGATGACGGAGCCGGTGCGGGGAAGGTAAACAGGGGAGCCGCTCATGCCGCCGGCGGGGAAGGGCTCGTCGGTTTCATAGGTGTATCGGAAGTTCTTCCCTTTGGGTTCGGCGACAATGGTGGCGGCGATCTTTTGACCTTTGTTCAGGAGGTAGATGCGGTCTCCGACTTCAACCTTGGGTTCGGGTTGGTAGGAGAGGGCGTGGTCAGGTGACAGGGTGTCTTCGTCGTAGGCCCAGACGTGAAGGTCTTTCTGGATGTGAACTCGCTGGCCGACGACAACAGGAGTTTTTTGTCCCTCGCGGAAGATTTCGACATCGGGGGCTGTGCTGCCCTGATGGATGGAGCAGGCGAGGTAGTAGTCACCGTCGTGCTCGAATTGGAAAAGGGCCCCCTTAAACTCAGGTCGATACAGGGTCTGGTATGCGGGAGGGTCTGCCGAGGTGGCTTTCTTCTCCTCGGAGCATGAGGAGAGGAAGATGAGGGCGAGGCTGACAAGGCGCGTGATCAAATTGCAGCAAGGATGGCGGCCCCCATTTCGGCGGTGTTGACTTTGGTTTCTCCTGCGGCGCCGGTGAAGAGATCGCCGGTGCGGAGGCCGGAATCGATGACGGCTTGGACGGCGGCATCGATGGCGTCGGCGGCGGTTGCTTCACCGAGTGAGTAGCGGAGCATCATGGAGACGGAGAGGATTTGGGCAACGGGGTTGGCGATCCCTTGGCCGGCGATATCGGGTGCTGAACCACCGGAGGGCTCGTACATGCCAAAGTAGAGGCCGTTGTCCTGTACCTTGCCGAGGCTGGCGGAGGGGAGCATGCCGATGGAGCCGGAGATCATGGCCATTTCGTCTGAGAGAATGTCGCCGAAGAGGTTTTCGGTGACGAGGACGTCGAAGGAGTCGGGACGTTTCACCAACTGCATGGCGGCATTGTCGACGTAGAGGTGGTCCATGGTGACCTCGGGATAGTGTGAGGCGACTTCGTTGGCGGTTTCGCGCCACAGGACGGAGGTGGCGAGGACGTTGGCCTTGTCGACGGAAGTGAGGCGCTTGTCGCGACCCATGGCGGCTTTGAAGGCGACGTGGAGGATGTTTTCGATCTCGGACTTTTTATAGACCATGGTGTCGAACGCGACGGTTTCACCATCGCGTTCCTCGCGGCCCTTGGGGTCTCCAAAGTAAATGCCGCCGGTGAGTTCTCGGACGCAGAGGACGTCGAATCCGTTCGGGATGAGTTCGTTTTTGACGGGGGAGGCGTGGGTGAGGGCGGGGAGGCAGGAGCCGGGCCGGAGGTTGGCAAAGAGGCCGAAGTGTTTTCGAAGGGGAAGGAGAGCGCCGCGCTCGGGCTGGATTTCGGGTGGGAGGTTTTCCCACTTGGGCCCCCCCACGGAGCCGAAGAGGATGGCGTCGGCTTTTTCCGAAGCCTCGATGGTGTCCTGAGGGAGTGGCGTTTCGTTGTGGGTGGCGTCGAGAGCTGCGCCGCCGACGAGATGGGTGGAGCGGGAGATTTGAAAATCGAATTTGGAAGCGACAGCGTCGAGGACTTCGAGAGCGACGTCCATGACTTCGGGGCCGATTCCGTCGCCGGGGAGAACAGTGATGGTGTGAGGCATGAGTGTTGTCTAGGGCGGGGAGGGGGAATGCTAAACTCTTAATTTGGGAAAATGAGGTGGGAGCATAGAAAACCCCGCATGGCCGAAGCGATGCGGGGTTTTGAAATTAAGTAGAATTGAGGGCGCGGTTTAGGCGTCTCCCTTCTTGGTCATTTCCTTAGCACCGAAGCCTTTTTTCTTGAGGGCTTGGATGAGGGCTTTGACCTGCACTGATTTCTCGGCGGTGACGACCGTTTGGGCCTTGGTACCGTTTTTTTTGCCGCAGACGGCTTTCGAGACTCCTTTGACGCTTTTAAGTGCAGCCTGCACTTTTTTTGGACAACCGGCAGCTCATTTAAGGCCCGTCACTTCGAGAGTGACGGTTTTTTCGTCGGCGGCAACGACTTCCGAAGTGGAGGTCGCACCGATAGCGGCTGGAGCGGCGAAGGCTCCGGCCGTGAATGCTGCGCAAGCAGCGATCATGGTGATAGTAGTTTTCATTTCTTTAATTGGTTGTGCAGACAGAATAACCCTCTCTGCGTAAGATTAAGGTAAGCATAAAATGGGTGATTTGCCTAAAACTTATTTATTCCCCGGAAGTTAGCTTTTTTCATGATCCACTCGAGATCGATGTGCTCTTCGGCGGGAAAGTCGTATTCTCCGCACATTTGGAATCCGTATTTTTGGTAGAGCCGGAAGGCGCGATCGTAGATTTCGCTGACGTGGCGCGCTTGGAGTTGGAAGAAGGCCCACGCCATGAGTTGGTCGCTGAGGCCTTGGTCGAGAAATTCACGAAGCACATAGACTTGCCAGATTTTGAATCGATCAGGTTGAGGGGACCATAGAAGTTGAAGAGGATGTAACGGAAGCTGCCGGAAACCAGCGATAGGCAACAACGCGGTAGCTTTGAGGTGATGCGGATGGCCCCACGCAAGAATGGAGTAGTTTCCGAAACTCGACAGGGCGAGAGAGCGGGGCAGATAGTCTTTCAGAAAGCAAAGGTCTTGACGCGCGGCATCGGTGAATAGGCGGTTACTTCTCGAGTTGCTTGAGTTGAATATTACGAAACCAGACGGGTTGGCCTTCGGCTTGGAGGGCGATGTGGCCGTGGGAGAGTTGGATGGGTTGGCCGGCCTTGAGGAGGGACTCGGTGGGGACGACGGCTCCTTTGGGATCGAGTTGGGGTTTTTGGTAGCGGAGGACTTCCTTTCCGTTGACGCGATGGATGATCTCTTTGTTTCCTCGTACTTCGATTTCAATTTTGACCCACTGATCGGCGGGGATGGTGGGAGAAGTGGATTGGACGATGTGCTGGGTGACGAGCTTGCCATCCATCTCGAGGTTGGTGCCGGGGGTGCAGACGTTGCCGGTGGGGCGTTTTCCTTTGCCTTCATCGGCGAGGAATTGGAACTCGAGGCTGACGGGGAAGCCTTGGTCGAGAGTCATGCTTTGAGGGGGCTGGGAGTGAACCATGATTCCGCTGTTGAGGTTCACGTAGCCGGGGGCGTCGGGCATCATCTTTCCGGCGAATTTGTATTCCATGCGGAGAATATAGTGGGAGTAGGAGAGGTTGGAGTAGAGGTGGCCAAACTTTTTGTCGAATTTGGGGTAGTTTCCGTATTCGCATTTGAGGACGCCGCTTTCGACGCGAAAGGTGTCGTAGGTATTTTCGCCGAGGGGATGTTGGGCGATTTTCGGGGTCCAGCCGGAGAGGTCCTTGCCGTTGAAAAGGGTGACCCATTCGGAGGCGTGGGCGGGGAGGAGAAGAGCGATGATGGGGATGACTTTGCGAAGCATGAGCAGGAGGATGACATTCTGTCGTGATTTGGAAAGTTACCTTTGATGGCGTTGCTCAGTCCGGGGGATCCTCACTGGGCCTTTTGTCGGAAGATGAGGGGGTGATTGGCATTTTGAGGGCAACGCGGTCTGTGTCGGTGCTGGCGATTTCGTTGGTGATGAAGTTGTCGGTTCGTAAGCCGTCCCTAGTTTCTGAGGCAGATTTTGTGATTTGAAAGACCTGGAAGGAAACTTTGCGGTCTTTTTTTGCGTGGAATCGAATAATTCCGAATTAGGGTCGGTCCTATTAGAATTAAGCTTTCTGTTATGTTCAAATTCTTCGCGCCCCTACTTATCATCCCGTTGTTACTCGTTTCATGTCAGAAGAAAGCAGAAGTAGCTCCTGTCTCGGATGATCAGTCCGAGGAAAAAATCGCGGCTTTGGAGGAAAAGCTACAACGCCTCGAAGAAAATTTGATTGCAGAGCAAAATTTGAGGTTCAAACAGGATGCTGAGCAAACGAGTGTTCTTTATGAATTGAGGGACTTAGTTAAGAAGTTGGGGGAGGAACGGGTTGCGACTGAGCCTGCGGTCGTGAAGCCGCTTGGAAAACCCGATCAAGCAGAAGAGAAAAGAGATCCGAATATTGAGACCCGTCGAGTGGCTCGTTTGAAAGCCCAAGGGGAAGAGCACGAGATTCTTGTGACAAACACGGGAGATCCGTTTCATGACATTGTGATCAGTCGTGTGACCGATATTGGAGTGACATTCCGGCATAAAGGAGGGATTGCCCGAGTGTCTTTTCAAGATTTGCCAGTCCCCTGGCAGGACCGCTTCTACTATGACCGCGAATTGGCGCTGAAGGCTCAGAAGGATGAGGATTTGAATCGGTTACGATTCAATAAAGTGGTGAGGGATCAGATGATCGCGATGAAAGAAGAGGATGAGATGAAGAGGCAGGATATCAGTTTGAAAAGACTGGCCCGGGCTGTGGAAGATCTTAACAAGCCCAATCTCGTGCCAGCCCCCCCGGCGGCCAAGGGGCAGATCGTGGTGAATCGGCCGATTATCGTTCATAAGGAGAGGCGTATTAATGACGACGTCTATTGCCCTCCGATCATACGGCCGACAGTGGTTCGAACCCCGAAGTCATCAATTCCGCTTATTCGGGGAGGAAACGGAGGTTCGGTCCGTCGCCCCACCTCTCCTCCCGTAAGTCGCCCGACTCCTGCTCTCCGGCCGGTTTCAACGGTTGTGCGCCCAAGTTCCCGGACGACGACGTCGCAACCAGCGGCGCAGCGGTCACGGCCCACGCGATCGGCGGTGCCGCCATCACGACCCAGTCCGACGCCCCGCCCGATGAATCGAAGAAGCCGTTGACAGGGGGATTCTTGCGCTTGAAGGGTTGTTTGATAGGGTCTTCGCATGAGCAACCAGTCGGTGGATTTGACCCACCTCTTTATTTCCCCCGGCCATAATTATTATGGCAGGCATGGAAAGGGATCTGAGGATCACGAAATCGTCGATCAAGATGAGATCGAGCTGGTGGCGGAGAGAGGAGTGCTGAATGATCGCTTTTTTGACTACGAAGAGGACTATAAGGGGCAGGTTACTTTGTTCGATCATTCGATTTACGAAAGGGTGATGAATGAGTTTGAGCTGCCCGATCTCGGGCCGAGTGCGTTCCGGAGGAATATTGTGGTGAAGGGAGTTGATCTTAATGATTTGATTGGGAAGATTTTCCACTTGGGAGAGATTGAACTTTCAGGGAGTGAGGAGGCAAAGCCCTGCTATTGGATGGACGAGGCTTGCGCGCCTGGTGTTGAAAAGTTTTTACGCGGTCGCGGCGGGTTACGTTGCCGGATTCGACAAGGTGGGACACTTGTGAAAGGGGCCCACACATTGAAACTGATTTAGAAAGATGGCTTCAGAAGAAATGCGATATGGAATGCTCGGCGATGACCAATCGACCGACGAGGAGAAGCTGGTGAAATATTCCGGACAGGTGGGGTGGGAGTATCTTAGCGAACACTATAAAAATGGCGTCCTTTTTTTTGTCGATCCGGAGCTGAAGTTGGAAGAGGCTGGAGCGGCAATAACAGACGATCAAACTAAGAAAGTGGAAGGCTGGCTGAAGACGGCCGATCTGGTGAAAATCGAGGCCCTCCACGCCACTCAGTGGAAAGATTCAGATCAACAATTTGAGGCATTGGTTGTTTCTCCCTTCGTTCTTTTCCGACCCATATCTTGAGATGCTGACCAAGACCCAACTCATCGAGCTTCTTGAAGAACAAGGGCAACCACTCTACCGGGCGACGCAGATTCTTGATTGGATCTATAAAAAGAGAGCTCGCTCCTGGGATGAAATGAGTAATCTTCCCGAGTCCGTCCGCACGGCTCTTGCCGATCGGTATCCGCTGCGTCCGCTCAAGCACACGCTTACAAAAGGCTCCGAGGATACGACTCGGAAATTCCTGCTCGAGCTTCCTGACGGGCGCTACATCGAGACAGTTCTCATTCCTGCTTCTCCGGCTCTTTACGGAGAAAAATCCGACCGCCACACGCTCTGCGTTTCCTCGCAAGTTGGGTGTGCCTACGGTTGTAAGTTTTGCGCCTCGGGGCTGGATGGATTTTCGAGAAATCTTACCTCTGCAGAGATCGTTTCCCAGGTCATCGTGGCCGAAGAACTTTCAGGTGAAAAGGTCAACAATCTCGTCTTCATGGGAATGGGAGAACCTCTGGCGAATTTCAAAAACCTGTGCGAAGCGTTGGAAATGATCACTTCGGATTGGGGGCTTAATATTGGTGCCCGACGAATCACGGTGTCCACTTCGGGTCTCGTTCCGCAGATTGAAAAACTCGCCGAGCTGCCGCAGCAAATTCGTCTCGCGATTTCACTGCACGGTCCTGACGACGAAACCCGTGACAAGATCATGCCGGTGAATCGAAAGTTTCCTGTTGCCCAACTCTTCGATGCCCTTCGCATTTGGAATTCTAAGAAGAATCAGAAAATCACACTCGAATATATCCTTATCGATGGTGTGAATGCTGATCTTGAACATGCCCAGATTCTCGCGAAGCGTGCAGCTTCGATCAGGGCCAAGGTGAATTTAATTCCCTACAATACGGTTGAGGGTCTGGAGTGGATCAGGCCGTCGGATGCGAGTTGCAAAGATTTTAAAAGCGTGCTGTCCAATGCGGGTGTTTCCGCGACACTCCGGTTGGAAAAAGGTCACGACATTGATGCGGCCTGTGGGCAGCTCCGATTGAAGAAGGAAAAGGGGACTCTGTAACCCTCTTAAAAGGGGTGGGACGTTCGCTGTCGCTTGGAGGGTCTTGAATTGTGAAAGTCTTTGGTGGGATTCTGCTCCACGACAAAGTGTCCCACCCATGAAATCTGTAATCGATCGCGGCATTTTCAATCGCAGCTGCGAATTAGGCAAACTTCACTGTTGATGGCACCGTTCTCGGGCTAACCTATCTTGTTGAAGAGTCTGCGCCCCTTCTCGATCCCTCGAAGGAACTGGCTAACTTTGTCGGAGCTGATGGAACCAATTAGATCGAGGTGGATGCCCCTCCTGAACGTTCCTGTTGCTTCTAGGAGCTTCTTCCGGATTCGAATTCTGGACGACGAGTAAGGGTCACTAACAGGCTCCCAATTCACGACCCACCTCGATGAAGGCTTCCAGAGCCTGATCGAGGTGGTCTTTTGTATGGGCGGCTGAAATTTGGGTGCGGATGCGGGCCTTGTCTTGCGGGACGACCGGGAAGAAAAAGCCGATGGCGTAGATGCTTCGCTCGAGAAGCTTGGCTGAGAACTGCTGGGAGAGTTCGGCGTCGCCGAGAAGGACGGGCGAGATGGGATGTTCTTTGCCGAGAATCTCAAAGCCGGTGGAGGCAAGTTCGTCGCGAAAATACTTCGTATTAGCTTTTACCCGATCAGCCAACTCAGTGGATGCAGTGAGGAGTTCGAGCACCTTGAGCGAAGCTGCCACGATGGGCGGGGCGATGCTGTTTGAAAAGAGGTAGGGGCGGGATCGTTGGCGGAGGAGATCGATGATTTCCTTTTTGCCTGAGGTGTATCCGCCGGAGGCTCCGCCGAGGGCTTTTCCAAGGGTGCCGGTGGTGAGATCAATTTTTCCCATGAGTCCACAGTGCTCGTGAGTGCCACGACCGGTTGCTCCGAGGAAACCGGTGGAGTGGCAATCGTCGAAGTGGACCAGTGCGTTGTATTTGTCAGCGAGTGCATGGATACCGGCGAGGTTGGCAATGACGCCATCCATCGAGAAGGAACCATCAGTTGTGATGAGTTTATGGCGTGCTCCGGCGGCATCGGCTTCCTGCAGTTGTTTCTCAAGATCTACGAGATCGTTGTTGGCGTAGCGGAATCGCTTGGCTTTACAGAGACGAATGCCATCGATGATGGAGGCGTGGTTGAGGGCGTCGGAGATGACAGCGTCCTCGGCCGTCAGAATGGTTTCAAAGAGCCCGCCATTGGCATCGAAACACGAGGGGTAAAGGATGGTGTCTTCGGTACCGAGAAATTCGCTGAGGGCTTCCTCGAGTTGGCGATGCAGGGTTTGTGTTCCGCAAATGAAACGGACTGAGGCAAGTCCGAAGCCGTGGCTTGAAATGGCGGAGCGAGCAGCGTCACAAACCTCGGGATGGTTGGACAGTCCGAGGTAGTTGTTGGAGCACATGTTGATGACCCGGCGGCCATCTTCTAGGGTTACTTCGGCATCCTGTGCCGAAGCAATTTTACGTTCGCTTTTGTAAAGGCCGGCGGTTTTGATTTCGTCGAGCGTGTTGGCGAGCTGGCTTTGAAATTGTTCGGCGAGCATGAGAGTGTTGATTGAAGAATTATCCGAGGTCGGCCCATTTGAGGATGACCTTTCCGCACGATCCTTCGTTCATGGCAGAGAAGCCCTTTTCGAAGTCGGTGAAGTCGAAGCGGTGAGTGATGACGGGTTCGATTTCAAGACCGGACTGGATCATTGACGTCATTTGATACCAGGTGTCATACATTTTTCGTCCGTAGATTCCCTGGATGGTGAGCGAGTTAAAAATGACCTGATTCCAATCGATTCCAATGCCGGGCTCCGGGATGCCGAGGAGGGCGATCCGGCCTCCGTGTCGCATGTTGGCGATGAGGTCGTTGAAGGCATGCTTGTTTCCTGACATTTCAAGGCCGACGTCAAAGCCCTCGGTCATACCCAGATCGGTTTGGACATCGGGGAGCTTCTCTTGCGTGACGTTGACGATTCGGGTCGCACCGAGTTTTTTGGCGAGAGCGAGGCGGTTGGGGTTGAGATCGGTGACGACCACGTGGCGGGCTCCGGCGTGTTTGGCGATGGCCGCGGCCATGCAGCCGATGGGGCCTGCTCCGGTGATGAGGACGTCTTCCCCGAGAAGCGGGAACGCCAATGCGGTGTGGGTGGCGTTGCCGAAGGGATCGAAGATGGCAGCACTGTCCTTTGAGACTTCGGGTGCGAGTTTCCAAACATTAGTGGAAGGGAGCACCATGAATTCGGCAAAAGCGCCGGGCGAGTTAACTCCGACACCGAGGGTGTCTTTACAGTAGTGGCGCCGGCCGGCGAGGCAGTTGCGGCAACGACCGCAAATGAGATGTCCTTCCCCTGAAACGAGGTCGCCAATCTTGAGGAAATCGACATCTTTGCCGAGCTCAACAATGCGGCCTACGAATTCGTGGCCCACGACGAGGGGAACCGGGATCGTTTTTTGAGCCCAGGAATCCCAGTTGTAGATGTGGAGGTCAGTTCCACAAATACCGGTTCGATCCACTTGGATGAGGACATCGCGTGAACCCGGAACGGGCCGGGGGACATCAGTGAGAGTGAGTCCGGGAGCGGATTCGGCCTTAACGAGAGCTTTCATTTACTTTCCAAGAAGATGAAGGCGCATGTTTTGGAGGACTTCGGCAAGGCGGTCTTTTTTGCCGCCTCCTACTTCGGCAGTGGCCCAACCGGAGTAGCCGATCTCTTTTAACGAAGCTCGCACGGCAGGCCAATCGACGTCGCCTTCACCGATTTTCCCAAAGCCTCCTTTGATTCCCCAGTCCTTCACGTCGAGTTTCACGATGCGGCGGCCGAGGGTCTTGATCCATTCGGCGGGTTTGCCGAAGCGTTGATGATTGCCGATATCAAAGTAGGACCCGACCCAGGGTGAGCCGATTTCATCGAGGTAGTTTTTCAAACGGTCGGCTGACTGGGTGTTTGGCCCCTTGGGGTCATAGAACATGCCGTTCCAAACATTCTCGATGAGAATATGAAGACCAAGTTTCGAGGCCAGCGGAAGACATTTTTGAATTTCAACGATGGAGCGCTCCCACGCTGCTTTTTGGGTGACCTTACCACCGGCGACTCCAGGAACCAGAAGCACGGACGAACCACCAGCCTGATGAGTCTCCATGAGGCAGGTTTTCATCGCTTCCACCGCTTTCGTGCGTTCGGTTTCGTCGGGAGAGGACATCTTGATGGACCAATGAACCGAATTGACCGAACCGTGGATTGGAAGGCCCACTTTTTTTGAAGCGGCGACCGCTTGTTCGAGATTCTCGCGTTTGGGCACGCTTAACTCTACTCCGTCGTAGCCCAGTTCTTTGACAAGACCGTATTTCTCCTCCAACGAACCGCCACCACCAATCATTCCGTCCTTCAGGGAGAGGTAGAGAGACGAGTCATCTCCGGTTGATTTCTTTTCTCCGTGGTGGTTGGCAAGAACGGCTCCGGCGGTCGCAGCAGCGGTAGTGAGGAAAATGCGACGTTTCATGCAAGAACGATAAGATGAAATTTATGATATTACGAATTAGAAATTGCGCTTTTCTACCGTATCTCTCAGTCGATGAAGCGACTTTTACCCTATTTTTTCCTGCCAGCTGCAGTTTTGGGTGACGTGACCTTTGAAAAGGAGATCGAACCTCTACTCCAGGATTATTGCTACGACTGCCATGGCGATGGCACGGCGAAGGGAGAATTCTCGATGGATGAATATAAGGATCTCTCCAAACACCTTGACGATGTCGAGCACTGGCTCGCGGTTTGGCGCAATCTCCGCTCCCAGATCATGCCACCTTCCAAGAAGGATCAGCCGGATCTGGAGGAGAAACGCGATCTTCTCGGGTGGATCGAAAAGAGGGTCTTTAAGCTGGATCCCAAGAATCCTGATCCCGGCCGCGTGACAATTCGACGACTCAACCGGGTCGAGTATTATTATGCGATCAAGGACCTGCTCGGTGTGGAATACGAAACCTGGGAGAATTTTCCGGCCGATGATACCGGTTGGGGCTTTGATACGATTGGCGATGTTCTGACGATTTCGCCGCTTCATATGGAGAAATATCTCGAGGCGGCATCCTCGATTGTGGAGAATGCTCTTCCGAAAGGAACCGCCGCGCAGATTCCGGTTCGAACCTTTGACGGTTCACGTTTTCGAAAAGAGGGAGATGAAAAGCAACGCGCCGATTGGCTTGCATTCAAGAGCGAGGATAAAGTCCAATTGAAGGGAGAGGTGCCAGCGAAGGGCGTTTACCAGGTGAACCTCGACTACGCGGTTCGAGGTTCGGATCAGGCCACAGACCAAAGCGCGACGGTCTACCTTTTCGTCAACGGAAAGAAAATCGCCGAGCGTCTCGTCGGCTGGGATCAGCGGGACAAAATCACTCTCGGGGGGCAGGCCGACATGGTGAAAGGGGAGAATACCATCGAAGTTCACCTGGCGCCCAAAAATCCGCCAGGTGAGGGCGAAGGTGAGCAGTCGGCCGTTCTCAAGCTTGTTACGGTGAAGGGGCCTCTTGATGGAAGCTACAAAGAGTATCCCAAAGGCTTCAGCATGATCATGGTCGATGGGGGCGCTCCTAGTGACATGCGTGAGCGCGAACTTTATGCCAGCAAGATCATGCGCAGTTTCGTGAGCCGCGCGTTTCGCCGCCCACTCGACCGGGGGACGGTGGCTCGTTTGGTCAAGATGGCAATGGAAGTGGATCAGTCTCCGGGGCGAAGCTTCGAAGAGGGGATCAAGCATGCCATGACAGCGGTGCTGGCTTCGCCACGGTTTCTTTTCCGGGCCGAGATTCAGCCGGAACCCAATAACAAGGGGAAGATTGTCCAACTCGATGAATATGCATTGGCTTCGCGTCTTTCCTTTTTTCTCTGGAGTTCCGTGCCTGATGATGAACTTCTCAGTCTGGCGTTTCGAAAAGAACTGCGGAAGAATCTGCGCCCGCAAATTGAGCGGATGCTTGCGAGTCAAAAGTCCCGAAGGTTCGTCGATAACTTTGTGGGGCAATGGCTGCAGGCTCGTGATATTGAGAGTGTCGCCATTGATGCCCGTCGTGTCCTGAAAACACGGGACAGCCGGTATGCCGAGCGTCTTTTTAGCAGTCGCCTCCGTTCTGATATGAAAGAGGAGACCGAACGTTTCTTTGATTTCATTCTCAAGAATGGCCGCCCGGCCGAGGAATTGATTTCAGCCCGCTATAGTTTTCTCAACGAGCGTCTTGCCAATTTTTACGGCATTCCCGGAGTAAAAGGAGAGGAGCACCGCCTCGTTGATCTTCATGAACATCCGCAGCGGGGAGGCCTGCTCTCTCAGGGAACTTTTTTGGTGGTCACGTCAAACCCAACCCGCACCTCGCCGGTGAAACGAGGCCTTTTTGTCCTCGATAACATTCTGGGGACACCGGCTCCCCCTGCTCCAGCTAATGTCCCGGAGCTTGAGGAAGTGGGCCACGACAGTGAAAAACCGCTCACAATGCGCCAGATGATGGAGGAGCATCGGGAAAAGCCCATTTGTGCTAGCTGTCACCAGCGCATGGACCCGATCGGTCTTGGACTTGAAAATTTTAACGCCATCGGTCAATTCCGCACCAAGGAAGCAGGTCAAGCCATCGACTCAGGGGGCAAGCTGATCACGGGCGAGGAATTTCACGATGTCGCCGGGCTGAAGAAGGTGCTCGCTGAAAAACGAAAGGATGACTTCTATCGATGCCTGAGTGAAAAGATCCTCACCTACGCGATTGGTCGGGGGCCGGAATATTACGACGCGGTCACCATTGATTTCCTTGTCAATCGGCTCAAGGAGCACAAGGGTAGCCTGAAAGAGCTTGTTGTTGCCATTATTGAGAGTGCCCCGTTTCAGAAGCGTCGTGGCGGGTAGCGATGAGTGAAAATACTGTGAGAAATACCGGAAAGTAGACGTAAGATGCTATTATGAACTCTCGAACCGGATTGGATCGTCGCAAGTTTCTTCGCGGAATTGGCGCTGCGGTTGGCCTTCCTGCCATGGACTCGCTGAGTCCACTCATGGCTGCGACCGCCGACGGGCTGGCGACCACGGCCAAGGGAAGCCCGCTCCGCATGGCTTATCTCTACATTCCGAACGGAGTGAATCTCGAGCACTGGAAACCGAAGGGCAAAGGAAGCAACTATCAGCTGGGCAAGAGCATGGCGGCTTTGGAGAAGCTCAAAGGGGACATGCAAATCTACTCGGGATTTACCCACAAGCACGCCTACGCGGGACGTGATGGGGCGGGCGATCACGCCCGAAGTAACGCGACCTTCCTGACCGGCCAGCGAGCCAAGAAGACTTCCGGTTCCGACATCAAAGTGGGAACTTCGGTGGATCAGATCGCTGCCCAGGCGGTCCAGAATCAGACACGCTTGTCTTCGCTCGAACTCACATGCGACGGGGTGCGCAAGTCCGGACGGTGTGATTCCGGGTATTCGTGTGCCTATCAATTTAACTTGTCCTGGCGCTCCGAGAATCAACCGAACACCCCGGAAGCCAATCCGCGGCTCGTTTTTGAACGACTCTTTGGTGCGGGGTCAGCGGATGAGAGGGCCAAGAGCTTGGCCCAGCGTCGTTCGACACAAAAATCCATTCTTGATTTCATTAGCGACGATGCCAAGGCGATGCACAAGCATCTTGGACGGAATGATCAGCACAAGCTGGAGGAATATCTCACCGGCGTGCGGGAGATCGAGCGCCAGATTCAGAAGACAGAAATCCTAGGGTCACCCGTTGACCCCGGCGTTCCAGCTCCGCAAGGTCAGCCTGGGGACTACAAAGACCACATGCGTCTTCTCATGGACATGATGGTTCTCGCATTCCAGACCGACAGCACCCGGATCTCGACCTTTTTACTGGCCCACGATGGAAGCAATCGCTCCTTTAAGGACATCGGCGTATCAGAAGGTCACCACAACCTTTCACACCACAAACGCCAGGAGGACAATTTGGAGAAGATCCAAAAGATCGATCAATTTTACATTGAGCAATTGGCCTACTTTATGGAGAAGATGAAGGCCACCGAGGACGTGGACGGGAAGTCACTCCTCCACAACTCTATGATCGTTTACGGTAGCGGAATCGCTGACGGAGATCGCCATAGCCACAGTGACCTCCCTGTGATTGTTGCCGGTAACGGTGGTGGAGCTTTCGAGACCGGCCGTCATGTCGATCTTGGAGAGGAAGTGCCCCTTTCAAATCTTTACGTTCGCATGCTCAACGAGTTTGGAGTTGAGACCAAGCGCTTCGGCGACTCGACTGGATCCCTCAAGAAGATCTAGAGTTCTCCTCTTCCTAAGATTAAAAAAAGGCCCGACGCGAGAGATTTGCGAGCGGGCTTTTTGTTGGGATTTTAACTCTTTAGATCCTTTACTGGGGAACCACGAAGATTTTGCCTGTGGTGGGGTCCTTGGCGAGGTCCCCGGGTTTGAAGCCGGTCACACGGACTTTGTTGTATGGCTCGTGAGGGCTCACGACCACGCCGGCGATATCGCTATGATTGGCGGTTGGATACTTTGGGATAGTGGGCTGGGGAGCCGGAGCTGGCTGGTTGTAAGTGTCACCTCCGGTGTTATAGGCGCCGCGATTTTCATTCTGATTTTCGCGATAGACTGCATATCCGGTTCCAGCGGCACCTCCGATGGCGGCAGATTTGGCGATGTCGCCTCCGTCGCCTCCGACAATTGCGCTAATGGCGGCCCCAGCGGCGGCACCACCCAAGCCATATTGTTGCTGGGACTGAGTGCAGGAAACGAGAGTGAGAGCTCCGGCAGTCAAGCCGGCCGCAATAATCTGAGTGGTTTTCATGTGATTCTTAAACGATTGGTTGCTTAGGATTATTCAAGGATGACGTATTTTTTATATCCGCGCCATTAAGAAATGCATTTTTTTTAGCATTATTTCGTCTTGCTCGATTTGAAGAGAGCAAGAAGTGAAAAGGAATGAGAGGATGAGGCAAAGGAACCGCCCTCCGAGAAGTGAGCAGCCGGTGCAAAAAAAGCCCCGTGCTGAGGCTCGGGGCTTTTGGGATTGAGGAGTCTGAGCTTACCGAATGCGCCCAAGCAACCATGGGAGGAGATCGCTGATGGCGATCCGCTCCTGTTCCATGGAGTCGCGGTGACGGATGGTGACGGTGTCCTTGAGATCTTCTTTGCCTTCTTCGAGACCGAGGGTTTCGAAGTCGATCGCGATGCAGAAAGGGGTTCCCACTTCGTCCTGACGGCGGTAGCGGCGGCCAATGGCTGCGGTCTCGTCGTAGAAGATGTTCATGAAGGGCTGGAGGAGGTTCTTGACCTCCTTGGCCTTCTCCACGAGTTCGGGCTTGTTCTTAAGGAGGGGGAGAATGGCGGCCTTGATCGGCGCAACGGCTGGCTTAAAGCGCATCACGGTGCGGACATCGGGCTTGCCGCCTTCCTTGGTAAGATCTTCTTCGTCGAAGGCTTCGCAGATGAGCGCGAGGATGGTGCGATCACAACCGGCGGAAGGTTCCACGACGTGTGGGATGAAACGCTCCTTGGTTTGCTCATCGAAGTATTCGAGGGGCTTGCCGGAGTGCTCCTGGTGCTTGCCGAGATCGTAGTCACCACGGTAGGCGACACCCTCGAGTTCCTGTTGTCCAAAGGGAAAATCATACTCGATGTCGTAAGTCTTCTTGGAGTAGTGCGCTCGCTCGCCATCGGGGATGTCGAGGACGTGAAGCTTCTCTTTGTCGAGTCCGATCTCGTTGTAGAAGGCGAGACGGTTTTCGAGCCACTCGTCGGTGAGACGGAGGCCGTCTTCCGGACGGCAGAAATACTCGACCTCCATTTGTTCGAATTCACGAGAGCGGAAGATGAAGTTGCGTGGGTTGATCTCGTTGCGGAAGGACTTACCGATCTGGGCAATACCAAAGGGAAGTTTCACGCGGTTAGAATCAACGACGTTCTTATACTGCACGAAGATTGATTGAGCGGTTTCCGGACGGAGGTAGGCGACGGCATTTGGGTCGTTTTCGTCGGCCGAAGCTCCCATCTGGGTTTGGAACATGAGATTGAACTCGCGGGGTTCCGTAAGTTCGCAGGTCTTGTCCTCACCTTTGGGAAGGGTGGCTTTCTTTTCACAAGAAGGTGGTGCCTCGAGTTGGTCGGCGCGGTAGCGTTTCTTGCAGACTTTGCAATCAACCATGGGGTCGGAGAATCCTCCCACGTGGCCGGAGGCCGTGAGAACAGAATGGTGGGTCAGAATTGAACCATCCAATCCGAGGATTTCGTCACGTTCCTGGACGTTTTTCCGCCACCAGAGTTCCTTGAGGTTGCGTTTCACTTCCGTCCCAAGCGGACCGTAATCCCAGCAACCATTCAAGCCGCCGTAGAGTTCGGCAGATTGAAAAATGAATCCTTTGCGTTTGCACAGGGAGACGATCTTCTCCATGCGGGTGGTGTCGGTCTGGTCTTTGTTGGCCATTGTCTATGGGCGAGTGATTTTTTCCCGGGCCGCGAGGAAACAGGAGAAATCCCGCAGGGGAAAGGTTTTTTGGTCGATGGAAGGTGAGAATTCCTGTGGGGCGATTTTCATCCTACTGGTTGCGTTTTGGCATTCCTTGGGAATAATCACTTTGTGGGAGGCTCTTACCTCCCGAAAGCACTATGAAAGGAATATTAATCGGAGTCGGAGTTGTAGGCGCATATATCGCCCTGCAGATGTGGATCTTGCCCATGATGGGCGTCCAGACATGAGCGAGCAAAGCGATGTCCTCAGGTGGAGGATGACCAAAGGCCAATGCAACACTTCCGGTCGGAAGTGACGACAAAGCTGATAAAGATCAGGATAAAAAAGAGGGCGAGTAAGCCCGGTTCAGGCACCCCATGTGCACACTAACCTGGAAACGTGATCCGTCGGACGGGTTGGAAATTTTTTTTAACAGAGACGAATTAAAGACGCGTCCTATTGCAGATCCTCCGTCTCTTCATGAGTCGGGGGATTTTTCGTTTTTGAGTCCCCGCGACCCCAAGGGGGCCGGGACCTGGATGTTGGCGAATGATCAGGGGCTCGTGGTTTGTCTCCTGAACAAGTGGGAGCTTGAGGGGAGGGATATCGCGGTTCCGAAGAGCAGGGGGCGATTGGTCTGGAGCATGGCGCAAGCTGGTTCGCCGGAGGAAGTCGCGAGGCTTTTGGAGGATCTGGAAAGCTACCAAGCATTCGCCTTGGTGGCATTTTCTCCGCTTGGAGATCGATGTTGGGAATGGGATGGGAAAGAGTTACTCGTGAAAGTGGTGCCCTCGTTTATGACTTCCTCCTCGTTTCAGTTCGGAGCGGTTCGTGCGGCAAGGGAAGCCTGTTTTTCCACGGGTATGGCCGGCGCAGAATTCCACGCTTCACCGTGGGAGCCTCCTTCGGCATATTCGGTCCGAATGAATCGACCTGATGCCCAGACCTGGAGTCGCTCGCGAGTGCGTGTGACTGATCGGGTCCTTTGGGAGTATTTTGCCGAGCGCCCCGGACTCATCGGGGAGCCTGAGAAAATGGTCGTCGAATTACCCCTCCGATGACTTACAAAACGAAACGCTTCCTATGGGCCCGTTGGCAGCGTCTCAAACGTTGGGAGTTTTGGCCGGTGTGGGCGGTCTATCCTCCGGTGTTGGCTTCGGTGGTGTGGCATGGGATCCGACTTCGTGGATTGACCTTGTGGACGAACTGCAATCCGGCGATGGAGGCCAGCGGGATGGCCCTGGAAGCGAAGGGAGGGATCTTGGACTCCTTCAGCGGTCCTGCGGGGCGCGTGAGGCTGGCGCGATATTTGAGGATCGAGGCCGGTGCAGAGGATGCCTTTCAACAAGTGAAGGGATTTATGAAAGAGCGGGGGCTGGAGTATCCTGTCGTCTTCAAACCTGACTTTGGCCAGCGTGGACAGGGCGTGGAGATTGTGAAGAATGAGAAGGCGGCCAAGTGCTGGATGGAGAATTGCCAGGAAGGATTTTTGGTTCAGGAGCTAATCACCGGATTGGAATTCGGGGTCCATTGGTCAAAGTATCCCGATGAAGAGAAGGGCATGATTGCTTCCCTTTGCGGAAAGCATCCCCAGTTTGTCAGGGGAGATGGTGAGCGGACACTGGAGAGGTTGATTCTTGATGACGATCGTGCCGTGTTGATGGCGCGATATTACTTTTGCAAATTCGTTGGTTCGCTGGGGAAGGTCCTCGAAAGAAATGAGCGATTTACGCTGGCTCCAATCGGAACTCATGCCCGGGGGGCGGTTTTCACGGATGAGCGTTCGCTGATCACGGACGAACTCCGGGAGGTTTTTGATGAATTGGGAGCGCGCTTTCCGGGATTTAATCACGGTCGTTACGACGTGAAGGTTCCCTCGGTGGAGAATTTGCAAGCAGGGCGTAATATCGTGGTGCTGGAACTCAACGGTGTGATGGGGGAGCACGCGCATATTTATCAACCGGGATATCCTTGGTGGAAAGGGGTGAGGGATCTTTGTGGCCAGTTTAGGAGGGCGGCTGAAGTGGGCGCAGCGTGGAGAGCAAAGGGAGTTCAGCCTCCGGAACCGGGAGATTTGCTTGATCTCATCCGCCGTCATTGTGAGAAAGACTATCTGGAAGTTGATGAATTCGAACGAAATCACTGAGCAGTTTGCGGACGTTCGCACTCATCTTCCTTTTCTTGCGAAGCATGAAGGAGTGGCCCGTGTGCTGGAAGAGCTTCTTTGCTATCCAAAGATTCGGAAAGCGTTTGCGGATTCGGCACAGGAGAAAAACCCCTTTGCGGGCGTGGTAATGCGACTTGGGCTTAAGTTCCGCATGGAAGAGTTCGCGGGAAAAATTCCCGAAACAGGCCCCGTTGTCGTTGTGGCCAATCACGGTTTTGGCGGTTCTGATGCGCTCGCCATGATGGCGGCGATGTGTGACTTGAGGCGCGACTTCCGGATTCTCGCGAATCGAGAGGTGATGTTGCTGGATGGAATGGCTCCGGCGACCTTTCCGGTAACCCTTTTGAATACCGGAGAGACGAAGGAAAACACGCGGAGTCTTCGGGCGATGCTCAAGCACGTTCGGCAGGGAGGATCCCTCGGGGTTTTTCCGGCCGGAAAGGTGGCCTATTGGCAAGGCGACCGAATGAAGGATCCTCCGTGGAATGATCATGTCGTGAAATTATTGCAACGAATGGATGCCACGATTATTCCGCTTTGGTTTTATGGCAGTCCGCCGCCTCTCATCAACTTCTTGTCCCGCTTGTCACCTTTTGTGAGGACCGCCTTGATTCCCACCGGGTTGGCAAAAATGAAGGGGCAGGAAATTGTCGCACGGGCAGGTGAACCGGTTTCTGGAAAAGAGTTGCGAGCCATGGGGGACGAGGCCGGGCCATGGTTTCGTCGTCGTCTTGAATCTCTTGCAGAATTAGGGAATTAGATCGACCGTTTCCGCCTCCTACGACAAAATTACCCCTGATGGAGGATCTGATTAGCGCGAACACTCATCTTCTGAATCAAGCAGAACAGCTGCTCGCCGTGATGGCAGATCATGACTATGCCGACCCGGTTGGGAACCTTTACGGCTCGACTTTGGGGCAGCATTTAAGGCACTGTCTTGACCACTATTCTTCTTTTTTAAATGGCCTGCCCGATGCTTCGATTGACTACGACCATCGTGAACGTGCTGAGAGTCTGGAGTGTTCGACGGGGTGTGCTTTAGAGAAAATTGAAAGACTCAAAGCGGGGTTGAGAAATGCAAAATCTTTTGATGTCACGACCCGGGTGAAGGTGAAGATGGACTGTGGAGGGGGGGATCATGAATGGCACCTTTCAACGTTGGGCCGGGAACTCCAGTTTTTGGTGAGCCATACGGTTCATCACTTTGCGATGATCAACGGAATGTGTCGCCAACGGGGATTGCCGATGGAAGACGGCTTCGGAATTGCACCCTCCACCCTACGCCACCGACAGTTGGCAAACATTGATTGACTCGATTTAGCGTCACTTTTTTTCAATATGCGCGATCCAGGAAGATCCGGTATTCTCCATCGCAAATGAACACAGCCTCGAAGATGAAAAGTTCCTTCAATGAAATCGCGGAAGCCGTCCCTGTGGAGGTTTTGCTTGAGGACATCGCGCAGGTTAGTGAAAGCGGCCCCCTTGCAAGACAAGGCTCGCTTGACGTCTATCTGGCACCTGCGAACGCGATTCCGAACGTGCTTATGGAGATCGGGCGACTCCGTGAAATCACTTTTCGCTCCGTGGGTGAGGGAACCGGAAAATCGAGAGATTTTGATCGGTATGACGAGTATTATCTTCACCTTTTCCTTTGGGATCGGGAGCGCCAATGCCTTGCGGGAGGATACCGCTTGGGGCGAACAGATTTGATTCTTGGAGAGTTCGGTTTTGAAGGGCTTTATACTTCCTCGATCTGTGAATGCGACCAAGCGCTTGTAGATTATTTGAACCCCGCCCTTGAACTGGGCCGATCCTGGGTCTTGCCGGACTACCAGCGCTCACTTCATTCATTGCTCGGGCTTTGGAAGGGAATCGGGCAGTTTGTCTCGCGTTACCCTCGCTATCACAAGCTCTTTGGAGCAGTGAGCACGAGCGATGACTACACTTCGATTTCTCAAAATCTCATCGTGCGCTATCTTCGTCGAACCAAGACTAATCGAACCTGGGGTGAGGCCATGCAGGCTTTGCTCCCGGTGCAGGATGCTCCCGAAGATCTCAGTGCGACTTTTTCAAGTATGGAGGAGGTTTCGGCCCAGGTTGCAATCCAGGAGCCCGATGGAAAAGGGATGCCGGTTCTTCTGAGACAGTATTTCAAAATGAATGCGACTTTGTTGGATTTCGCCTACAATCCGCACTTCCAGCACTGTCTGGAAGCGATGGTATTGGTCGATCTTCGCGAGGCTCCCCAGATGCTTCTCAAGAAATACATGGGAAAAGAAGGCCACGCCCGCTTTGCCGCGAATGTGGCCGCTGATTCATAGTTTCTTTCGACAGGCTGGAATGATCCTCCTGTTCCGCTTGCGGCACTGATCATCATGTAGAAAAACGGGCTACGACGAAAATGAATGCCATTCCTCCGACAAAAAGGAGGGTGGTGGAACGGACAACGTTGTTTTCGCTTTTCTTTAGAAAAATCGAGATAACACCGGGGCCAAGACATCCTGACGCAGGGCGGGAAGTTCATTGTCGCGAATCTCTTCGATCATAACCTTTGCACGGTGAGGCTGACAATTAGGGAGTCAAAATTCGTCGTCAAGAAAGGCGGGAAAAGGAAAGACGGAAAGACGCGGTAGCGATTCAGCTGGCGTGGAGGTAGAGAGAAGCGGATTGGGGATTTTTCTTCGTGAAAAAAGCCACGCCCGCATCACTGCGAAGGTGGCTGGTGAGGGTGTGTGGGAAGGACGTTACTTCTTTTTTTCCTTCTTTTCGTGGTCGTCCTTGTGCTCCTTTTTATGAGCCTCTTCCTTGGCTTTCTTGTTGGCAGACTTCCCTTTTTCATGCTCGCCCCGGGCCCGCTTTGCCATTTCGGCTCGTTGTGCTTCTGCGTGTTTCGCTTCAACGACACGGCGTTCCTCAAGTTTACGGCGGTTCTGTTGCACCTGCTTTTCGTGGTGCTCATGCGCATTGGCCATGTGTTCACGGGCCTCGCGGAGGTCGTGGAGTTCCTTACGGGCCTGTTCCAAAACTTCCCTCATTTCTTGGGCGGTCCTCTCAAACATCTCAGCGTGTTCCTGATGCTCGCCATGTTCACGGTCTTCGTCCTCGTCGTGACCGCGGGGATGCTGTTCTTCTTCGCGGTCGTGGTCGTGGTCGCGGTCGTGGTCGTGGTCACTGTCGTGGTCACTGTCGTGGTCACTGTCGTGGTCACTGTCGTGGTCACGGGATTGACCTTGTTCGCCGCGCTGGGGAGGGCGGTTTTCAAAGGCCGCCTGCATGATGCGGCGGGCGTCATCGTGAGTGATTTTTTCGTCCCTGAGAAGCTGACCGAGGACTCTTTCTAGAGCCTCACCTCGATTGGGATTGATCATCGGGCGCCCACGATGCTGCTGGGGATTTGATTGGAGTTTTTTCTTAATCTCCGTATATTTTTCGTCTGCTTGATCGCGGGTGAGGTCGCCACGTTTGACGGCGGCTTCAAGGCGCTTTTTGATGGAGGCCCAGTCGACTTGTTCTGTGTTTGCCTTGTGATCACGGCCCTGATCGTGTTTTTGATCTGTTTGTTGGGCGGTGGCCGACACCCCGAGGAGCGCGGTGAGTGTCAGGGTGGATATGAATTTTTTCATAGACCTCCTATTAGCAGGCCTAAAAAAAATGTCGAGAAGAGGAGTGCAGGATCGTTCTTCTCATTCTGACGGTGACACTCCTGAATTTTTCGGGAGGGTTTAAAAACGTTCGCCTGGTCCGGTATTCCAAAGGAGGTGCATTTCTTCCAGAGTAGGATTTTTGGCCGGGCGGATGATGCGGAAACCAAGTCCCCACATATCAGTGTGATATCAGATGGACTTGGGATCCTGTGGGTCGGTATTCTTCCAGCTTTGTGCGGATGGAAGGCGGGCACCTGAGCGAAGATCCTCGGGATCGCAATCCCAGTCGTCTCCGGGGGTGACGCGTGAGTAGCGCTTGGGTGTGAGGGCGAAAGGATTCACGCCACCTTCCGGGCGCTGTTTATAATTTGGGAGGTAGGCATCGAGTAGATCGGGATTGCTGGCGAATGGGGGCTCGGGATTGAGTTTGTTTCCGTCGAGATCGAGGGTGCCGTCCTTGTTGCGGTTTTTCCCGTTTTCCATGAACGATTGGTAAAGCTTCCAGGTGATTTTCTTGGAGGCCATCCAGAAGGGCTCAATTGTGATTTTGCGTTGCGGCCCTTCGTCGTCGGATCGGCCTTCCTGTCCCTCGGGTGAGCCAATCGTGAATTCCCCTCGGGGAATGGGAATCATTTCGATGGTTGCGTCGCCAGACTGGGACATGGTCTCAGTGTAGGCCTTCAGGTCCCCTTCCGGAACTTTCTTGAGGGTGGAAAAGATTTTCTCGGTGACCGGTAGAAACGTGGAGGCTTTGTCCGGAAGTTCTCCGGGGATGATATTTAGGGATCCGGTGGAGATCGGAGCTGCCGCGGCTTCGGCCTCCTTAAGTTCGGCTGCGGTAGGCTCGACTTCTTTTTGGGTAGGGCTTGCGCTGGCAGGATGAGCTGAGAATGGCGCACAAGCCAAGAGTGAGGGAGGAGAGTGTTCTCGGACGAGTCATGATGGAGTTGAGTGACTCGGCAACTTTTCGGAGCGGAGAAATCTATCAAGTTCTTCTTGGTTGACTGAATCGGGAATTGAGTCAGTTTTGCCCCTTCTATGAAACATATCGGTTTTTGCCTTAGCGCATTTTTGTTTGGACAGCTGGCTTCTGGTCAGGACGTACTGAAGCCTCTGGTCGTCACTGGTCAGCGGGAGGTGGAATCAGCAGGTAATGTGGTGGTTGAGGAAATCGCAGCCGAGCGGGTGAGTGAGCTGATGGGATATGTCCCCGGCCTTTCGGTGATCGCCTCCGATTCCGCCGGATATGGAGATCGGATTTCCGTGCGCGGAACGTCCAACACCCTCTTTTTTGGAGGAGCTGGGGTTGCAGTGGTCGTGGATGATGTTCCATACGGCGATGTCTTTGGCTACTCGACCGAGTTTTTTGATCTGGATTCATTTACCCTTCACCGTGGTCCGCAGGGCAGCCGTTTTGCTCGAAACGGGGCGGGAGGCTTGATCGAAATGAAAACTTCCGGGCCGACTGATACCCCCGAATATCGCTTTAGTTCTGAATACGGCAGCTACGGTCTCTTACACAACCGATTCCGTGCCAGTAGTCCGATCAATGAGAAACTCTCCTACACTTTTCAAAGCTACTATAAGGAGCGCAATGGCTACATCGACAATGTGAATCCCGCCGTGGGAGGATTCAATGACACTCGCGAGCAGTTCGGAGCTCTCGGAAGCCTCTACTACAACCCAAGTGCTGATCTAGAGGTTCGTTTTCGTGCGATGTATGAGCGGACTCGTGACGGAAGCCAGCGGTTATCAGCCCTTCCCGGAGTGCCATCTGCTTTCGGGCCCGGCATTGATTTTCTTCGCGCCCAGGATCCGTTCCGCGTCGCGAGTGATTTCAAAGGAGTCACCGAGATCGACCGCTACCAGCTCTCGCTGCACTTTGACCAGGATTTGGGTTGGGCGAACTTAAAATCAATCACCTCGTACCAAAACTGGCAGCTTGGACCGAGCTTGGTGGACCTTGATCTTTCTCCAGCAGCTGCCTCGACTTCCTCTATTGGCCAGGAGCAGGAGCTTTGGAGCCAGGAATTCCGACTGGAATCTGATGCCAGCGAGAGCGTTCGCTGGACTGCCGGATTGGCCTATCTCTGGAAAGATAACGAAGGAGTGGCGAATCGTTTCTTCGGCACCAGCGCTTTTACTTTTGCCAATCAGTTCACGAATTTTTCGGTCGAGGAAGAAAGCGCGGCCCTCTTCGGAAACGTCCAGTGGGATGCCAATGAGAGCCTCACTTTCGAGGTCGGCGGCCGACTGGAGTATGTCGAAACCTCCCTCAGCCGCTCAAAGTCTGATTTAGGGAACACCCCTGGATTTCCCGCTCTTTATCCCGCAACAACAGGTGAGAGCGAAGGTTGGTATATTTCCCCATCATTGGGCCTGAATTACGCCCTCAATTCCGAGACCAATCTCTTTGCGAGGACTTCCGCCTCATTCAAGCCACAAGGATTCACCGCTTTCAGCGACAATCCCACAACCGCAAACTACGACGAGGAGCGCGCCTGGGAGACCGAATTAGGCGTTCGTTATCAAACCCCGGCCAAAACCCTCGGACTCGAGGTTCGTAGCTACTACAAGCAGATTGACGATTATCAGGTCAACCGCAGCGTGCCGTTCACCACTGATTTCATCATTGTGAATGCGGATCGCGTCGAAGCTCTTGGCGTCGAAGGCGAGCTTTACTGGAAGCCAACCGACAATATCACCGTGCAGGCGACGGCAGGGTTGAGCCAGATCGAGTTTGACGATCATGCCGGCTTTGATGGTAACGAAGTGCCATTTCTTCCCGCGTTTACGGCGGGGCTGGGGTTGCGATATGACTTTGAGGGCGGGTTTTTTGTCCAAACCGGTCTTCGATCGGTCGGAGCGACCTACTATGACGAGGCCAACAGCCGGAACTTCAAGCAAGGTTCCTACGAGGTCTGGGATGCCCAGATTGGCTACGAAGCCGAGAGCTGGAATGCCGTTGTTTTTGCCCGCAATCTTTTCGACGAAGATTACTACACTTTCATGAATAAGCAGATCTCGGCTGGCACTCCTGGCGACCCTCAGATCTTTGGTGTCCGCGTTGGTTTGGAATTCTAAACGATATCAGAGGTAGATTGGGCTTGTCATAAAGGTGGATTTGTGGTTTTCCACTCCGCCCACGGGTGGATTTCCGCTCATTATTTTCCGGAATTATGGATGCTGATAATATTGTTCCTTTTGAAGCACCCAAACCTCCTCCCCGTTCTAGTGCGATCCCTATGAAAAACGATCTTGTTGAAAAGGCTGCTGAAATTGTTCCCGATCCTCTTGTTCTGATTAACCTCGTGTCAAAGCGCGTGGGTCAGCTCAATAAGGGTCGTTCTCCCTTGATCGATGCTCTTCCGAGCATGGGGTTTGCTGATATTGCTCTCACCGAAATCATCGAGGGCAAGATTAAGCTTATCGAAAAGCCAGAGTCCTAGTCCCGATCTGCTTCCTCAAGGGCAGAGGCATTCGTTTTCGTGTCATGTCTCAAGAAGTAGCTACTAACAAACGCGCACGCCGAGATTACACCATCTCGGAGGCCTTCGAGGCTGGTCTTGTGCTGCGTGGAACGGAAGTGAAGTCCATTCGAGCCGGTAAGGTCAGTATTACTGAATCCTTTGCTCGTATTGAGCGTGGCGAATGCTGGCTCTATGGGTGCGATATTCAGCCATGGCAAACGGCGGGAACATTTTTCCAACACGAGACCAAACGTCCCCGAAAGCTGCTTCTTCACAAGAATGAGATTCTGAAGCTCTCGCAGTCGACTCTGCAAAAAGGCTTCACCTTGATTTGCCTGAAGCTCTACTTCAAGGAGCGTCGCGTGAAAGTGCAACTGGGCCTCGGAAAAGGGAAAGGCCATAGCGATCAGCGTCAGGATTTGAAGAAAAAGACCGAGCTTCGTGAAGCGCAGCGGGAGGTTGCGCGCTTTAATAAAGGGCGAGGTTTGTAGGCTGCTTCCATTCTGGAACGAGCTAGAGGCTCATCCACATCCCAAAGAATTCCGAACCTGCGATGGTAAGCCAGTGGTCGCGGCGGTCTTTCTTTTCACGATGCCCCCTGAGACCGGCCAAAACGAGCCAGAGCGGCCCTAACATTCCCGAGGCGGCCCATCCCATTGCGGAAAATCTCATCATTCCTTGTATGAGTTTAAAATAACCAAGGGTTTGGTCTGGATTTACGGTTCCGTAGAGAATCAGGCGAAGAAAAGTGAAAACCATGGTGCCGAGCATCATCAATGCAGGCCACTCTGCAAAGAGAATGGGCCGGGTAATCCGGGGATCCATGTGAGGCCCCTTCCGTTACCGATGCGTTGGCTTCGCAAGCTGTTTGAAGATCTCGTGTAGGTCTTTTGCCTTCGGATTTTTGTCAGCAAGGAGCTCAGTCATTCGTTCGAATTTCTTGGGAGCGTGTTCCTTGAGAGGGGAGTAGTGGTCCCCGTATTTTGAGAGTTCTTTTTTCGAAAATTCATCGAGTGCTTCGCGGCCTTTGACGTGGGCGATCGCTGCTTCACTTTGGCCAAGCTTGGATCGAAACTCGTCGATCTCATTTTTAAAACTTCCACGCAGAGGGCATTCCTTGGCAAGCGTTTGGGCGAGATAGGCGGCATCTTCCCCGGAAGTCTCGGTCAGTTCCTTCAGCCAGGGAAGGACTCGTCTTTCGAAGCTTTTGGCTTCGGTGGTGCGTGAAGCGAGGCCTTCGTATAGTCCCTGCGAATACATCCAGATCATG
>JAPKDJ010000099.1 GCA_026421245.1 Akkermansiaceae bacterium | reverse complement strand
CACGCCCTCGCTGCGCCCGCCCCCATCATCCTCTACCAATTCAACTCCCCCTCCTCCCCCCAAATCCTCGACACCTCCGGCATCAATCCCTCCGCCCACCTCTCCATCCCTGATCCAAAAAAAATCACCCGCCAACCCGGCTCCCTCACCCTCAACCGCCCCATCCTCCTCTCCACAAAAACTCCCCCCACCAAGCTCATCAACGCCGTCCAGAAATCCCGCGAAATCACCATCAGCGCCTGGATCACCCCCGCCAATCTCACCCAATCAGGCCCCGCCCGCATCGTCTCCCTTTCTAAGGACTCCTCCAACCGAAACGTCACCCTCGGTCAGGACAGCTCAAAATACGACGCCCGCTTCCGCACCGAAAGAACCGGCCCCAACGGCATCCCCTCCCTCTCCTCCGGCCAAGTCACCACCACCAAAACCCACGTGGCCTTCACCCGCTCCCGCGACGGCCAAGGCACCCTCTTCCTCAACGGCCACCTCTCCTCAAAAAAAACCTTCCCCGGCTCCCCAAAAAACTGGGACCCCAACTACCTCCTCGCCCTCGGAAACGAACTCTCGAACGACCGCCCCTGGCTCGGCACCTTCCACCAAGTCGCAATCTATCCCCAAGCCCTCTCCCCCTCCGAAATCACCGCGCTCTTCAAACAAGGCCTCACCCCTCCCAAACCCAAATCCCCCGCCGATCGCAGCCGATCGCTCTTCGTCAATCACATTGAGCCCATCCTCGCCCGCCATTGCCTTGAGTGCCACGACTCCACCACTGGCGAAGGCGATCTCGACCTCTCCCACAAAAAGACCGCCTTCCTCGATCCCGACATTATCTCCGCCGGGCACCTCGAAAAATCACTCGTTTGGGAGGCTGTCGAATCCGACGAAATGCCAGAAAAACGCCCTTCTCTTTCGTCCCAAGAAAAGGCCCACCTTCATGAGTGGATCGAGACCGGAGCCGTCTGGACCAGCGAACACATCGACCCCGCCGCGCACCTCCTCCTCACCAACCCTCAAAAATTCCCCCGACGCCTCACCACCTCCGAATACGTCGCCACCGTCAAAGCCACCACCGGCATCGACATCACAAAGGAAGCCCGCAAACTCCTCCCGCCCGACCTCCGCACCGACGGCTTCCGCAACACCGCCTACAATCTCGGTGTCGATCTCAAGCACGTCGAAGCGCACACCCAACTCGCCAACCTCATTGTCTCAAAACTCGACGTCAAAAAGTTCACCACCCGCTTTTCCAAAAACCGTAGCACCACCCAGAAGCCCATCCGTGCCCACATTCAATCAGTTGGTACCTGGCTCTTCCGCGGCCCCCTCTCCGATCGCGAAATCAATCTCTATCAAGGCATCGTCACCAGCGTCGGAGCGTCCGGAGGAGGCTTCGACACCGCCTTCGCCTACATTCTCCGCGGCATGCTCCAGTCACCGCGCTTCTTGTACCGCATCGAAAGCGAAGGTTCGCCCGACGCCTACCAACTCGCCTCCCGGCTCAGCTACCTCATCTGGGGCGGCCCACCCGACCAAACCCTCCTCGACGCCGCCAAAAACAACTCCCTCTTCGATCCTTCCTCTCTCAAAAAACAAGTCGAACGGATGCTTCGCGATCCCCGGGCCATCGAGCAATCCATGAGCTTCATCTCCGAGTGGCTCAATCTCGATCACCTCAAAAACCTCCAGCCCAACCGCAAACACTTCCCCGACTGGCAGCCCGAACTCGCCGACGACATGCGCCGCGAAACCCTCGCCTTCGCCCGCCACCTCCTCTGGGAAGAAAAACGTCCCCTCGGAGACCTCCTCAACGCCCGCGTCACCTTCCTCACCCCACGCCTCGCCAAACACTACGGACTCAAGCCACAACCCGGCGACTTTGCAAAGTACGATCTCACTCGTTCCCCACGGGGTGGCCTTCTCACCCAGGGCAGCCTCCTCACCATCGGCGGCGATGAAGCCTCCATGGTCACCCGCGGCCTCTTCGTCCTCCATGATCTCCTTCGCGGCTCCGTCAAAGATCCCCCTCCTGGCGTCGACACCACCCCGGTTCCTTCCGCCCCCGGCTTACCCCAACGACTCATCGCCGAGCGACGCATACGCGACCAATCTTGCGGCGGCTGCCACGCCAAATTCGAACCCCTCGCCTTCGGCCTCGAACAATACGACGGCCTCGCCCGCTACGCCGTCACCGACAGCTTCAAAAACACACTCCGTCAAGACGGCGAAATCCTCATCCCCGGCACTGCCTCTTCCGTGAAATACAAAACCTCTCGCGAGCTCATGGATCTTCTGGCCAAGAGCCCTCGCGTTCGCCAAAATATCAACTGGAAACTGACACAATTTGCCCTAGGCCGGCCCATCGCCACCCAAGACCGCCCCCATCTCGACACCCTCTTCACCCAAGTCCAAAAAGACCAATCCTACCAAAACGTCCTCCTCCACCTAGCAACCTCCCCCCTCATCACTCAATAAACCTCTCCGGCTCCGCTTCTCCGCGTGAGACGCCCCCCTCAACCAAGCCCTTCCAAAGTCCAAATCCTAAATCCCATGAACCGCCGCACCCTCCTCCGTAGCATCGCCGGCACCACCATCGGCCTCCCTTTCCTCGAAGAAATGTCCGCCGCCACCCAGGCCGCGAACAACGTCATCCCCATGCGTGCCTTCAACGTCTTCTTCGGCCTCGGCATCCCCTCTCCCCTTCAAAAGGAAGGCTTCGCCGGGGTCATGGAACCCCTCGAGCCCCTCGCCGACAAACTCCTCATTATGCGAGGAGTTGACCACCGCCGCGCCGACGAATCCGGCATCAATGCCCACTTTGATGGCTCTTCCGCCGCCTTCACGGCCTCTCCACCCAACGGCGAGGCCCGCGCCGGTGGAGCTTCCCTCGATCAACTCCTCCGCCGCGCTCACTATCCCAAAGGCCAGCCCGATGGCGTCGTATCTACCCTCGTCGCCGGCACCTTTTTCCGACGCAGCCGCATCTCCCGCTACGTCCACTCTTATCATCCCGATGGCACTGTTGCCGCCGCCATGCAGGAACGTCCCATCGACCTCTTCACACGCGTCTTCGGCCGCATTCAGGGATCCGATGGCCTCGATGAGCGACTCCAGCGCAGCGTCCTCGATTCCGTCCTCGAGCAATACCGACACTACTCCGGAAAAAACTCCCCTCTCGGCCAAGCCTCCAAAGATCGCTTCAAAAACCACCTCGACCGCATCCGCGAATTTGAACAACGCGCCTTTCAGTTCGAAGTCGATAAAGACGCTCCGCCTCGCCCACAAACTTCCCAACTCCCCCACGGCGGCAAAGCCGACCCCGGAGGCCAGGGACTCGACATGAAGCTCGACGACCTCACCCGCGAATGGCGTCTCATGTCCGGCCTCTATGCCCTCGCCATTCAGACCGACCGTGCCCGCTTCGGATCCCTCACCTTCCTCGCCGCCGGCGAACGACTCCGCATCAAGGGCGACTACATTTACAACGGTCAAAAACGCTTCGCCTTCGACGACTCCGCTCAACTCAGAGCCTCCGGAGACAAAGGTTGCTCCCATGAGTGGTGGCACAAATTCAACGAGAAGAAAAAGAACGAACAACTCCGCGCCCACGCCCACATGAAGATGCGTGAAGTCGCCCACTTCCTGAGCCTCCTCGCCACCGACGACACCCGCGAAGCCAACGGAAAAACCATCCTCGAAAATGCCATGATCACCGTCTCCACCGAATCAGGCGACGGTCGTCATAACGACACCAAACGCGAACTCTCCGGTGTCTTCCACGCATGCACGGGGGCTGGTGGTCGCCTCAAAACCGGCCAAATCCTCGACGTCAATGCCGAAGGCCTCGACGTTTACAACACCATGGCCAGAACCACCGGCACCAAAGCCAGGCTCGGCCCCCAAGACCGCAAAGGCAAAGTAATAGACAAGATCATCGCTTGATATGGAGCGCGGGACTCCATCATCGCAATAGCGACTAATTTCCCGTGCCTAAACTGCCTCTAAGGACGAAGAAAAAAAATCGATCCCTCAGGCACTCATCCCCAGTTGATGAAGGGCGTGTCAGCGTCACTCAAAAGATCTCGAAGAGCTGAAAATTGATCGACCCCTTGCCACCGATCACGGAAGGAACTTCATCCACTCTCCCGGCATCAAATCGCCTGGCAACTGAAGCTTTCCAATCGCTTCACGGTGGAGGCGGGTGACCTTCAGCCCAAAGCGGGAAAACATCCTCTTCACTTGATGATGTTTACCTTCGTAGATCGTGAGACGACACTCCGAGTCAGCAAGTAATTCCACCTGTGCCGGAGCAGTCGTCACTTGCTCCTTGGCGAACCACATTCCCTCCTCAAATGCTGAAATCACCTCTTCCGTGATCGGCCCATCGACTTCCACCAAGTAAACCTTACCTACTTTTTCAGAGGGCTCGGTGAGAGATTCTGAGAAAACGCTGTTGTTGGTTAGAACAACCAGACCGGAAGTATGACGATCCAATCTCCCTGCAAGATGGAGCTCCCCGGCCCAGTCTTCTTTGATCAAATCAATCACGGTTTGATGTTCTTCATCGACGGTCGCGCTCACAATGCCGAGCGGTTTGTGCATCATGACGTATCGCGGAGTAAGCGCCTGCAGGATTTCATCATCTACTTCCACTCGGTCGAATTTCCCAACCTCCGTGCCCGGTTCATCCGGGACATCTCCGTTGAGCCTCACGCGCCCCGCCTCGAAGATCTCGCGCGTTCGTCGCTTGCCCGTTCCAGCCCACTTTCCCACAAACCGATCCAAGCGCATTTATCCAACAAGGTCTCCGATACTTCCAAAACCGGGTTCAAAAAGCCGCCGGAATGTTCGTGCCGCATAGCCGTCGGTCATCCCCGCCAAAAAATCGCAAACGAGACGCGCTTTCTTTTCAGCGGTATTGGCTTCTTCAATCTCGGCCGCATCCGCTTCGGGAAGGAACGCAAAATCCTGCCCGTCGATCGCCTCACCCAGGACGTAGCGCTTCTCCATGACTTCCCAAAGCTTCCGGAGCATGTAGCTCCCCTTGTGCTCAAGTTGCTTGAGCTGGGGAGATAGGAAGACTACCTCAAAAGCGAGACTCTTAAAAAGTTCACTCTCAGCCCTGACCTCGTCATCGATCACCAGTTCCATCGCATATCGATGACTGGTGCCGCTCAGAATATTAACCGCAGAGATCAACCGGGCCGATTGAATGTATTTCCCGATCCTCTTCCCAATAAAGGGTTCGATACGCTGTCCACGAATCGCATTTAACAAGTCCCCCAGAGGTGCTCCCTTACCCGTGGAATTCCCCTTCTTTTCAGCCCAGCGCTCGAGACGCTCCACGGTGAGGAATCCCGCCTTCACCGAGTCCGCCAGATCATTCAGGGAGTAGGCTGTATCATCAGCCCAGTCCATGACCTGACACTCAATGGATTTGAAACCATCTCGCACTTTTCCTGGAACAAATTCGGCCGGGAAATCGTGCCCACCCATTGCCCAATTTAAATGACCTACCTGAGCATCATACAAGAAGTGATTTTTCGGGAGCTTCCCCGTTGTTGTCTTCAATTCCGACCAAAGCGACTTGTATTTCAAAACGCCATCGAGGAAAGACCTCGACGGGTCCATCCCCTTTCTGCTTTGCGAGAAAATCCTTTCGGTGAGAAGGCGCAGCGTCTGGGCATTTCCCTCAAATCCACCGTAATTCGCCATGAAGTGATTCAGCGATCGTTCACCGGCATGACCAAAAGGCGGATGACCGAGATCGTGGGAAAGGCAGATTGCTTCGACCAAATCCTCGTCGATATAAAAATCATCTTCCATCAGGTCGCTCGAATGACGCAACCAATGGCAAATCGATTTCCCAATCTGGGCCACTTCCAGGGAATGGGTCAGTCTGGTACGATAAAAATCGTATTCTCCACTCCAAAACACCTGCGTCTTACTTTGGAGACGTCGAAACGCGGGAGTGTGTAAAACACGGTCGCGATCAATCTGAAAGGGCGAACGGAAGTCGCCGGACGTGTCGTAGCCGGAAGCCCGCTCGGTATCAAAGACCTGGTAGAAACGATTCTGCACGGACGAGGAGTAGCAAGTTTCCCTCATTCTTCAAGAACCGCCCTATTCCTTGATTTTTTCCTTCCCGTTCTTGGCAGAAACCGGATTGGGCCGAGCAACCACCTTGTCAGACAGAGTCACCTCATACTCACTGATCCGAGGCACTGCCACCGGAAAGTCAGTGCTCACAAACTGCGCTCCGCTTGCAAGGGCCTTGATCGCTCGCTTCCTGTCATTCGCCCGCGCCTCTTGGGTGTCAGCATCCGCCCGGGTGCGGACCAGGAAACCACTCTTCACCAGTCGCTGAATCTCGGCAAATCCTCCCACCGGATCGTTCCTCTTCATCCAGGCTGCCGCAGGATGCTTAGGATCGACACTCACAAAAAGAAGACGCTTTTTCAGTGAAGGGTTTCCTTTGAGATAAATATCCCGATACCCTCCGCCATTATCGAGGCAGAAAATGACCTTGCCGCGACATTCACGAAGTAGCGGCCAACCTTTCGTCATGATCGCTTCTCGCAAAGTCGGCAGCTCTCCCCTTACCGAATCCGGAGTGATGATTTGCCCACGTTTAAAAACAGAGAGAATCTCCTTCTCCACCTCTTCCATCTGCTTTCGGTCAAAGAGAACAGGTTTTGGAGCAAAGGGAACCTCTGCTTTGTCCTTCAACTCGATGAGAATCATCACGGGAAGATGATTCTGGTTTTTAGCTGACCACGCCCTCACCGCCTTGAGTGCTCCCTTGAAAGTGGGATGTCCCGAACGAGCATCGATCTTAGGGACGTGAAGTACTTTCATCCCCGGCTTGCGCATCACGTCATCCTCCGGAGCATCCGCTTTCGCATAAAGCCCACCTTCCGGGTCGGCGAAGATGTCCAACTCAAAGTGACGAAGTCTCGACTCCAATTGCTGCCCCAGAGGTCTCCGCGAATAGTCCCAAGCCGTGGTGGCACGTTTACTAAACATTCCTAAAAACTTCATCTCCTCGGGAGTCGGAGCGAGATGATAGGAATTGTGAGTTCCGATGGTCTGAATTTGATTCAGCCGCAACTCTCCCATCGCGGCGACAGGAAGAAGAAAAAATAAGAGAAGGTATTTCACGACGTTTGACTTAAAAAGTGATCACCCAGGGCGAGGGCGCCGGGTCTACCCGGCATCGCACACCCAGGAAGGATGTTTGACTCCATTCCTCATCATTCCCATAAAATAAACTAGGAGATTGCTTCGATAAAAAACATGCAACTCGCCGCGATGAGCAGTTCCGTCAAATTTCGCAGGAGCCTTGGCCTTGCTGATCCAGGACTCGCTGGAATCCGGAATTTTGAATTCCACTCGCCGGGTTTGCTCCCCCGCCACCAAAATCCATCGACTTGACCGTAGCTTTGATTCTTTGAGACGAGCAACTTTCCCCCGCTTTCCGGAATGACCCGAAATACTTCCAACTCTTGGCGGGAGAGATCCTGAAAAGCCACCTTCCCCGCCATGGCCTCCGGCTTCACTTTCGGCTCGGATTTGGATTTCGGTTTCTTCATTTGGGACTGAGCCACGAAAAGACGCGCCACCGAGTCAGATCCACAACTTACGCAAAACAGATTCAGAAAAGCAGACCGGAAAAACCACTTTATGAAAAAAACATCCACGAGCTGGCAGACCTTCGCGAGTTAAAAGTCACGAAGACGCGATTGACAGAACGCCCTCCTTTGCTCTTCTCCTCGCAGATGAACGGAGCAATGGAATGTTTTTGGGTGGCCCTACGACTGGGCCTCACCTCCTTCGGAGGACCGGTGGCCCACGTGAGCTACTTCCGCGAAGAATATGTCGCCCGTCGCGGTTGGATCAATGAATCCCGCTTTGGAGAACTCATGTCTCTGACTCAGTTCATTCCCGGTCCGGGAAGCAGTCAGTTGGGAGCAGCGATTGGTTATGAACGGGCCGGACTCCTTGGCGGATTGGCCGCTTGGATCGGCTTCACCCTGCCCTCTGCCTTAGTTTTGGTCCTAGTCGCTCTCGGAATGGGAGATCTCCCGGGAGACCACGCCAGTGGAGCCGTCAGGGGACTCAAACTTGTCGCTCTCGCGGTCGTTGCCGGAGCCTGGCTCGGCATGAGAAGCTCCCTCGCTCCCGACCTTCGACGTCTCGCCATCGCAGTCATCGTTTTTGCCATGCTCTGGATTTTCACGGCACCATGGATCACCGTGGTGATGATCACCCTCGCCGGCCTCGCTGGCGTTTTCACCCTTTCCGCCGGAGAAAAAATCGAGAAGGAAAAGACCTCCGGGCGCGGAATGCTCGGATGGCTCGCCATGATCGCCTTCTTCGTCATCCTCTTCTTTTCCATTGGTAGTAGTGATCCCCTGGCAGGAATCTATCGTGCTGGATCCCTTGTTTTCGGGGGCGGACACGTCGTCCTCCCTCTTTTACAAGAAAGCATGGTCGATGGAGGCTACATGGAGAAAGAGATCTTCCTCGGTGGCTACGGAGCCACCCAGGGAGTCCCTGGCCCCGTCTTCACTTTTGCAGCCTTCCTCGGGGTCAAAGTTGCCGCAAGCCCCGACGCCAACTCTCTTATTTTCGGGAACCCCTGGCTAGGAGCGGGAGCGGCCCTTATCGCGGTCTTCCTCCCGGGAATGTTACTTCTGGGAGGCACCATGAAAATTTGGGGCGGACTTCGCGGAAAACGTTGGGCTCAACGGGCAGTCAAAGGCGCCAACGCCGGAGTTGTAGGAGTCCTCGGCGTGGCCCTCCTGCACATGGCTACCGATGACACCCTGAACGGATGGACCGACGCCCTCGGCGTCGCCATTCTCTTCCTCATTCTGCGTAAAAAACTCATCCCCGTTTGGGCCCTTGTTCTCATCGCAGCCGGCGGAGGAGCCCTTCTCGCCTAGAATCTCCTGCGGTACTTGCTTTCAGGTGATTTTCCATACATCGTCACTCCCCCGCGAAAAATGCGGGATCACGCCATGGGAAAGACTCTTTATCAGAAAGTTTGGGATGCTCACACCGTGGGTACTTTGAGCGACGGACGCACGCAGCTCTTCATCGGGACCCACCTCATTCACGAGGTCACCAGTCCACAGGCTTTTGGAATGCTCCGTGACCTCGAACTCAAGGTCAAATACCCCTCACGGACTTTCGCCACCATCGATCACATTGTCCCCACCGAGAATCAGGACCAACCGGCCGATCCCCTCGCTGCCGACATGATCGATGCCATCCGCAAAAACTGCGACGACTTTGGCGTCACCTACTTCGATCTTAAATCCGGCAAGCAAGGCATCGTCCACGTCGTCGGCCCCGAACAGGGCATTACCCAACCCGGTTCCACCATCGCTTGCGGTGACTCCCACACCGCCACTCATGGCGCTTTCGGAGCCATCGCCTTCGGCATTGGAACGACCCAGGTGCGCGACGTTCTCGCCACCCAGACCATCGCCATGGAAAGCCTAAAAGTTCGCCGCATTGAGGTGAACGGAAAGCTTCGTCCCGGTGTTTATGCCAAGGACCTCACCCTTCACATCATCCGCCTTCTCGGGGCAAAAGGTGGTATTGGCTACGCCTACGAATACGCCGGCTCGACCTTCGATAACTTCTCCATGGAAGAGCGCATGACCGTCTGCAATATGGCCATCGAAGGCGGCGCGCGTTGTGGCTACGTCAACCCCGACAAAACCACGTTCGAATTTCTCAAAGGCCTCCCCTACTCACCCACCGGTGACGCATGGAACGCAGCAATCGAAGAATGGGAGTCCTTCGCCTCCGATGCCGATGCTGAATTCGACGACATCATCACCATCAACGCCGAAGACATCGAGCCCTCCGTCACCTGGGGCATCTCCCCTGACCATGGCATCACCATCGGCGAAAACATCCCCGACCCCGCCACCACTTCCGACCCGGAAGAGAAAGCAGTCATTGAGGAAGCCCTCGCCTACATGAAGCTTCCCGCCGGCACGCCCATCAAAGGCATTCCCATCAACGTCGCCTTTATTGGCTCCTGCACCAACGGTCGTCTTTCCGACTTCCGCGAAACCGCCAAATTTCTCAAAGGCCACAAAGTTGCCAGCGGCGTCAAAGCCATTGCCGTTCCCGGCTCCCAAATCACTGCCATCCAGTGCGAAAACGAGGGCCTCGACAAGATCTTTGAAGAAGCTGGTTTCGAATGGCGAGCTGCCGGATGCTCCATGTGCCTCGCCATGAACCCCGACAAATTGATTGGGGATCAAATCTGCGCCTCCTCGTCAAACCGCAACTTCAAAGGCCGACAGGGCTCCCCAACGGGACGCACCATTCTCATGTCACCTGTCATGGTCGCCGCCGCCGCAGTCGCTGGCCACATTGCCGACGCCCGTGAAACTTTCGACGTCAGCCCTGATGCTGCCGTTGCCTAAAACGGCATGCCAATGTTATTCCTAATGAAAAACATCCTGATCATCGCGTTCTCCCTCGCTCTCTTTCCCCTCTCTGCTCAGGAAAAACAGGAGATCACGCCCTCCGAGGAGCTGATGAAGCTCATGGCCTTCGAAGATTCTATCATCCAATCCGGCGAAGCTGGTTTTGCGATGGTTGAACAAAGCCCCGCCGGCCATGGCCTCAACAAAGAGGAAATGGAAGAGGTCAAAGACACCTTCATAGACTACATGCGTCCAGTCGCCAGCGATCCCGATCTCAAAGCCAAGACCAAGGA
>JAPKDJ010000040.1 GCA_026421245.1 Akkermansiaceae bacterium | reverse complement strand
CAACCGGAGCACTGCGGGCAGGCTGTGAGCGAACCGGTTGACTCCGCGTGGGAGTGGTCCGGATCGTCTCCAAACGCGTTGGGAGTGTCACCTGACGCGGACTTGGTTGAGGAGTGGCTTGGCGACGAATTGTTGGAGAAGGCGTCGGCTCGCGATAGCTGCTGCTCCGACTGGATGAGCTACTCCCCGAACGAGAGTCATAATGGCCGGTATCACGAATACTGGTCGAACCACGCGATGATCCATGAATCACCGGGCTGTTGCGACTTGAACCTCTGCTGCCAGAACCGTGGCTGCTGTGTCCGACCCGGCTGTTATAATTACCGCCGTGGGTATTGCGGGGAAGATAAGTCGGACAGGAAAGCCGCGACCCCTGCCGGTATCCACTCGGATAATGCGGAGAACTGTAACGTTTTGGAGCGGAGGTGCAGTAACGACGATTATGATGATCGTAGTATCGGCTCGACTGGCGGTCATAGTAATAACGGCGGTAGGGATCATAGCACCAGCGATCATAGCTGGTGCTGACAAATCCGACCTGAAGAGCCGTAAAACTTTGGGAGTAGCCAGAACTGGAGTGCCCTCCCGAATATCCGCTCGAGTATCCAGAATTACCATACTCGGTACAGGAAGAAAAGAGGGGCCAAGCGAGAAGGCCGGCCGCGAGCATAAGAATCTTTTTCATCACGGTTGTTTAACGTTGGGGGTGGAGTTTAAATTCGATCTGCATCACCTTATTTACGTATGGCGCTGTAAACAAGAGGCTTGAGTAATTTTTTCAAATTCCAGTTATCGGGCATAGTCTGCTCCATCGTGATGACGACGACGAGGTCATCTTTTGGAGAAATCCAGTAATACGTGTTGGCGGCTCCGTCTCAACCATATTCACCGGGAGCTGTATCCTGGTCCCAACTCTCATCATGGGAAAAACGGACGCAGAACCCCGATCCGAGGCCCGTTTCGTGACGCACTTCCTTCCCAAATTCAATCGCCGAAAGTTGCCTCGGTAGCTGGTTCGGCCGCATCAAGTCCACCGTATCTTCGCGGAGATATCGTTTCCCCTGAAAGATAAAGCCCCCGATGCTGCTGCTGCTCTCGCTGAGAAACACCCACTCAAGGTGAACGACAACTAATATTGAGTCAGGCCATCAATCTGTAAGGCGGACCGGATGAATCACCACCTACGATTCGTCAATCCGGTCACCCCCACCGCCTTCGAAACCACCCGGATCAGTAGCACTAGCCGCTAACGATCCGCGATTGACCCCTTCTTCATCGAGGCGAACAAAACATCGGTGATTCCCTCCGTGGCCTTCCACACCCCAAACGCCCCGGCAACAGCGCCCAGAAAACCCAACAGCCAGGGGAGAACCGCTGTCCCGTTCACCCCATCGCCAAACTCGGCGGCGCTCAATTCATCGAGATTGAAAATAAAATAAATCCCAATTGCCAATGCCACTCCCCCAAACCCCATCAGGAGAGATTTAAGCCCCTCTGCCCGGAGAATCTTGATCCGCTCCGAACGGGCCTTGGCGTAAATCGATTTCGCCCGTTCATCTTCCACCCCATTCACTTTCAAACGATGAAAGATGGCCGCACGGTCCTCGTCCCAAAGAACCATCTTGAGCACGATCTCGTATTGCGGTTCGTCTTCCACCATTGGCTGAGTCTAGGCCCGCCTTTCTTGATTCGGCGAGGCGCAATGGAGGAAAAGCAACTCCCCCATCGATTTCGTAGATCCCTCCGGATTCGGTAAGAAATAAAAAATCAGCTGGCGGTTTCAGAGTTCCCGCGAACCACCTCCGCCATCGACTACCAATTCCCAAACCCACCCCTCATGACCATTGGCCAGCGATCCCCGGCGACGCACCGCCCAGTCTCTCTGGTCCGAATAAGTGAGTTCATCGATCTCCTCACTAAGTTCATTTCGAAGCCGGATCTTCTCGCCAGAATTATTGAGGCGTCCTGTCCGACCATCATCTCGGCTGATGGCAAGTGGGCGGTCTCCGGCACCAGCTTCCTCGAGGGACGAAGCACCCTTCGATTTGGTTCGGTGGCATCGATCTGTATTCATCAGCCCCATCAATGACCGAATTGGCATCGTCGTCCCCGCCGGAGGAAGTGCACCGGTCTCGGTAACCACCGAGGGAGGAACCAGCTCTTCGGCAAGCCCCTAGATGAAGACCTCTAAATCGCTCGAAAAAGTTCATCCTCCGCATTAACTCCCAATTCTGCTTCAATGAAGAATGCCCATCTTTTCCCTGGGGAAGCTCCATCGGTTTCTCTTCGCTCTCCTTTTGCCGATTCTTTGGCTTCCGGCCCACGCCAGCCTCACTCTCTACGACCAATCAATCGCTGCGGATGAAGCGGGACCCGGGCCAGTTCCAGTGTCCAAGCTCACCGCAGCCGTTTCCCTCAATGGTTCCAATAGCAGCGCCTTCAACTTCGGAACCGTCTCGGGAGAGTCAACCTGCGAGTTCATTGTCGAAGGCGACCCGGCTGCAGGCGGAAGAGATGGCTTCCTGGCTGTTGGCTCTAATTCCTCCAGCAGTTTGCGTTACGAGCAATGGGACGACAGCGGACAGCTGGGTTTCACCCAAAGTGGTGTCGCCGACTACACTTTCAGCCCTCTGGTCCTCTCCCCAACCGAAGCCACCCACGTCGCCTATGTTTGGGACGGAGATGGAAGAATGGACCTTTACCTCGACGGAACCCTGGTTGGCCAAAATGCCGCCGTTGCCAGCTCCTTCGGCATGCCAACTGGGGCGGGTTTTCTGGGAAACAACGCGGCACGCGGCGAAGGCATGATCGGCACCATCCACCGGGTGACAGTTTACAATGAAGCCCTCTCGAGCGACGACATCGTCCGGCATTCCAACGCTTACAACGAAGTCCTGGAGCCACCGGTCATTGAAAGCTTCTCCGCTTCGCCCGAGGCCTTCCTCTCTCCGGGAAATTCCAACCTTACCTGGACCGTCACGGGGGCTGACTCAGTTTCGATCAATGGCGCGGACGTCACCGGCCTCAACCAGCTCAACGTCTCGCCCACCACGACCACCGTCTACACACTCACCGCAACAAATGGCGATGGTCCGGTCACGCAGGATCTCACGGTCACGGTAAACCCGGCGCCTTTGATCACTTCTTTCACCTCTGACCGAACCACCATCAACATCGGAGAAAGTGTCACAATTTTGTGGGAAACAGACTTTGCCACCTCCTGGTCCATCAGCCCGGCACTCGGAAACGTTACGGGCCAAACGACGAATGGGCGCGGCTCGGTCAGCGTTTCTCCCGGCGATACCACCACTTACACCCTCACCACAGAAAGCGGTTTTGGATCCGAAACAGCTGAAGTAACCGTGAGTGTGGCGATGGTCGCCAACCACCCGGTCATATCGGAGTTTATGGCTGACAACAAATCCGGCCTGATGGACGGCGACGGAGATTTCTCGGACTGGATTGAGATTTTCAACCCCACCGGATCAACCGTTGATCTGGGGTCCTACTACCTGACCGATGATGCCAACGATCTGACGAAGTGGCCATTTGCCCCCCTGACCCTGGCACCGGGCGAACGCGCTATCGTCTTCGCATCAGGAAAAGGGGCCGCCGGACCAGCGGGAGAGATCCACACCAACTTTAAATTGAGCGCCGGTGGAGAATACCTGGCTCTCGTCGCAACCGGAGGGACAACCGTCTTGCAGGAATTTGCACCCACTTATCCTGCGCTCGGAAGCAATGTCTCCTATGGTATTCTCGCGGGAGATTTATCCACCGCAAGAGTGCTCGGTAGCCCTACTCCGGGCCAACTCAATGACGCCTCAATGCCCGCCCCGTCGGAAGTCATGTTTTCTCTCGGTAGCCGGACCTTTACCGGAGTGATCAGCGTCACTCTGACGACCGAATCTCCCGGAGCGGTGATCTACTACACCACTAACGGAAGCACTCCTTCTGGTGGAAACGGCACTCTTTACGCCTCTCCGGTAAACATCAATGCCACCACCCACTTGCGCACCATCGCGATCAGGGAAGGCGTCGCCGGGCCGCTCTCGGGCGAAAGTTACATCCGGCTTGCCGCGGATTTAGCCAACTACGAATCAGATCTCCCACTCATGGTGATCGACAACTTTGGCGCCGGGCCCGTCCCAGCCAAAGGATGGAGCGGAACCGGATCAGGAGTCCAACAAGTGACACGCCAAAGCGCGGTCTGGGCCACCTTTGAACGCGATGAAACAACAGGAATGGCGGCCTTGACCGACAGCCCGCAAATGATCAGCCGCACGGGGGTCAGAGGACGTGGCGCTTTCTCCAGCACCTGGTCGCAAAAGCCCTACAGCGTGGAGGTTTGGGACGAGTCCAAAAATGAAAAGGCCGTTAACGTTCTGGGGATGCCCGCCCACTCCGACTGGGTTCTCTATTACCCTGACACCGACAACAACAAAGATCCCTCCATGATGTTCAACACCTTCATGTATGAATTGAGCAACAAGGTGGGACGTTATGCCACCCGGATCCGATGGGTCGAGGCCTTCGTCAACACCAACGGTGGCGACCTCACTCTTGCCGATCGACGGGGAGTCTACGCCATTTTTGAAAAAGTCTCCCGGGGTGACGAACGGCTCGAATTTGACAACCTGAGCGAGGACGGAACCTCGGGCGGATGGCTGCTCGGACTCAATCGCATGGATTCTGTTCCGGTAGGTGGATACCCTGCGGGAAATGGCGCGACACGCCCCCAGTTCTTCCACACCAAGGGCCCAAATCGAACTTCTCAAACCTCGCCCAACAATGCCGGCGGTGGTGATGACATCCCGAGACAAAGCAACGGTTACCTCAACTTCGATAATCCCAACGGCTACCGCATCACCCCCACCCAGCGGTCCGCGATTGAAGATTGGTTTGGCACCTTTGAAGACGTGCTTTACGACAACGCGCAGTGGTTGGATCCGGTCGATGGCTACCGAAAATATCTCGATGCCGAAGATTTCGTGGAGTATTTCATATTCAACAACCTGAGCCGAAATGGCGACGGCATGTTAATCAGCATGTTCCCCTGGAAGGGAGACGACGGCAAACTGCGGATGGGACCGACCTGGGACTACAATTGGAGCAGCTACTATATTGGCGGCGGCCCCACCGGAACGTTCCGACATCGCGGCGACCGCTTGTGGTATGCCCGCCTCTTCAACGATCCCGACTTCGAACAACTCTACGTTGACCGTTGGTTCTATCATCGCGACCGCGCCATGAGCAATGCCGGGATCGAAGCCATCATCGATGGGCAGGCCGCCGAAATCGGGGTGACAAGGGCCATTCGACAAGGGTTTTCCAACGAAGCTGATTGGATGGGCGAACTCACCACGATGAAAAATTGGCTGACCACCCGGGCCAACTGGTATGACGGTCAATTCATCCCCCGTCCGGTCTACAATCAAAATGGCGGCGAAGCCCCCAACGGTTTTGTGGTCACCTTTTCTCCTCCTCCCGGGACGATCTACTACACCACCGATGGCAGCGATCCGCGCTCTCCCAGAGGAAGCGTTTCCCCCACTGCCCTACAATTTGAAGGTGGAGTTCTTTTGACAAAAGTGGTCGGCGAAGGAGCTGCCGTCCGGGTCGTCATCCCGACTGCCACCACTCCTTCCTCCGGCCTCGGCTGGACCTTGGCGGGATTCAATGATGCGACCTGGATGTCAGGAACCACCGGAGTGGGATACGACCGCGTTTCGACTTACGATACTCACATCAACCTCAACCTCGATAACACGATGGACGGGGAAAACACCTCGGCCTACCTGAGGCTCGAATTCAACCTCGCCGATGCCTCCGCCTATGACGTCATGAGATTGAAGATGAAGTATGACGACGGCTTCATTGCTTACCTCAACGGAGTCCCGATCGCCCAGGCAAATGCTCCCGGCGCGCCGACCTGGAGTTCCGGGGCCACCGGGGGACATTCCGACGGAGAAGCGGTGAACTTCGTCACCTTTGACGTCAACGACCACGTTGGAGATCTTGTCGACGGGGTCAACGTTCTTGCCATTCACGGTTTAAATGACGGAATCGGAAGTTCTGATTTCCTCAGCACTCCCGAGCTTGAAGTTGGACAATCGACAGCTGCCGCTGGGCTCACCCTAACCGAGTCCATGCTGATCACAGCCCGAACTCTCGACGGCTCGGACTGGAGCGCACCGGCCGAGGCTTACTTCCTCGTTGATACCATTCCAGCCAACACAAACAACCTTGTCATCTCCGAGCTTCACTACCGCCCCGCAGATGCCGACGCGTCCGAAATTGCGGCTGGGTTCACTGACCGGGACGACTTTGAATTCGTCGAACTGATGAACAGCGGAACTCAAACGATTGATCTCAGTGGAGTCAGATTCACCACCGGAATCACCTTCGACTTTGCCACCGCCGGACTGAGAACTCTGGAGCCGGGAGCCCGCCTTTTGATCGTGAATAACCTCGCGGCATTCGAACAACGTTATGGGACGGCACTCGCAAGCCAGATCGCCGGTGAGTATTCCGGCAACCTCAGCAACGATGGAGAACTCATCACCCTTCTCGACGCGTCCGACATCGTCATTCATGCATTCACCTACAATGATCAATCGCCCTGGCCCGAAGGCCCGGACGGGGACGGCTTTACCCTGGTCTTGATTGATCCTTCCCAACAACCCGTTCCGGACCATGCCGACCCCGCAAGCTGGCGCGCCAGTCTCGCAATCGGAGGATCTCCGGGAGAAACCGATGGCACTACCTACCTTGACTGGAGGACCGCCAATGGTCTTCCAAATCCGGAGGTCGATTCAGATCCCGACAAAGATGGACGAGACAATCTTTTCGAATATTTTGCAGGCACGAATCCAAACGAAACAGATTTTTCAAGCGGGACAGTTTTGATCGAATCACTCATAGTGGAAGGAATCACCGACAACTACATCGTCTTCCGGTTCAAACGCAGCCTCACTGCTGATGATGTCACCATGATCCCTCAAATCGCGGATGATCTGGATCAATGGCTTGAAGGGCCCACTAACATCGTCCTGCATGGCCGAGAGCGAATCGATGACACCCAAGAAATCATTATCTTCAGATCCACCGATCCTGCAGGGTCGCAACCCCGCAAATTCGGAAGACTCAAGCTACAATTGGAGTGAGGTTCGGGCTAATCCACTATGGTCGCCTAACCCTGAAGAATATTTTCGTCTCACCTTCGGGTAAGCTGATCGGTGTCGAATACGTCTTGGTGGTGTCGTCAGCAGTGACGCTGTCATCGAGTTCGTTCCATTCAACTAGGTTGAACGAGGTATCGACCGCGTAGGCAACACCAGGAATTGAGTTCCAGACGATGGTGACCACTCCGCTGTCCCGGTCTAAGTCGATAGAGGTGATCTTGAATTCAGAAGCTCCGGCCCCGGTGACAAAAGCATTGGCATGGCGAATGATATTGTCCCCGCCAATATCACTGTCGTAAATTGTCACCCGGTGGATGGTGCCAAGCATCCCTTCGGAGCCGCCGGCATTGTTGCCGAGCACCCCGAGGCCAGTAGGCATTTCAAAGGCCGACCCCACATGGGTTCCCGCAAGTTCGCCGTCGATATAGAGGCTCATCGTCTGCAGATCCAACTGCCATCGGTAAGCCACGTGCGTTGGGCTGGTCGGTGAGCTAAGTAATGTCGCATCGCCCTCTTCCGCGAACAGGTAATCCTCTACGCCCAAATGAGTGAACCCGAGAGCACTCGTGTCATCCCATTGTTCATAACGAAGGTTGAAGGTCGCGTTTTCAGCGACGGCAAGATAGCCATCCCGTCCACCGCCTTCAGGATCTCCCTCGAGGATGAACTCGAAAGTTGCATCGCCAGAGACAAGGCCGAAATCGAATGGGCTGCTATTGGTCGCATCAAAGGCCGCCGGCACGCTCAGCAGGGCCTGATAGGAAATGAGGCCGGCACCGTCTCCGTGATCAGCCGCGATCACCGAATCGTAGGCAGCGAGGAAACCTTCGTCGATCGGAGTGATGGCACTGAGGGCTACGATCGTAACCGGGCTCCCTGGGTCGTCGCTGCCGATCTCGAGCTGGGCATTAAATCCGCCCGATGAGCCATCCGGAGTGAAAGTAACCTCAATATTCCCGCTGCCACCGGCAACGATGGGTACCGGGCCGACCGCAGAAAATTTGGCGGCGTTCGTGCCAGTAATCTCGAGCGTCCCCAACGTCAAGGCACGAGTCCCGCCAAGGTTTTGCACCTCGATCATCCGGGTCACTTCGACATCCGAGACACCGAGATCAAGCGATGTCTGGACACTGATCTGCGGGTCGCGGATCAACCCCGAGAGCTGCACTTCGGCCTCTGGATTGAGCGCGTCATTGCTTGAAATGGTGAACTTGGCTTCGACCTCCCCGTTTGCTCCTCCCGGATCAACGGTGTAGTCCAAATCGACTTCTCCACCCGGATCGATGTTGAGCGGTAAGGCGGTATCGATCGTAAAGTAGCCGGCGTTTACCCCGTCCACTGTGACCGCTGTGATGGTCAGCACGTTTGATTCGCTAAAATTCTTTACCGCGAGTCCGAACGATTGCGCCGGCCCATTGAGTTCGAGATCTACGTTCGCCGGCACTCCAATACTAAGATCCACGGTCGCCAACCAAGCGTTCGCGTGTTGCTGAATCGTGGCGTCATCCACCGAACTATCGTAGGTTGTAATGCGGTGGATCGTCCCGATCATTCCTTCATTTCCACCTGCGGAAACGTTCCCCAAATGCCCGGGCCCGGTGGGCATATCAAAGGTCGCACCTGCAATGGAATCAGTGGCAGCGCCGTTGATGAAAAGATCCATCGTGCCGGTCGCTTGAGTCCAGCGATAGGTGACATGGGTGTCAACCGACGGAGATGCGGCATTGGGTGCGGAAAAGGCATTGTCAGCGACTCCTCCCCGGGTAAACCCAAGCTGGCCGGTGTCGGCCCACTGCTCGTAGCGAAGGCTGTTGGCAGGGTTGGCCTCGGCTCTTCCAATGTATCCGTTTTGTCCGCCGTCAACGGGGTCTCCGCTGATAATAAATTCGAAAGTGGCATCTCCGGCGATCGCTCCAAAATCGAAGAGCTCGATATTTGTCCCGTCGAACACGACAGGCGTCTTCAGTACCGCTGCGTAGGGCAGAGTGCCGGCGCCGCCGCCATGCGCGTCGTCGATCGCGGTATCATACAGGGCGAGGCTGGCAAACGAGGCTGGGGTCAAGATAACTCCGGCGATCGCAATCGCGGAAAAGAGCCTGCCCACAAATGGGAATTTGGATTTCATGATTTGATATTTACTAAATATGCTCCCGTGGATCTTAGCCACGCGTCAATACACTGGCAGTCATATCAAACTCGAAGGAAAGACGACAAGACAATAGTGTTTTATCACCACGACTTTCGACAAATTTGATAGAAAACCTCTATTTTCCTGGCGAAACCTCGATCCAGTATCGGCCATCGAGCTGCTTCAAGGCTCCCACTTTCGAAGTCGACTTTTTACCCGACGGCCAGTGCACTTGAACTTCCAATGCTTTCAGATCTTCCCCCTTGAGAGAGCCCACCGGAAAGAAAAGCCGGGGAGACGACTGGGAGAGATAGCCCCCCCCACTGCTGACTTGCTGCGTGACGGTTGGAAATGATTTTCCCGACAACGACACCCGGGCTCCTGAGGCATCAATGTTTCCCGCACCACCTTTAAGTTGGAGACACAGAAATTGCTCAGAATTCATTTGCTTGGGATTGGCCTCGAAAACCATCGCCATTCCAGCATTCACGGAGACATGGAAGTCCGGGAGCCCATCATTATTAAGATCTGAAATCGTAAGAGCCTTCGCATCTCCGGAAACCAGAAGATGGCTTTTATCAGGCCAAATCGGGCTGAAGTGACCTTCGTTGTTCTTCAAAAGCAGGCTCACGCCGCCATTCATGCGGCCCGTTTCCCGTTGGGGGCCGAAAAAATTCTGAACCACGTAGAGTTCGGGATAGGCATCACCATCAATCGAAGTGAAGGCGAGACCGAATACCGGAGAGATTTGCGCGAGCCGGGGAAGTGGGCGGAATTCAAATTTCGGAGCCCCGCCTTTCTTCGTCACGTTGATCAGAATCCCGGACTCCAGAGTGTTTGCGCTCAGCTTCTTCGACTTCGCCAAGGTATCATCGCCATAAATGTCGTTCAGAGGCGCGACTGCGAAGGATTTGAAGGTTGGAAATTTTTCCTTCAATCCCGGCATGGCATTGCTGGAACAACTGCGGCCTCTAACTGGATAAAGAACTTTCCCTTCATACTCAGCCTCGACAATTTTCGGCCGGCCCGCCCCATCCATGTCACCATAATAAAGCAATACCGGGTGATCCTCCGAAGCATGATACTTGGAATTGAGCCCCACGTTTCCGACTGCGTAGTCAAGATCACCATCCGCATCGATATCGCCAGCGGCAATGCTGTTCCACCATCCCAGAAGTTCCCCGACTCCGCTCTCTTTGCTCGCATCAACCAGTTTTCCTTTCTCATTTTGAAAAATCTTCACCGGCCCCCAATCGTGAGTCACCAACAGATCCACCCATCCATCCTGATTGACATCCGACCACAAGGCACTCGTAACCAGACCTGATTTTGCCAAAGCCTCAGATGCTCCCTCACTAAACATTCCCTTCCCATCGTTGATCAAAAGGTGGCTCGTAGGCACTTCCGGATAACGTCCGGGAATGACCCTCCCTCCCACAAAGAGGTCAGTGTCGCCATCGCGATCAAAATCCGCGGCACAGGCCACACTCCCGCTGTCACGTATCGTGGGTAGCGAAGAAGCAGGAGCTTTCGAAAAATTCCCCGTTCCATCATTCAAATAAAGTCGATCAGCCAAAACCTCAGCCCCCGGCTCACACTCCACTCCACCGCTCACCACATAAAGATCCCGGTCGCCATCACCATCGGCATCGAAGAACAACGGCGCCATATCTTCGCACTCCTTATCGGCTTTAAAACAATCGGGGGACTGGCTTGTGAATTTCCCCTCTTCGTTAAAATACAAACGTCCGGCAAAGCCCCTTCCTTCCGCAACAAACAAGTCATCATCGCCATCTCCATCGACATCTCCCCACGCCACGCCCGGGCCTAGCTGCGAATGCTTCATCGGCAAAAGCGGCTGACGTTCAAAATCATCGAAAACCATCTCAAAGTGCTTTCCGCCCGGAGCATTCTCCATCCGGGTGTAAAATGGAGCCGCCTTTTTTGACATCTTGAGACTTGATTTCTCCGGCTCGGCAATGGTGTAGAACCGATCTGCTGGAAGATCTTTAATGCTCTGCGTCACACCACCCGGCCATGAAATTTGTAGCTCCTCGATCTTCGCGTGATTGCCCAAACCAAAGTGCACCATAGGCTCGTCCGAGGCATAATACCCGCGTGATAAGGTCAGATATCGGGTCAAAATGCTCCCGTCAGCCATCCTCGCTTTCAGGGTCGCCCCGATTCCAAAGCGGTTCTTCTTTCCTGACAGTCTGATTTTTACCCGATGGTTTCCATTCGCCGACGAGTTGCGGTAAAGACTGACGGGATCCTCAAAATTGTTGACCACCAGATCGAGATCGCCGTCGCCATCCAAATCCCCCATCGCCGCCCCAAAACTAGCCGCGGCTTTCGCCAGCCCCCAACTCTCTCCAACATTCTCGAACATCAGACCACCAAGATTCCGAAAAGCCAGGTTGGTATCCTTTTTCGGCTCCGGACGCGCTTCATCCTGATCATTGGGAAGATAGGTCCCATTTCGAATCGCCGCGGTGATGTCACTGTTGAAAAAATCCCCGGTCATTCCGTTCCCGATGAAAAGGTCCACGTTCCCGTCGTTATCGAGATCTCCAAACTTCACCGCCCAGGTCCAGTCCGACTTGGCGAGCCCGGTCATGTGGGCCGCTTCCATAAAGCGTCCCAGTCCCGTATTCACATAGACCGCGTTTCGCATGTACTGTCTTGGCTGGGCATGATCGAGGAACCAGGCATTCTTGCTCATATTCCCCATGCCCACTTTCTGACGGAAGTGATTGGTGCCCATCATGTCTGATCCCATGAAATCGAGGAGTCCGTCATTGTTCAAATCCGCCACATTGGCTCCCATGGAATACCATGGGGTATGAGGAAGAGCTTCCAGGGTCATGTCAGAAAAAGTCCCGTCACCATCATTTCGGTAAAGATGATCCGCCCCGTAGTAATCATTCGCCACGAAAAGGTCGGGGTAGCCATCGGCATCGTAGTCGAACCAGGTCGCAGAAAGCCCCATGCCATTGTCCTTCAAGCCAGCCTCCTCGGTCACATCGGTGAAACGTGGCACGCCACCGTTCTCTCCCGGACCTTCATTGCGATAGAGATAGTCGTATTGGCCCGACCGAATGAACATGTGCATCTGCCCCGCCGGATTCCAAACCACATCAAAAATCTCCCGCAGGTGCTCCGGCATCACGAAATTCCCTTTCGCGTCTTTGAGCAACTGACGGTAGACCCGATTTGCAGTCGCCCGATCGCTCACACTGTAGCTTTCCTCCGGTGAAAACGGACGATTGGTCAGCAGATAACCATCCAGATCACCATCCAGATCGTAGTCCGCGAAGGCCATGTTCACGCTAAACCCTTTAAAGTTCAGGCCCGCCTCTTTCGCACACTCTTTAAAAACTCCCTTTTCATTGAGATAGAGCCGATTCGTCGCATCAAAGGCACAGACATAGAGATCCAGATCCCCATCACCATCAATGTCTGCAAAACTGGGCGAAGCCTGCCAAAACTCCTCCCCGCCAAGCCCGCACTTTTCCGTGACGTCTTCGAACTTAAAATCACCCAGGTTCCGGTAAAGCTGTCCGCCACCAAACGGTCTCGATAAATAAAGATCGGGCCGGCCATCGCCATCATAATCTCCCACCGCCACGCCACCCGCTCCAAACGACAGGGTCAAAGCCCTCTCATAGTCTCTCGGAGCCTTCCAGCTGTTCACAAAATCGATGCCGGAATCGCCGGAAGGAACCTCACTGAAACGCTTGCCCGCCGAAGACTTCTTCGCCTCAGGCAAATCGACATTCGGAGGAATGACGTCGGCCAACGAAAACTGACTCCCAAGAAGAAGACTGAAAGCAACCAGCCAGTTTAACCTTCCCCCAAGGGCCATCTGAACTCTCCAAACCATCATTGGACTTGGTTTAGCATAAAACCAAATCATGCCGCAGAAATAAAATTCATGAGACAAGGTGAAATCATTCTATTTTTGAATTGCCTATTTTTCCCAAATAACATTCCTTGAGGGACTAGGAAAAAATGATTTCCTCTGAGATATGCCCTATCGGTCGTATCGACCATCGATCCATACCATTCACAACCATGATTAAGACTACCATTCCCATTGGGATCCTACTCTTGGCTGCCAGCTCTCTTCACGGAGCAAGCCTGGCCGCTTACGACGCCGCCATCGCCGGTTCTGGCTTTACCGCACGAAGCACAACAGCCGCTACCTTTGACGGGACAAATATCGAGGCCTTCGATTTTGGAGCCATCGCCGGAGATGCCACCTTTGAATTTATTATCAGCGGAGACCCCGATGGGGGGGGACGAAACGGCTACATTGGAAGAGCCGATGCCAACCCTGCCAACAGCCTTCGCTACGAACAGTGGGACAACACCGGCCAGCTTGGATTTACCCGGGGAGGAGTCGCTGACAATACCTTTACCGCTCTCGATGCCACGTCTCCTTCGGCTGACACCCATGTCACCTATCGCTGGACTCAAGCGATCGGCACGATGGATCTTTTCATCAACGGCGCTGCCACTGATTCCATTGCAGGCGCGACCTTTGATATGCCCACCGGCCCCGGGCATTTGGGGAACGTTTCCGCAGGTGGAAATGAAGGAATGATTGGCACGATCTCTCGTGTCACCACCTTCAACAGCGCCCTTCCCGACTCTGAAATTGCGGCGCACTCCGGTGCTTGGTCCGTCCCGGAGCCTTCGAGTGTTCTTCTCTCCAGCATCGCCTTCTTGGCACTTCTTCGTCGCCGACGATAGGTATCGAAGAAAGATCTGATTTCACAAAGCCAGTTGCGTTCACCGACGCACGCTGGCTTTTTTCTTACTCGGGCGTTCTCTCTTTAATAAATCGTCAATTGATTGTCTCTCCCCTGCGGGCCAGCCAGCTCTGATACTCGGAACTCTTCTTCAACTCATGAAACTTTTCACCTTCCTGTCACTTTTCGCGACCACCTTGGTTCACGGCAAGCAGCCCAACATTCTTTTCCTCTTCTCCGACGATCACGCCCTGCGGTCGATCTCGGCATACGGAGGCGACCTTGCCAAGGTCGCCCCAACTCCAAACATCGACCGCCTTGCCGCAAGCGGAGCAATCTTCGAAAATTCCTTCTGTGGAAATTCCATCTGCGGCCCGTCGCGTGCCACCATCATGACCGGAAAGCACAGCCACAAAAATGGCTTTCTGCGTAACTCCGGCAAAGGGCTCGATCAATCACAGTGGACCGTCGCAAAAGCTCTCAATGGAGCCGGCTACAACACCGCGATCATTGGAAAATGGCACCTCGTCTCTAATCCCGTGGGCTTTGACTACTGGGAAATCCTTCCCGGACAGGGAAGCTACTACAATCCCGTCTTCCTTCAGATGGACGGCAGCAAAAAGCAGTTCACCGGCTACTGCACCGACATCACCACCGACAAGGCCCTCAAGTGGCTTGATGACCGCGACAAAGAAAAGCCCTTCTTCCTCATGTGCCAGCACAAGGCACCCCACCGGACCTTTGCACCTGCCTCGCGGCATCTCAAATCCTTCGACGGCGAAACCATCCCGGAGCCACCCAGTCTTTTCGACAACTACGCGAACCGCAGCAAAACTCTCACGGAGAACGAAATGGAAATCGACCGCCATTTCGATTGGACCTACGACGCCAAAGTCCGGAAAGATGAACGCAAGGGCGTCAAACTCCCAGGGCCCGATCGCTACGGCATGGCCGAATACCGCCGCATGAACGATGCCCAAAAAAAAGAATGGGATGCTCACTTTGGACCTGAAAACCAAGCCTTCATCAAGAAAGTTGGCTCAATGAGCCATAAAGAAATCGTTCGCTGGAAATACCAACGCTACATGAAGAACTACCTCGGCACCGTAAAAGCCGTCGATGACAGCGTGGGCAAAATGTTGGACTACCTTGATGAAAACGGATTAACCGAAAACACCATCGTAATTTACGCCTCAGATCAAGGCTTCTACCTCGGTGAACACGGTTGGTACGACAAACGCTGGATGTTTGAGGAATCCTTCAAAATGCCCTTCGTCATCCGCTGGCCCGGAGTGACCAAGGCCGGTTCACGGCCAAAGGAGATGATCCAAAACATCGACTACGCCCCTACCTTTCTCGAAGCGGCTGGAATCAAAGCTCCTGCAGAAATTCAAGGCAAGTCCATCGTCCCCACCCTCAAGGGTGAAACCAAAGAATGGCGCAAATCCCTCTACTATTCCTACTACGAAAAAGGAGAACACAACGTCCCTCAACATTTTGGCGTGCGCACCGAAACGCACAAACTCTTTTACCTACCCGGAACAGACGAATGGCAAATGTTTGACCTCGTCAAGGATCCACAGGAAATGAAGAGCGTTTACGGCAATCCCGCGTATGCCAAAGTGCAGGAGGAACTCAAAAAAGAATTCCTCCGTCTTCGCGAGCATTACGAGGCTCCGCCGATGAAGTGAGTCGCTCCCAAAGTAACCCGGCGACTCCCACAAACTGACAATTCTTATTCAACGTTCGCAAACTTCCGCGCCACGACCTCAAGAGCCAATGCCTCAAGTTGCTCATCTTCGAGCTTCTCAATCGCTTCCACCGAAAATCCCTGCGCCACCAAGCTACGGGCATCCTTGGAAGGAATTCCGCGGGCCATGAGGTAGAAGATCTCTTCGTCGCTGACTCGTGCCGAGGTGCTTCCGTGGGAGCACTTGACATCATCGGCATTGATCTCGAGTCCGGGCATCGAATTGGCTTCGCACTCGTCGGTCATCATGAGATTCCGACAGGTCTGATAAGCGTCGGTGCCGTGCGCTCCTTCGTCGACAAAGATGAGACCGGAGAAGATCGTCTTGGCTTTGCCAAAGAGGGTGTTCTTAAAAAGAAGTTCAGAGTAGGTGTTTCGCGCACCATGGTGCTGGAAGGTACGCTGGTCGTATTCCTGTCCGGTGGTCGGAAGCGCCACCGAAAGAATCTCCGATCTCGCATCCATGCTATCCACCGTTGCGTAAGTCTCTTCGCGAACCCACTTGGCTCCGGTGTGAATGACCGCAAGCTTGGCCGATGAAGATGCTTCCAAAGTCGAATCAGCAAAGCGAATGAACTTACTCTGCGCATTGAGTTCCTGGGTCACCAGACAGGTGGCGTGAGCATTTTCGGCAATCCGAACATCGGTGGCAGCCAGCACTGTCGTTGCGGAATTGTCGACCGAAATGAAGCGCTTCACGACACGGATATTCGCACCTTCCTGGGCTTCGATCACGATGCCCGGGAGGAGCAAGCCATCACCCGAAACAAAGTGAATGACCTCAATCGAGAGATCAGTGGCACTCTTGATGTGAAGGCCATGATCGGACTTCGCAGTGTGAAGAGCGGCAAGTTTCACCGATCCCAATCGTGACACGGGGCCGAAGGATTCTTTCGTAAGCTCGACGGAGTCGTGTGAACCCGAAACAAGCGTTCCGTTTTCGAACACGATCCGGGTGAAGCCTTTGAGGGGAGCGGGAAGCTTACCGGAAGCGCCGACGCCGACGAGTTCCAGACCGGAAAGATTGGCTTCCTTCCAGGCACCAAAGCGCCAGTTTTCTTCGGTACGAACCGGCCAATCGAGCGCTTCGTATTGCTCGAGGGCGGGAGAAGTGAGAGTAGCGGACATTAAAAAGTGCGTTGTGCGTTACCCGACCGAACCTTCCATCTCGAGGTCGATGAGGCGTTTAAGCTCCACCGAGTATTCCATGGGAAATTCGCTGACGAGATCATTGACGAAACCATTAACGGCAAGAGACATGGCCTGGGCTTCGGACAATCCACGTTGCTGCATATAGAAGAGCATTTCCTTGCTGACTTGACTGACGCTGGCTTCGTGCTGGGTCACGTGTTGGTTCCCCTTCACCGTAATTGCCGGGTAGGTATCAGTGCGGCTTTTCGAGTTGATCAAAAGCGCGTCACATTCGGTGTTATTCTTACAGCCCTTGAGGTGCTTGGGAATGTGAACCTGACCACGATAGGTCGAGCGACCTTTGCCAACCGAGATCGACTTTGAAATGACGTTGGAAGTCGTGTTATTAGCGGCGTGGATCATCTTGGCCCCGGTGTCCTGGTGCTGGCCGTCGTTGGCGAGAGCGATGGAAATGACTTCTCCGCGGGCGCGTTCACCCTTCATGACGACGCCGGGATACTTCATGGTGAGGCGTGATCCGATGTTACAATCGATCCACCGAATCTCAGCGTCCTCGTGAGCGAGTCCTCGCTTAGTGACGAGGTTGAAGACGTTCGACGACCAGTTTTGCACCGTGATGTATTGGATCTTAGCTCCCTTCATGGCAACAAGTTCCACCACCGCCGAGTGCAGCGTGGCCGTCTCAAACTTGGGGGCGGTGCACCCTTCCATATACATCACCTCGGAACCTTCATCCGCGATGATGAGCGTGCGCTCAAACTGGCCGAAGTTCTCCGAGTTGATACGGAAGTAGGCTTGCAGCGGGTGCTTCACCTTCACTCCAGGAGGAATATAGATAAAGGAACCACCCGACATCACCGCCGAGTTGAGAGCAGAGAATTTGTTGTCGCCGGTTGGGATGACCTTGCCAAACCACGGGCGAAAGATTTCCTCGTGCTCCTTCAAACCCTCGGAGCAGGTCACAAAAATCACGCCTTCGTCGGAGAGGGCTTCCTTCACGTTTGAGTAAGCCGCTTCCGAATCATACTGGGCCTCCACTCCGGCCAAGAACGCGCGTTCCTGCTCAGGGACGCCGAGTCGGTCGAAAGTCTCGAGGACTTCCGGCGGGACGTCATCCCAGGATCGTTTTGGGGTCGCGCCATCCGAGAGGTAGTAGCGGATCTTGTCGAAATCGATGTTTTCCAAATCCTTCGTCGCCCAGTTCGTGGGCATGGGCTTGGACTCAAAAACCTCAAGGGCGCGATGGCGGAAATCATTCACCCACTGGGGCTCGTCCTTAACTTTTGAAATGTAGTCAAGAGTGTCCTTGGTGAGGCCGTAACCGGCATCAAATTTATGCTTCTCAGGAAACGAAAAGTTTCCAACGTTGTCTTTCTCAAGAGCGACTTGCTGGACGGTGGCGGTTTCGGAACTCATGGGGTCGTTAAATTAAGCGGTTTTAAGAAAGTCGTATCCACTCTCTTCAAGTTCAAGGGCCAGTTCAGCACCTCCGGATTTCACAATTTGCCCATCAGACATCACGTGGACGTGGTCGGGCTTGATGTAGTCGAGGAGACGCTGGTAGTGGGTGATGACAAGGAAGCCGCGATTTGGTGAACGCATGGAATTCACGCCTTTAGCGACGACTTTGAGAGCATCGATATCAAGACCGGAGTCGGTCTCATCAAGGAGACAGTAGCGAGGGTCGAGCATCATCATTTGAAGGATCTCGTTGCGCTTTTTCTCACCACCAGAGAAGCCCTCATTCACCGCGCGACTGGTGAACTTGCGATTCATTTCAAGTTCATCCATCTTGGCATACATTTCCTTGTAAAAAACCACGGCATCAATCTCCTCACCTTTGGGAAGGCGGGCTTGCAGGGCGGCGCGAAGGAAGTTGGCATTGGAAACACCGGGAACCTCAGCGGGATATTGAAAGGCTAGGAAAATGCCGGCCCGTGAACGTTCATCCACTTCAAGTTCTGCAATATCAACTCCGTCAAGAAGGACGCGGCCACCGGTCACTTCGTAATCCTCATGTCCGGCAATGACCTTGGAAAGAGTTGATTTCCCAGAACCGTTGGGGCCCATCATGGCGTGGACCTCCCCGGCGGGAATCTCGAGGTTGAGTCCCTTGAGGATGGGTGTCCCATCAACGGAAGCGTACAAATTTTCGATGGTTAAGCTCATGGTGTTTTGTGATTCTTTGATTGGCCGAAGTGACCCTTCAGGCTGATTTCGAGATGGTTGATGTCGGTTCCTTGGGGGAGTACCAGAATATCTTCAAGCTTTACTCCGTCCTTAAAAACCACGTCGTGGATCTTTCCCGATTCCTCGTCCTGAAAATGGCAATGGTCCGCAAGATTCGGGCAATAGCGAGATGACTCACGCTCGAAATTCACCTGACGAACAAGATTGTGGCTCACCAGGGCCTCCAGGCAGTTATAGACCGTGGCCAGCGAGATGGTCGCCATGCGCTGCTGAGAGCGAAGAAAAACATCGTTGGCCGTAGGGTGATCTCGTTCCGCGAGAAGGACCGCCAGCACCTCCCGGCGCTGCTTGGTCATGCGAAGCCCCTCAATCTCCGACGGAAAATCCGACGGGTCAGGGTTCGTATTTTGCTCGAGCGAGATCATCGTCTGCGGGAAGCTAGGCGTATTTCCTAACGTGACAAGTCAAAATTTAGAATTATTCTAATTCGTAATCCCCTGAAAAATTCCGTAGAAATTTCCTTAATGAAAATTCTTCTCTTTCCTCTGTTTTTCATTCCCCTGCATGCTAAGGATCCCGGAATTTTTGGGGAGATTTTGTCGAGAGCTCGCAAAGAGGCCAATATCCCTGCCGTGGCCGCCATCGCCTTTGATCCTGAAATAATCCTGCGATTCAAGGTCATTGGCACCACCCGCTCGGACAAAGAAATCCCGGTCGCAAACGATGCCGCCTGGCACATCGGGTCCGACGCAAAGGCCATGACCGCAACCCTGATGGCCATTCTCATCGAGAAGAACCTCGCAAAATGGGACACGACCATGGCTGAAATTTTCCCGGAACTAGCGGGAGAATTTCACGCCAAAGCGCGCAAAACCACCATCACTCAACTCCTTAGCCACACCGCAGGCCTTCCCGCCAATCCCGAGCCGATTGAGCGAATCAAATCCCGCCTCGCCGTCACCAAAATTGGTCTCACCCTCGAACCGGACGAAGGATTTAGCTACTCCAACTACGGCTACATCATTGCCGGAGCAGTGATCGAGAGACTCCTCGATACCACCTGGGAGAAGGCTATCCAAAAACACCTCTTTGCCCCCCTCGGTATCAAGACGGTCGGCTTCGGCGCACCAAAAGGCCCCAAGGCCATCCGGGGGCATCGCAATGGCAAACCCGTGGGCACCGGATTCTTTGGTGACAACCCCACCCTCTATGGCCCCGCCGGCGGGCTTCATCTCTCTCCCTCCGACTGGGTCCTCTTCTGCCAAGATCATATCAAGGGGCACCACGGCAAAGGAAAACTCCTCAAACAAGCCACCTATCAAAAACTCCACACTCCGGTGCTCAAAAACTATGCCCTTGGGTGGGGCACCCAGTCCAAAGGCGGGAAAGTCACCCGCCTCAGCCACGATGGCAGCAATACCATGTGGTATGCCCGGGCAACCCTGAACCTGGAATCTAAAACTGGCTTCCTCATCACTCTGAACACCGCATCGGACGAGGCCAAAGAATGGGTCCCAAAAATCGCCGCCGTGATCGCGTCCAAGAATAAGTAAGCCAAAAAACCCGTGGCAGATTCTCCAGATCGGTCTTTACTCACTCCCATGAAAGCCATCGCCATCCTCTGGGCCCTCTCCATCAGCTTCCTCCTCGCCGAAGAGGCCAAATTCACCGTCGGAAACTTCACTTTCAAGGCCTCCGAATCATGGATCAAGGCCCCCTCCAGCCCCATGGTCAAAGCAGCCCTCAACCATGGGAAGAAGGACGGTCCACTTCTCAAGTTCTACCATTTCGGCCAAGGCCAGGGCGGCGGAGTCAATGCCAACCTCGAACGGTGGAAACGTCAGTTCAAAGAAGGGGAAGCCAAAGTCACTCCCGAGGAAAAAACCTACGGCGAGCAAAAGCTCACCATCGTCACCATGATCGGCACCTACATGGTTGGACCCAGGATGTCGCGAGACAAGGTCGCCACCCCGGACCACATGCTCCTGGGCGCGGTCATCCCCCATCCATCCGGAGACGTTTTTCTCAAGATGACCGGTAAGGAAGCCGACCTCAAAAAAGTGAAGGCCGACTTTGAAAAGCTTATCGCAAGTGCTTTCGCGAAGTAGCGATCACTCCATCACGACCTTGAGCCGGTAGAACTTTTTCCCGGCAAGCGGAACACTCAGCACGATGGAAGTCTCCGTCCTGGTCACGTTCTCCGAAAGAACCTCCGCCCAACCCGTCTCGAGGTTTGAGCCTTCCTCAAAGCCCACAGCCACCGCACCGGCAGCGATATTGAGGGGAACTTCATAGCGCATCTTTTGCGGGTCCTCCGGATCAATTCCAAAAGCTCCGGGCATCACGTCTGGTTTTGTGGGATCGAGATCGAGCACAAATTCCATCACGTTTTGAATTCCATCGGCATCAGGATCGGCAGTTGCATTAACAAGAAGCGGATCATTGAGATTCTCTCCCGACCAGAAAGTCGCCACAAACTCTTCGTAGGGCGTCGGAGGATCCTCCCCCGGGGCGACCGTGAGAGTGAAGAGATAAGGGTCGGTCGTTCCGGCGAGCCTATCGCCCCGCCGATATCCCTTCAGCACGATGGCGTATTCTCCTGGTTCAGTCGGCACTCCACCTAAGGACATCACACCACTTTGTGGGCCGAAAAACGCCAATCCTTCGGGAAGTTCCTCAACTCCATCAATCTCCCCACTCGCGGCCGCCAGCGTGTGAGGACTCGCCTTAAACGACCACACAAATTGGTCTCCGGCAGTCACAGTTGCAGTTGCAGTTCCGCCATTCACCGGAACAATCATGACTGATTGGCCGGAAAGTGAATGCGTCCCAACGAACGTCACCGTCAACGGAGCCGCGAAATTCCCCCCGGCCGCGCCACCAAAAATGGGAGTCAGATTTTTGAGAAATGGCAGCCGCTGCGCCACCATCGCGAGACTGCTCACGAGCACATTCACCGACCGTTCGTAAGCGATTCGAAGTTTCATAGCTCTCTAGTTGCAGCCGCAGCCTCCACCACCAATTCCGTTCCCACCATGCGAAGCTTCACGCGAGAAATACATATGGTCCGACATGGCATCGCCCAGTAGATCACGTTCCGGAGCCATCACCTTTGAGGCGAGGTTTTTTCTTTGCTCCGGGGACGAGACCACAGTGCACGACGGCAGAAGCAAAGCTGCCAAAGCGAGTAATTTAAGAGCCAAGGACATATCGGTGAATATTCGAACTATAATGGGTTTGAGTGGAACTTTGAAGAATCGCTTCAACACCGTGAGAGCGTTCAATTTCGGCTAATCCTTCTTCCGTTCCGAGAATACAAGCGTTCGTCGAAAGAATCCCTGCTGTCAAACAATCATCTGCCAGACAAGACGCCGTGAGCAAATCATTCTCCGCCGGCCAGCCGTTCCGCGGATCAATGATGTGGCCGAATTTCTTTCCTCCGATCACCCGAAAACGCCGGCCATTCCCCGAGGTTGCCAGAGCCTTTCCGGTAAAAGCCAATCGATAGGCCGCCGCCTCTTCTTCACGCGCGTCCTCCACCCCCACAACCCAATAGGGTCCATGGGGAGGCTCCCCCAGAGCAGAAACATCCCGCCCCAGATCCACCAGGCAGTCTTCAATTCCAAACTTCTGCGCAAAAGCGATCAACTGATCAACGGCATACTCTTTCCCAAATCCCCCAATCTCCAAAGCCATCCCTTTCCGAGGCAGAAACACTTCGCCATTCCCCCGCTCCACTAAAGGCCACGAAACCAATTCCTTCACCTCATCGATCTCACCCTGACTGGGTAGGACCCCTCGGTTCCCGGCGTCGTTCCACAGCCGGGTCAGCGGAAACGACGTCGGATCATTCAAACCCCGGGAAACCCGGTATGTGTGATCACACAATCTCAAAACCTCCTCCTCTTCCTCCGTCACCTCCACCGGACCCAGACCCGCTTGAGCATTAATCTGACAAAGCAAACTCCCAGACTTGAACCGCGACCATCTCTCCTCAAAATGCCTCAACCACCCGAGGGCAGCGGCCCGGAACTCCTTGGCGCCTTCCACCGAACCCGTGCGAAACTGAACCTCGCACACCGTTCCCAGCGCCTGAAATCCCAGTTTGAAAAGTCCGGCTGTCAGATTCGAAGTCATCGTTGATCAAAAGCTCCACTGCGCTCCCACTGAGACAACGTTCGCCGTCGGAAAAAAGGATGAAGGAGTTTGCGAATCAAGCCCATTCATCTCGTATCGCTCCAACTGAAGGTCCAGCGTCAAATCGCTCCGGGGCTCCCAGATCACCCGAATTCCGTAGGTCAATGCCCCCATTTTCGAGAGACGGTAGTCCGACGAATAATTCGCCCCACTTCCGTCAATCAACCCGGTCCCATCGACTCCCGCATCAGTCAAAGTGGCGTAATAATAGTCCGCCTCGCTCTGCTGATAGTAGCGCACGTACGGCGCCACACTGAGACTGTCATTGACCTGCTGAATCCACTTCAGTTTTAGGGAATGCCCCTCAAGGCTGTCACTGTTGGCAAAGAATCGATACGAAAACTTCAACGCGCCATTCACCTCCTCAAAATATTGCCGGACGCTCGCCTTCGCCACAAAGTGGTGCTGCTCGTTCGGCCGGTTCTCGGGAAAATCAAAAGTGTCTGTCACCGGGATTGGACCGAATGGTCCGTCAACCACCACCGTGCGAAACTGTGAAATCCTCCGATAGGGGTCTGACAAATACCCCTTGTTACGCCCATATCCCAGAGTGAAGTCCGCCAAGGTATTTGGGGTCACAATCTGCGACAGTCCCAAACTAAAATTCAGCGTATCCTTGTCCTCGTTCTCAAAATTACTGGTAAAATCTGTCGTAAGAACCTCATCGTAAGCGAACGACACTCCACCCGTCAGGGTCGTATTCTTCTGATTGAATTTACGACTCACCTTCGCTGTCACTGCATTAGACCGATAGTCATCTTCCTTACTGTGCGCATACTCAAAGGTCAGCGTGTAATCATCGAGCTCATGCTCGATCGTTGCCACCGCGACCCGTCGTTCATCATCAATCTCCTGAAAAAGCCAATCGCTATCATCACCCCGTGTATGAATCCCCACCGGCGTCTCTCCGCTCAAGCGATCAATCGCCAACCGCAGACTGGCCGTTGTCGCTCCCCAGCTGTGCTTGTAATCCAGGTAATGCGACTCGACATCGATCCGCCCATCCTCTTCATCGTAAAGTTGAAAACGATATCGGAGAATCTCCTGCCCGTAAGACGAACCCATCGTTAAAACGGGAAGGGCAGGATAGACAATACGTCGAAAAACCATGGCGTATTATTCCTCTTCGTCACCCGATATGTCGATCTTTTCTATCGTCGCCGTCTCACGCAGCTCGACCGCCAGTGCCTGAAGAGCATCCCTGCGCTTCCGCGCAAGAGCCCGGTTCTCCAATTCCTCTCGTGCTTCCTCCAGGGGCACGATTTGCTCATCTTTCTTTTCCATCACCTTCACCAGATGCATCGCATGCTCATACACGATCACCGGGGAAATCTCACCCTCACGCATTGAAAAAAGGGTGGCTTCAAACGGATTCGTGGGCCGGTCCAACGTGATCCACCCCAAATCAAGTTCGCCGGTCGACTTCTCCGTCTCCCGTTTCGCCAGTTCCTCAAAGTCAGCCCCTTCCAGCGCCTCTTCCCTCACTGCGCACAACTTCGAAAAAACTTCATCCGCAGTCGCATCCTCATTGAGTGTCTTCATCAGATGCAAACTCCGAGCCTCGGCCGGGGTCCGGTATTCCTTGTTGTGCTCCTCGTAAAATTCCGCGACCTCCTCGTCGCTCACCTTGTTGTCATCGCCCAGAAGATCCTGGATCAGCTTGTCCATCCGAAGCGATGCCGCAATCTCGTGACGCATCATATCCCGCTGCGCTTCCAGCATGTCCCAAGAAGCTCCGTGCTCGCGGTAGACATCGATCATCTCCTTTAACTTTGGCTTGACCTCTTCCTCCGGAATTTCCTCAAATCTCTTCTCCGCTTCCTGCGCGATCAAGATCGAATCCGCCACCTCCTGCTCGGCCTGTTCATAAAACTGCGGATCACGCTCGCAACACGACACCTGGACCTTTTGCTCTTCCGCCGTTTTCACGCGGTGAAACGTTTCTTCTACCAATTCCTGGTCGACCAATTCTCCATTTACTCGAAGCATGGGGAACATTTGTCCACACCCGCCCAAAACGCCACCCGTTTTTCCTGCCTCTCCACCGTCAGCATTCGCGGTTCCATTCTCCCGCTTCAACGCTAGATTCACCCCGATCATGGAACCGGATCCCTCCCAGCCATCTCAAGTCACAGCCGGGGCTACCCCTCCACCCCCTCCCTCTGCGGAAAAATCTCCCTGGAATGGTTGGTGGACCCTTCTCTGGGCTGTCCTTCTTTTCATCGCCTCGCAGATCATCGCGAACATCGGGGTCATGATCGCAGCCTTTAAGGAGGGCCTTTTCACCTCCATTGGTGACCCCGAAAAGCGCGATAGCATGATGGCCCTCTCCACCGATGGCGACGTCGCCGGCCTCATCGCCTTCTCCACCATCTTCTTCGTCTGCCCCGCCTGCTGGTTCATCGGTAAAGTTCGCCCCGGTTGGTCCGGCTGGGAATACCTTGGTAACACTCGCACCAGATGGTGGCATTGGCCCGTCTGGGGAGCGGCGACCCTCGCCTGCACTTTTCTCTTCGGCCTCGTCGCTCCGTATATTGGGGTGGATGGACCCGACGACTCCATGGTTAGAATGAGCCAATCCACCCAAGTCCCACTCTTCCTCATTCTCGGCGTCGCCATCGGCGCTCCCCTCGTCGAAGAATTCATGTTCCGGGGAGCTCTCTGGCGTGGCTGGCGTGAATCCCGCCTCGGACTCTGGGGCACTCTTTTCTTCACCTCATTTTGTTGGGCCGTCCTCCACATCCAATACCCCGCTGTCCTCATCGCCTACATCTTCTGCCTTGGCCTCGTCCTCGGATTGGCTCGCGAAAAAACCGGTAACCTTTGGATCCCGGTCTGGATGCACGCCCTCAACAATGGCCTCGCCAGCTTCACCATGCTCACTCTAGAGTGACCCCGTTATGAAACGTCGCCATATCCTCACCACTTCCGCCCTCGCCACCGGAGCCTCTTTTCTCCAAACCACCGCCGCTCAAGAGACCAAGCCAAAAATCTCCCTCAAAAAAGGCGATGTCATTCTCTTTCAAGGAGATTCCATCACTGATGCCGGTCGCGGTCGCAAGGAAGCTGGCCAAGCCAACAATCCGGGAGCCCTTGGTCACGGCTACCCCCTCTTCATCGGCAGCGATCTTCTTGGCTCACACCCCTCGCTTGATCTCCAGATCTACAACCGCGGCATCAGCGGCCACAAAGTCCCCCAACTCCAGGCCCGCTGGCAAAAGGACACCCTCGACCTCAAGCCCGCCGTCCTCAGCATCCTCATTGGAGTCAACGACATGTGGCACAAGATGAATGGCCAATACGATGGCACCGTCGAAAGCTACCGCAATGGTTTCGACGCCCTCATCAAAGACACCAAAAAGAACCTCCCCGACACCACCATCGTCATCTGCGAACCCTTCGCTCTCCGCTGCGGCGCCATCAAGGACAATTGGTTTCCTGAATTCGACCATCGCCGTGCCGCCGCCAAAGAGGTCGCCCAAAAGAACAACGCCCTCTGGGTTCCCTTCCAAACCATATTCGACGAAGCCATCGCCGCCGGCTCCAAACCCGAGCACTGGGCCGGCGATGGCGTCCACCCCACCTTTTCCGGCCATTCTCTCATGGCTCAAACCTGGCGCAAGGTCGTCGGCATCTAGTTGGATCGACATCCAGAGCCCCGACACGGGCAATCTCTCTCAGCCCCGGGCATCGCTCGGGGTTTCCTATGCCCATCAATTCAAAGCTCGGAAAGAGTGATCCAAAAAGGCGCCCCCTGATCTCCTTTCCCTCATCGCGTTTTCGGCCAGGAGGATGCTCACTGGAAACCAGTGACCGCGCCATCACCGAGACCCAATAGGGAGCGTATTCAAACGCAGGTGTTCAACGGCCGCCGTTTTCAACCCTCTTTGCATACTCAAAGTCCAATCCCGTCAATCCTCCCGCCGAATGCGTCGTAATCGAAACCCTCACCTTCCTCCAGCGAATCAACAAATCAGGATGATGATTCATCTCCTCCGCAATCTCCCCACACCTCTTCGCAAACTCGACGCCCTCAAGATAACGCTCAAACGCAAAAACCTTCGCAATCCCCTTCCCCACCACTGCCCAACCTGGAACTTCATTCAACCGCCTGAAAATTTCGTCGTCCTGGATCATCTCAGCCACGCCCGCCACCTTATCCACTGGATCTCAAGCTTCAACACAATCGAGAAAGATTGAACGCTTCCTCCTCTTTCGAGGTCCCAATTCACAGTGAGCCCTCCACTCCCCAAACTCGCGAAGCAAGACATCCCCTGCTATTCTCAGCAGCACGATGGCCCTCGCCAGAGGCTGGCAAACCTTCCCGACCCATCTCGTCTCAATGTCCGGTTCGCACGAAGTTCGTGAGTTCCCCATCACCTCCAATCCCCAGCAATTCTTCAGAGTCGAGATTTCCAGGTGACGACCGTCCCTCAAGTTTCATAGGCTTCCCTCCAATGAAATTCTTCGTAACCCTGCTCGCTCTGACCGCGAGCGCTTTTGCCAAGCCAAACATCCTCTTCATCTGCGTCGATGATCTCCGCCCGGAACTAAAGTCCTTCGGTGCCGACTACATCCATTCACCCCACATCGATGCCCTCGCGGAACGCGGTCGCGCTTTCACCCGGCACTACGTTCAGGCTCCCACCTGCGGCGCCTCACGGTATGCCCTCCTCACCGGAACCTACGGCCCCGCTGGAAACGGAGCCCTCTTCCAGCGCTCCAAAAACATCAAGCATCCCTCCCTTCCCGGCTACCTTCGCGAAAATGGCTACACCACCGTCTCCGTCGGCAAAGTCAGCCACCACCCTGGTGGGCGCGGCGGCCCGGAATGGAATGACGCCGCCCAACCCGAAATGCCGAACTCATGGGACCGTCACCTCCTCCCCTCTGAAAAATGGCAGCATCCCCGCGGCTGGATGCACGGACTCGCCAATGGCGAAATCCGAAAAAACGCCAAAGACATGGACCTCTTCCAGGCCTTCGATGGTCCCGATGAATCCTATCCAGACGGCCCCGCCGTCAATGAAACCCTCAAGCAAATCGCTCAACTCGCTGCCGACAAAAAGCCCTTCTTCCTCGCCACCGGCATCCTCCGCCCCCACCTCCCCTTCGGCGCCCCGGCCAAATATCTCGAGCACTACAAAGACGCGAAACTCCCTCCCATCCCTCACCCCGAAAAGCCTGAAGGCAAAACCACCTGGCATGGCTCCGGTGAATTCATGAAATACAACCGCTGGGGCAAAGATCCTCGCAAGGATCGAGAATTCGCCACAGAAGTCCGCCGCCACTACGCCGCCTGCGTCACCTATGCCGATGCCCAAGTCGGAAAAATCATCGCCCAACTCACCAAACTCGGCCTCGCCGAAAACACCCTCATCGTCCTCTGGGGCGACCACGGCTGGCACCTCGGCGAACACGCCATCTGGGGAAAGCACGCCCTCTTCGAGGAATCCCTCCGCTCCCCTCTCATCGTTGTCGCTCCCCAAGTCAAACAAAACGGAACCAGTACGAAGTCAATCGTACAATCCATCGACATCTTCCCCACTCTCTGCGACCTCGTCGGCCTCAAAAAGCCCGATTTCCTCGACGGCACCTCCCTCCTTCCCCAACTCAAAGACCCCGCCGCCCAATCCCCTGGCCACGCCATTTCCTACGCCAACCGTGCTCGCACCATCCGCACCGCCACCCACCGCCTCATCAAGCACAGCAACGGCCACCTGGAACTCTACGACCACACCACTCCGGCAGGAGAAACCAAAAACCTCGCCCAAAAAAACTCCGGCCTCGCCAAAGAACTGGCCTCCAAACTCGCCACCAAGTAGCCACCCCCCATGGCCCTCGCCGGAGGCGGAACGATTCACAATTCCTCACCCTCCAACCATGCAAAGACCACCATTCAGGTCATCGAATTCTTTCTCCGCGGGCGCTTCGAGATCATTCCCGAACCTCGGGGATGACCTCTCATTTCGGTGAAGTGACTACCCTCTTGGAGGCAGTTCACGAACCTGAAAATACAATTGTCCCAGCTCGGGCGAAACGTTCGTGAAGGTGTGCAACGTCGTTTCGCCCTGGGAATTGACGGAATCATTGATCTCGTCCCAATGATTATGGAGACCAATCGAACGATCGATCGTGTAGACTTTTCCAGCGACCGACTTCCATCTCAGTATGATCGTCTCACGATCCGCACTCACTCCGATCTCTTCAATCACAAGCGTCCGTAAAACAGGTTCCAGTTCGAAGATCGCCTTGAACCTCAAATCGGTGCGGAACGTTTGGTGCTTGTTCCGATTGGCAATGATGCTGACACCTCCTTCATAGTCTGTGCCATCAATGGTTTGCAGAGACATTTGAATCCAGGTCCCTCCGGGTTGGAGGATATTATTGTCTGCCGGATCATTCGACATCACCGCCCAATACTCTGTCTCCGAATCAAGCTCGAGCTTGTCAAACGTCCACGTGTATTCGGTTCCGCGCGCATCGTTGAGTTCGATATCGAGAGAATTTTCGGAAACCCCAACCTGGGGCGCGGTGCCAGGATCCCCATCATAGATCACGAGATAAACGGTGCTCGAGACCTGCGACTCGCCGGTCCCGCCGCTGCCACGAAACATCGTAAATTCGGTGAGCGCCAAAGTATCGGGCTCGGCACCTTCAACAGCATCGCGAGGCGTAAAGGTCTGCCCTGCTCCTTTGGACCCTAGTCCTCCTCCAACAGGATCGAAGTCGTAATCGATCACGACTTGCTCCGCAAAAAGAGAACGACAGATAGCGGATGTCATAGAAACCATTCCATTGGAACCCCTGAGATTTCTTGAAGAGCGCTGCCGGGATTCTTACGAAGACGGAGATTTCATCTCGGTTCATGGAGGAGTTCAAAGTCATGTTGATCCGGCAGACGAGACTCCCGATCGGCTCCACCGGACCACCTTGAGAGATACGCAAGCCCATCGATCAGGGAGAATCGTGATTTGCGGGCATTCCTCTCAAAAGTCCTGCTGAATCGCTGATTTAGGTCGCACGATCTGTATCGAGACAGGCCTCACAAGCAAAGGTTCGCTGACTGGCCTCAATCTCGACGAATGGACTTCCGCCCAAGTATCTCAAAACCTCGATGTGACCATCGGCGCTCTGCAGAGAAAACCCAGCGCAGGGCTTTAAAAATCCAAGTAAATCTCGGTCCGCCGATTGGCCCGGCGACCCGTGGGGTTATCCTCTCCTTCTTCAGTGGAATTTGGCCGCCGCGGTTTTGCTTCCCCCTCAGCCAGTGCTACAATTTGCTCGCTAGAAACCCCCACTTCGAGAAGGTAGCTCTCCACCGCTCCGGCACGACGACCTGAGAGCACATTATTGTATTCATCGGTCCCAAGAGCATCGGTGTGGCCTGAGAGAGTGAGCTTCTTGTTTGGATCCAGATTAAGAAGGCCGGCCACGATATTAAGCTGCCTTTGAGTCCGTGGAGTGAGTCCATCTTCATCGAATCCGAAGTAGAGAATCAAAGTATCACCCCCGGCAGGATTTTTGATCAGGGGAGTAAAATGGACATCTCCCCCGGCCACCCGATCAGCGTAATCAGCGAGGAGGGAGTCGAGATTTACTTCCGTCACCCGCCAAGGTTGATTGGCAGAAACGCGTTGAACATTGAGGCCAAAATCGGCGGCTTTTTCTCCGGTTTCATCTTCCACATGAGCCACAAACCCAGCGGTTAGATCCTTGTTAAACATGGCACGCAAAGGCTTCTGCGCCCGAAGTTTGTACTTGGCTTCTTCGAAGATAATGCAAAGCCCCGCGATTTTGGCGTCGGAGACTTTCTCGGAATCCACGAAAGATTTGGCGTCGTCGAAATTTTGATCGAGCGCAGCCTGGAGAAAAGCAGCGGTGATCCCGAGGGCATCGACAAATACGGCACGACCAGGCACCTCTTCGTCTGGCAGCTTGATCTTATCAACTGCCCACTTACCGGTATCACCCCGAAGAAGGTCGAAATAAATGCGTGCTCCCGTTTGCTCCCCTTGCATATTCAGAGCCCAACGCGATTTGCGATTTGGCTCAAGCTCTCCGATCTCAACCACCGGATCCATGGCACTCAGTCTAAAATCACCTTTTTCTGCAAGAGCCTGCAGTCCCTTGAGGTGACTTGCATCAAGTGCTTTCTGGCCAATGAGCGTGGTGGTCTCCTTAAGGTCGGAAGCTTCGAGAGCTTTCCCGATCTTTTTCAAGAGAGTCTCCGGATCGAGTTCGGCAGCCCCCAATCCCGCGTCGATGAGCATTTGCTCGGGTGTCGGAGGCTTGACCGTATCCACAGGCTCTGGAATTGGAACAGGACCGGCATCAAATGGATCAATAGGCTCCAGTTTCACGACCGGTTCCGGCTTTACCACAACGTCCTCTTTGGGTTCTGGAGTAGGCTTCTTAACGAAAGGCTCATCCTTATCTCCACGTTTCATAAAATAAGCCCCAGCTCCAATGAGCGCGGCGGCGATGAATGCTAGAAAAACGTAGAGGGCGAAATTTGAACGCGGCTCGTATGAATCGTAGGTGCTCATAGTTTCAACAATGGGTTTAATCAGTGGGGCCTTTGGTGCGGGGAATACGAGGAAATGTCACGACTGAATTCTTATTCCCGCGATAGACGCGAAGCTTGGTCTCATTTACCGCAGCCGTCGCAACAAGCCTGAGATAGAAATCCTGACTATTACGAATGCGGGCGTCATTGATCTCGAGAAGAAAATCATTGGCCTTAATTCCTTTTTGTTCAGCAAGGCTCCCCGACAGAACCTCATTCACAAAAACTCCTCCACGCATCCGGGATCCAAAAGGCAGGTTTCGCACTCTCAACCCAATCGTTTTGAGAATGGCCTCATCAGAAGCGAGACGACCGCTATCGGCCAATTGTTCCGGCTGACCGAACGGGTTGGCTTCTCCTACCACAGATTTGAGATTCACCGAGGAATTGACTCTCCAAACACTAATGATCGCTTCGGAAGCAACCTCGGATCGCTGCACCCGGTTGAGAAAATCCTTGGTCGCCTGCACCCCTTCACCTTGGTAAGCCGTGATGATGTCATAGGGCTTAAGACCTGCTTGCTCGGCGGGTGACCCCGGAGTGACATCCAAAACAACAACCCCACGCCCATCCGGATAGTTAAAAACACTTCGAAGATAATTGTTAAGATCCTGAGTCCTGAGGCCGAGATATCCATGAACAGGCCGGCCCTTCTTCAAGATATACTCCATCGTCCGTTTCACATCGTTCGAAGGGATCGAAAACCCAATTCCCTGAAACCCCGGATTCTCACGATTCTCACTGTAAAGGGAGGCGTTGATGGCAATAATCTCGCCGAGGTGATTGAGAAGCGGTCCTCCAGAATTTCCCGGGTTAATGGCAGCGTCCGTTTGGAAAAGATCCCTTTGCCCATCGGAAAGGGAACGGTCACGCGCAGAAATTCGGCCAACGGTGACCGACTCTCCCAAGCCAAAAGGGTTCCCCACCGCAATCGCGATCTGCCCCACCCTGACATCATCCGAATCACCAAATTTCAGCGCATCGAACTTTTCATCAGATTGGCTGCTCTTGATACGCAGAACCGCGATATCGAGCAACTTGTCTGAATTGATCAAAGTTGCCGGGAGTGATCGGCCGTCATGGAGAGTCACTCGGATTCGCTTGTGCCCCTTAATGACATGGTGATTGGTGATAATGTGCCCTTCCTCGGAAACAATCACACCGGAACCAAGGCCCGGCGTCACCCGGTCACGCTCGTAGATGCGGCCTTGGAGAGGATCCAGGATGCGCTCGCGCTTGAGGATCTCGGTGTCAATGCTGACCACTGCCGGAGTGACGCGATCGACCAAGGCCACCATCTCATCGTTTGCCCGGATCAACCCGGGAACCAGGCTGGGATCAATCGCCGGAGCCATTTGCAAGGTGGCATGCTCCGGAGCAAACTGTCCGCTTTCCACTTCCTGCTTGAGGCCAAAAATAGGGTATCCGCCCCGCCAGGCCCGATACACATGCATCGAAAAGAAAGCTGCCGCAAAGACGAAGCAAAGCACAATGACACGTTTGAAAGTATCGTTCATAAAGTAAGTAAGGATTGGGGGAGGGTAACCGAAGGGACACGATTGTCATCTCCCGTCTCGAAACTACTTTCCCACCGTTGCCACAGCTAAAGCGGCGTTCACCTCACCTCTTTTCTTCAAAATTCCTGCTCCAAGACATGAAAATCCGTTAGAAGCGAACCATGACGATTCGGGAACTAGCTATCAACGAATGGGACAAAGTCGCCTCTCTCATCTTCCACTCCACCAACCAATGGTACCTCAAGAAGCTCAATCGGGGCTGTTTTCCAGGCGAGGATCCCTCCATTTGCCGGATCTTTCCTGAAGTTTACGAGAAACTGGACCCGGGCTGTTGCCTTGTCGCGGAAATCGACGGGGAATTCGCCGGATCCTGCTTCTACCATCCACGCGAGACCCATGTTTCCCTTGGCATCATGAATGCCAACCCAAAATTCTCGGGCCAAGGCGTTGCTCGAAACCTTTTGGATCGGATCATTCAGCGGGCGGGAACCAAACCTGTTCGCCTGGTCTCCAGTGCCCTCAATCTCGACTCCTATTCGCTCTACACCCGCGCCGGTTTCCGTCCGCTCGCCATCTACCAGGACATGTTTCTGCCCGCCGGGAAACCTCTCCCGCCACCATCGGAAAGAATCCGCCCCGCCACTCTTAACGACATCCCGGCCCTGATGAACCTCGAAGAACAAATCAGCGGAATTCGACGTGAGAAAGATTGGCGCTACTTCCTCTCTGATGACACCGGTGTCTGGCGTGGATTGATCTGCGAAAATGAGGAACAAATCACCGGCGCCCTCTTTTCCATCAATCACCCCGGCAGCCGCATGCTGGGACCTGGGATCATGGTTGATGAAGACAGTGCCTTCGATCTCATCACCGCCCACCTGAATCACCAAGGGCAGGACAGCCTCATCTTCCTCGTCCCTGCGGCAGCATCCCATCTCGTAAATCGCCTCTACAGCCTAGGAGCCCGCAATTGCGAAATCCACCTCAGCCAGGTCCGCGGTGAAACACAGGAACCCGCTGGAATCGTCATGCCCACCTTCATGCCCGAAACCGGGTAGCTCACTTTCCCCAAAGTCTTTCCCGTTTGGGCGTCATCTTTCATTGGCTCACACGACCCTCCTCACATACTTTCAAAAAAACGGCGACCGTTTCCGGTCGCCGTTTCGAAAATTGTTGATTCCAATGCCTTACATCCGCTTGCGCTTCAGCTTGAGCATGGCCTCGGACTTCGCGATGACCGCCTGAAGGGCTGCCATCTCTTCGTGGTTCACATTCTCCCCGGTCAAGGCTTCCTCGGCGCGCTTCATGGCTTCCTTAACCTGGGATTCGTCAATCGCGTCCTCACCAATGGCGAGGTCGATCAGAACCGCCACCTTGTCATTGTTGACTTCGACAAAGCCTTCGCCAACGGCGAGTTTTTCAGTCTTTCCATCCTTAAGGTAATGGAGCTCGCCGGGTTTCAAGGGCGCCACCAATGCGGCGTGCATTGCCAAAATTCCCATCTCCCCCTCGCTACCGGGAAGGTAGACGTCGTCGACGGTATCGGAGAAGATGGTCTTTTCCGGGGTAACGATGTCGAGCTGAAATGGCATGGGATTTGGGTCTCAAGATTAGGAATTAGCCTTTGTCGACGGAGTCGATGCCAGCTTTCATGTAGAAGTTGGATTCGGGAACACTGTCGTGCTTACCGTCGAGAATTTCAGCGAAGCCCTTCACGGTGTCTTCGATGGTGCAAAGAACTCCGTCTACGTTGGTGAAGACCTCAGCCACGTGGAAAGGTTGGGTGAGGAACCGTTGGATTTTACGAGCGCGGAAGACGGTCGTTTTGTCCTCGTCAGAAAGTTCGTCCATTCCAAGAATCGCGATGATGTCCTGAAGATCCTTGTAGCGCTGAAGCACAAGCTGAACGCCACGAGCAACTTTGTAGTGCTCTTCTCCGACGATCTCGGGAGCAAGCGCCGCAGAGGTAGAGGCGAGCGGGTCGACGGCAGGGAAAAGAGCCTGCTCCGCAAGGGAACGCTCAAGCACCACGGTCGCGTCAAGGTGAGCGAAGGTGTTGGCAGGAGCGGGGTCAGTTAAGTCATCCGCAGGAACGTAAACGGCCTGAATAGAAGTAATCGATCCCTTCTTGGTAGAAGTGATTCGCTCCTGAAGTCCGGCCATTTCCTCAGAGAGGGTCGGCTGGTATCCCACCGCGGAAGGCGTGCGGCCAAGAAGTGCGGACACCTCGGAACCGGCCTGGGAGAAACGGAAAATATTATCAACGAAGAGAAGAACGTCAGAATTGTCCTCATCGCGGAAGTGCTCAGCCATGGTGAGCGCGGAGAGGGCCACACGGAGACGCGCACCTGGAGGCTCGTTCATCTGACCGTAGCAAAGTGCCACTTTGGAACCGGGAGCGAGGACAGGATTGCCGTTTTCGTCGAGCTTGGGATGATCGTTCTCGTCCTTCTCAGTCGAAATAACGCCGGACTCGATCATCTCCCAGTAAAGGTCGTTGCCCTCACGAGTTCGCTCACCCACACCGGCGAAGACGGAGAATCCACCGTGTGCTTTCGCAATGTTGTTGATGAGCTCCATGATGACCACGGTCTTACC
>JAPKDJ010000189.1 GCA_026421245.1 Akkermansiaceae bacterium | reverse complement strand
AATGACCTCGACTTTCAGCCCCGTGAACCCTGGGCCCGAAGTCACAATGACTGGGCGAGAAACAAGCAGCCGATTTGGGAGAAACTGGCAGGTCACCCGTGGAAGAGTCCGGTGGGAACTTCGCTCTACCGCAGCTACAGCAAGTCGTTGGATATGTGGACATTCGATCATCGTGGTTCTCTGAATGCGGTGTATGCGTTTCTCCGCGATCTCGGAGTGCGTTGGTATATGCCGGGCAAGCTGGGAGAAATCCTGCCGGAAACCGGAAACATTGCCTTGCCCGAGGTCAAGCGGACCGTGCAGCCCGAATATGAAGTGCGCTCGATTAGTCGCCCTTTATTCAGTTCCAAGGAGATGGATGATGCCCTGTGGTATCTCCGTATCGGCGCGAACAGTCAGTATGGCGTATTGCATCACGGCCAACGACACCTGACCGAACATCCAGAGCAACGAGCCGCCCATCCGGAATACTATGCGCAGTTGGCGAACGGAAAGCGCGACACGCAGAGCAAGACGGCCAATGCCTGCCTTTCCTCGGAAGGATTTTTCAACGAGACGGTCGCTTTTGCCCGACTCAACTACGATCATTACGATGTCCCGGTCGTTTCGGTGATGCCACACGATGGATTCAATCATTGCCAATGCGATCGCTGTCGGCCTCAGATGACACTCGACCGGGGACCCTCGGGGATGTCTTCTGATTACGTGTGGAGTTTCGTCGTCCGAGTCGCCAATGAACTGGCAAAAACGCATCCCGACCGAAAAGTGTTTTGTGGTGCCTACAGCACTTATCGGCTCCCGCCTCTCACTATAGACAAGTTACCCGACAACGTATGGGTACAGATCACCAATGGTCGCCCCATTCGTGAGTTGGATGACGAATTCCACCGGGGAACTGTAGCGCTTCGTGGTCAGTGGTTGGCGAAGACAGATAACCCCTTGTCGGTGACCCTGAACTACACTCCGTTCACCAATCGTGGTGCCTTCCGTCCCCAATATTGGCCGCATGTTGCCGCGCGTGGTATTAAGGATAGTCACGAAGATGTGTGGCGGGAGGATGTCTGGATTTCCAGTGGCAAAGGTGGTTTGCACCATCCCGGCATGGCCCATCTCAACCCCTACATTATTTCCCGGTTCTGGTGGGATGCGGATCAGGACGTGGATACCATACTCGCGGAGTATTACGAAGGTTTCTACGGTCCCGCCGCTGCACAGATGAAGGCGTTCATCGAGCATTGCGAACTGGAATACGCCCGCCTCGCTTCCGATGCGGGAGTCTGCCGGAAAGCGCTCGATCTGTTTGCCAAAGCGAAAGCCACCGCGCCACCGGAAAGTGTCTATGGGCAGCGCATTGCCCTCGTTGATGATTTCCTGATCCAATTGCGCTCTCGTTCTACTCAAATGGACGTGAAGCGCCCCGAGGGATTGCCTGAATATCGCGTCATTGACATGGGCAAAGACAAGTGGAGCGACGCTCAAGACACGCTGAAGATAGATGGTAAGCTCGATGAAGCCTTTTGGACAGCCTACAATCACCCCCGTCCCCTGAAGGATGTAAGCTTAGCAAAGAAAGCAAAGTTGCAGACCCGTTTCCAGGCGCTCTGGATGGATGATCATCTCTACTTCGGAATCCGCTGCGAACTGCCGAAAGGCGAAGTGCCCGTGATCGGTTCTCGCGAGAACAACGATCCCACGATCTGGCAGGGCGAACATCTCGAGTTACTCATCGAAACCGACAAACATTCCTACTATCAAATCGTCATTAATCCCGCAGGTGCCATGGTCAACATCGATCGAGGAGTGTCGAAATCAAAGTGGTATGATTGGTCCGCTCAGGCGGAAGTGGCGACTCATATCGGAGAAGATTTTTGGTCGGTGGAGTTGAAGTTGCCGGTGACATCCTCGGAGGAAGATCCACTGCACAAAATAGTGGGGAGTCGGCCTTTCCAATCGAAAAAAGAAGCACTCGAATCCGGCAAAGGCACCAGCCTGCCGTGGTATTTTAATCTCTATCGAAAACGGGCCGGGGCTGACGAAGCTGAAACAACTTCCTTCTCACCGCTCGGGGATAATGAT